>CAZOHL010000030.1:0-12765 GCA_964579645.1 uncultured Rikenella sp. | reverse complement strand
GTCTGAGGGTCTGAGAGTCTGAAGGTCGGAAGGTCGGAGGGTCTGAGAGTCTGAGAGTCGGAAGGTCTGTGACTACGTTTAGTCTTGCGGTCTTGCGGTCTTGCGGTCTTGCGGTCAGGGCTTCTTACAGGCAATGATCAGATTGTAATCAGTATGACACTACTGCCTATTGCCTATTGCCTGATCTGCCTGCCTGCTTTTAACATATGGAAAGAAAACTTATAGTGACAGATGATGGTTCCCACACTCTCTACGTGCCCGGGATTGACGAGCATTACCACTCCCGTTTCGGGGCAATTACAGAATCAAGGCACATCTTCATCAATGCTGGTCTTGCCAGCCTTCCGCCGGGTGATACATCCATCCTTGAGGTTGGCTTCGGAACGGGACTCAATGCACTGCTTACAGCTATGCATGCCGGTAAGGAGAAAATCCGTGTCAGCTACACCTCTCTCGAAAAATATCCTCTGGATGTCGAAGTTATAAGCCGGCTTAATTATGGCTCCATGGCAGGAGAAGAAGGCCAAGAACTGCTGACGGCTATTCACACCGCCCCGTGGAACTCAACGGCAGCAATCACCGGTTGGTTCACGCTTGAAAAGAGGCTGACGGACCTCACTACTGAGGACCCCGCAGGTATTTATGACCTGGTATATTTTGACGCCTTCGGACCTGATAAACAGCCGGAGATGTGGAGCGAGACTGTGATGCGCCGAATTGCAGCCGTGACACACCCGGGATCGGTCTTTGTTACCTACTCGGCCAAAGGTGATCTGAAAAGAATGCTCCGGTCACTTGGTTTTGAAGTAAAACTGCTACCGGGACCACCGGGAAAAAGAGTTATCACACGGGCAGTGAAGAGATGAATATTGGTATATTTGCGCCACTGAAACAGCAACCGGATACTGAATCCGCTCCTTTAATCACATAAAAACAAAAAAATGAAAGCAAGCAGACTCGTTCTTGTTATGGCCCTGGCAGCAGTGGCAATTCTGCCGGTAACAGGCCAGAAATCAAAACTTGCCGGCACCGAAGACTCCCTCTCCTACGCTCTCGGAGTGGCCAATTATAAATACTATGTCGGTGACAGCATCAATATAAATACCAAGATGTTTTCAAAAGGAATGATTGATGCATCGAAAGACAAAGCGCTCATGAATGATACAACAGCCAGTGCATTCATTGTCAGTTACATGCAAAGGCGCGAAAAAGCCCGCCTCATGGCTCAGTACGGTCAGCAGTTAGAGGCTGCAAAAACATGGTTCGCAGATAATTCCACTAAGGAAGGAGTCGTTACCACTGCAAGCGGACTGCAATATAAAATCCTTCAGGAAGGAACCGGAGCAACTCCCGGACCGGAAGATGTGGTCACGGTTCACTACACCGGAAAAACAATTGACGGTACCAAGTTCGACTCTTCGTATGACCGGGGAGAGCCTGCACAGTTCAGAGTCAGCGATGTGATCCGCGGATGGGTGGAAGGACTTCAGCTGATGAAGGAAGGCTCACGTATGATGCTGTATATACCCTATGACCTCGCCTATGGCGAAAGGGGCGCAGGTAACATCATCAAACCATTTGAGACACTTATATTTGAGGTGGAACTGCTCAATGTTACAAAAGAAGAGTAATATCCCCGATGTGACTCCCAAAATGCTATCTTTGCCGAAAATTAATTCTAAAACATACACAATGAAAATCAAAGGTTTAATTATTCTCGCCGTAGCAACGGCCATGATCGTATCTTCATGCAATACAAAATCAAGCGTAACAGGGAACAAGGTGAAAACCACCGAAGACTCTCTTGCATACGCCCTGGGAATTGCCAACTATTTCTACTACATGTCTGACAGCATTGATATTGACCCGATAATGCTTGCAAAAGGAATGCTTGAGGCAAAAGAAGGAAAGAACGCTCTCGATGAGCAGGCAGCACAGGGATTTGTGATGACATACATGCAGAAGAGGCAGATGGAGAAGATGAAAGCAATGTACGGCAAAAATATCGACGAAGGAGAGAAGTTCCTCGCTGAAAACAAAAAACGCGAGGGTGTTCAGGAAACAACCAGCGGACTTCAGTATGAGGTAATCACGATGGGTACAGGCGAAAAGCCGGCTGCCACTGACGTTGTTAAGGTACATTACACCGGCACAATGATTGACAGCACAAAATTCGAATCTTCACTTGACAGCGGCGAACCTGCACAGTTTATTGTAAACCAGGTCATTCCGGGATGGCAGGAAGCCATTCAGCTGATGCCTGTAGGATCAAAATTCAAATTCTACATTCCTTACGAACTGGCTTACGGCGAACAGGGACAGGGCCCGATTCCTCCCTTTTCAACACTTATATTCGAAATTGAGCTCCTCGAAATCGTAAAACAATGATATCAGCCGAGATACATACCCCGAAAGGGGTTATGAAAGCAGTTCTTTACGATGACGATGCTCCCGGCACTGTAACCAATTTCGTGAAACTTGCCAGGGAGGGATTCTATGACGGACTCGCTTTTCACAGGGTTATTCCTGACTTCGTAATCCAGGGCGGTTGCCCGTTTTCCAGGAATCCTGGTGATCCGCGTGTCGGCACAGGCGGCCCGGGTTATAAGATCAAATGTGAGCTTTCAGGTCAGAAACAATTTCATGACCGCGGCGTGATGTCAATGGCACACGCCGGGAGAGACACCGGAGGGTCACAGTTCTTTATCTGTCACAGCAGGACTAACACCAAACATCTCGACAGGCAGCATACATGCTTCGGAAAGGTGGTGGAAGGGCTTGAGGTGATTGACCTGATAAGGGCTGGCGATGAAATCGAAAAGATTGTCATTACAGAAACTGAATAATGGAATACCAGATTACTGGCAGGGTTGCGGAAGTATATCCGGTCAACAGGATAAATGAACGTTTCCGCAAGCGGGAGTTCGTCCTGGAACATAAGGAGAGCGGAAGCGGACAGGCTTATGTCGATTTCATCAAATTTCAGCTGACCCAGGAAAAGTGCGAAATTATTGATGAATCATGGCTCCGGCAGGAGGTAACCGTGATCTTCAACATCAGGGGAAACCGCTGGGAAAAGAATGGCGTGGCCAATTACATCACCAATCTCAATGCGCTGTCCATCAGCCGCGGGATTGCTACGGCGGAGAATGGCCAGAAAGCCATCGTAAATCCTCAGCTCGAGGATGCTCCCTCTCCCAACCCGGAACTTGACGACCTGCCGTTCTGATTTTTCCATTGTCTTGATATCAGTGCCACATCCTCCGGGGTGTGGCATTGTTTTACAATGCTGTATGCCCTACGGGGAACCGTACCGCGTAGCGGTCACAGCATTGTAATCCTCACGTTACAAATCCTGTTATATTTGTCAAAACCGCAAACTGACCCATGACCACAGAAAACCCCCTCCTGCAGGAATGGTCCACCCCATTCGCGATTCCACCCTTTGAAAAGATCAGGCCGGAACACTTTAAACCTGCAGTTGAAGAAGCGATATCACTTGCCAGGAAGGAGATCGATCATATTGTATCCGATCAGGCGGAACCCGATTTCCGCAACACGGTTGAAGCGCTTGAACATGCCGGATCACTGCTAAACCGTATCATCCCCGTACTCTTCAACCTGAACAGCTCTGATACAACACCGGAACTTCAGGAAGCAGCCAGGGAGGTCTCTCCCGTTCTCACCGCATTCAGCAACGACATTTCTCTGAATCCGGCACTGTTTGCCAGGGTTAAGAGCATTTATGAGAAAAGAGATTCACTGGGACTTAACAAGGAAGAGATGATTCTTCTCGACCGCAAATACAAGAATTTCATCCGTGGCGGTGCTGGCCTGGCTGATGCTGAACAGGAACGATTCAGGGCTATAACCGTCGAACTTTCTACTCTTTCCCTGAAGTTTGAGGAGAACGTTCTTGCAGAGACTAATGATTACACCCTCCATCTTAAGGATGAAGATGATCTTTCAGGTCTCCCGGAGGGGGTGCGGGAGGCAGCGGAAGCACTTGCCCGGGAGAAAGGGAGAGAGGGCTGGCTGTTCACCCTCCATGCTCCCAGCTTCGTGCCGTTCATGCAATATGCTGACCGTCGTGATCTCCGCGAGAAGATTTTCAGAGCCTACTCATGCCGCGCCTTCCGGGGAAATGAACATGACAACCGTGAACTGGTGTCCAGGATTACAGAGCTCAGACTGGAGATGGCAAGGATGCTGGGATACGCTAATTACGCAGCATACGCCCTGGAGGAGCGGATGGCATCCACACCCGAAGAGGTGAACACTTTCCTCCGCAATCTTCTGGAAGCTTCATCACCTGCAGGGAAGAGAGACCTTAAGGATATCGAAGAGTATACACGGCAGCACGGATTTGAAGGGAAACTCGAGCGATGGGACTGGGCATACTGGTCAGAGAAGCTGCGGATGGAGCGGTTCA
Organism: uncultured Rikenella sp.; assembly: GCA_964579645.1. Taxonomy (GTDB): domain Bacteria; phylum Bacteroidota; class Bacteroidia; order Bacteroidales; family VadinHA17; genus SR-FBR-E99. Next base: position 8,333 of record CAZOHL010000030.1, on the reverse strand, counting down.
GCATCGATGATGAAGCACTCAGACCATACATGCCCCTGGATAAAGTCAGGCAAGCTGTACTGGGACTGGCAACAAGGCTGTACGGACTCTCTTTCCGGGAAAACAGGAGCATTCCAGTTTATAATGACGAAGTATCTGCCTTCGAGGTGCATGACGCAGGAAGGGGTATTATTGCAATTCTTATGCTTGACTTTCATCCCCGAAAGGGAAAGAGCGGAGGGGCATGGATGACTGGGTTCCGTGAGCAGTGGAAGGAAGATGGCAGAAGGATCATCCCGGTAGTATCACTGGTGATGAACTTCACCCGCCCGACACCGGCACGGCCGTCATTGCTCTCGCACAGCGAGATGAATACCTTTCTCCATGAATTCGGTCATGCCCTGCACGGCATGCTGTCTGACTGCACCTATGAGAGTCTGTCAGGCACGAATGTAAAACGCGACTTCGTGGAGCTGCCATCACAGCTAATGGAGAACTGGGCATGGGAGAAAGAGTGGCTTGACACATGGGCCGCACATTATCAGACCGGAGAAAAGATACCCGTGGAGATGCTTCACAAACTCAGGGATTCACTTACATATAATGAAGGCTACGCCTGTATGCGGCAGCTCAGCTTCGGACTGCTTGACATGGCCTGGCATACACTTGAAGAACCGCATGCTGGTGACATTGTGACATTCGAGAGGTCAGCAATGAGCCCTGCTGAGCTTCTGCCTGCAGCCGACGGGGCATGCATGAGTGTCTCCTTCGCTCACCTCTTTGCCGGTGGCTACGCAGCAGGTTATTACGGTTACAAGTGGGCCGAAGTGCTCGATGCCGACGCATTCAGCCTGTTCAGGGAGAGAGGCATCTTCGATAATGAAACGGCAGGCTCATTCCGCCATAATATTCTCGAAAAAGGAGGAAGCAGTGAACCAGAAGAGCTCTTCAGATTGTTCCGGGGTCGCGAGCCTTCGATAGAACCGCTGATCGAACGAAGCGGATTCAGAAAGACGTGATACCCGGCCAGCCGGAAGCCGGCGAATTTGCAATTTATTGCCGCCGACTGCTACCGCCGGCTGCCGACTATAATAAAAACCGGGGAGCTGAGTCTCAGCCCCCCGGATGTTCATGATTGTGTGATGCCGCTATTCCTCATCCCACCATACCGGATCACTCCAGATGGGGTCCGTCATGGCCAGGGGGTTTGACGCCATGAGTTGCTCGTTGTTGTAGTTGCTTTCGTGAGCACTGTGGTTGAACCTGCGGAACCAGTAATTCAGGTCTGTCGGGCTCGTGCCCGGAATAATATTGGTTGCAGTGAACTCAAAGGGTCTCTTGTAGTCTCTGTAAACAACCCCGAAACTGCCTATGTTGCCTGCGCTGTAGTTGAAACGGCGCATATCGTTCCATATCTGCATATTGATCCCCATTGCAATGATCTTCTGCTGCATAATGTCAGCCATTGTAAGGGCGCCGGCACTCTGCACCACAGCCGGGCTTGCCAAATATGCAGCTATGTCTGCGTCATTCATCGGCATCTGATCAGGGTTAACGGTACCGGCTGACTTCCATTCGTTGAGCTTGGTCTGCATCCGCTCGAAGCTTGCCTCTATGCCGTCGATATATGCAGCATGCGCCAGGGGTGCATTACCCTGCCTGAGGTAAACCTCAGCCTTGATGAAGCACATCTCTGCATATGTCAGTATATCAGAATCCGAATCGGGTCTCACGAAGAAGCTGCCGGTCCCCCCTACTGCCTTCATATCAACATTGAGGTAATAGTACATATCTGTTGCTGAAACACCGCTTGTCGACATACTATTCGATCTCAGATTGACATATGCGGTGTCACCTGCCCGCATGTAGTTGGTACTGTTGACATAAAATGCGCCCCTGGGGTAGGTCACTGAAACATCATTCCCGTTGACTGTATAGGGATGAGGGATTGATGCAATGAAAGCCGTTCTTTTTGCCTCATCAGCAATTGTATACTTTATGGTCTGAGGGCCATTTGCGTATGCATAGTTCAGAGGTCCTGCATTTACCCTGACGTCTGAATTCATCACGTCCACGCCAATGTCTCTTTTCCACTCGTAACTGATTATGTTCCCGGAGGAATTCAACTCCACGTTGGTCATCATTGCTGGCAGAAGCTTGGGCAGGCGCGGGTCTGTCACTCCGGAGCCACCTGTGAAATTGTTGGTCAGCAGGTTGGCATACCACCTGGTGTAACGCTGGCCTGTACCGTAACCGGCTGAGTTCCACGTTGAGTTGGTCTGGTATGGGTCTCCTACCGTGAAGTTGAGCGCATCACCCTCAACGTTGTAGTGCTTCATAATAATGTTGTCAGCATTTGACTGAGGCGCATTCTGAAGTGCAGTCAATACTGCTGCCGGGTCAAATGTAGATTTCTTGGAAACCTGGAGGAGGTAGCGTGCCTTAAGTCCGTAGCAGAGTTTGAGCCATTTGCTTACATCGCCTCCGTTCCATGAATCACCTTCGGAGAGAGCCGTAGCACCAGGTTCCTGTGTTTTCCCGAAGTATTCTATTGCCTTGTCAAGGTCAGCCATGCATCCTGCATAGATGACATCGCCCTGGTCATAGGCCGGATTATACTTCCCTGTAAGCGCCTCTGTATAGGGCATTTCACCATACAGATCCAGCATCATCATGAAACCCATGGCCTTTATGCAATAGGCAGCGCCTATATAATGATATGCACCCTGTTCCTCGGCTCTCTCAATCAGAGGCTTGAGGTTGACAGCGCCTCCCAGGAACCAGTTCTGATAAATTGTTGTACTGCTGCCCTGTACGGGATTCCAGGCTGCAAGCCTGCTGTTGCCGCCGGTGGCGGAGGTTGTCTGAGTCAAAATCCCAGCAATTGTGCTGGTACGCATATTGGCAGTTCCCCATGCATACATATAATAATGCTGTATCCATGGAAGCCTGATCTCCGGAGTTGCACTGAGGTCATTTGGATTGTCAGGGTCCACATTGACATCGAGCCACTTCTCGCACGAGGAGAAGCCCAACAGGAGGATCAGACCAAGTGTAATAGATAATATCCTTTTCATAATCAACTTTTTTGAATCAGTTATTAAAATGTTGCATTGATACCGAATGTTACATTTCGTGTTGCAGGAACACCGCAATAGTCGATACCCATTGACCCGGAACCTCCGGTTCCCGAACCGGAAACGCTCACCTCAGGATCCATCCCCTTGTAGTTTGTCCAGAGTAAAAGGTTATAGCCTCCGATTGAAGCTGAAAGACCTTTTATGAAACCCCTGTTGCCAATGAGATCTGTGAAATCATACGACAGGTTGACAGAGCGAAGCCTTAGCCAGTTAGTATTTGTTATAAAATTGTAGGCATTCACTCCGTATCCGTTTATGCCCCAGTATTGCTGGATCATATATTCGCCTGACTTCGATGCTCCTCCTACAGTATAAGTTTTCCCGGCCTCGTAAGTATAGGATACGGGCTCACCAGTGGTCTTTGAAACACCTGACACAGTGACTGACTCACGGTCGAGGGTCTTGGCACTCAATCCATTGATTGTCAGATAATAATCGGTACCGTTGTAAATGTCACCGCCTTTTCTGATGTCAAACAGGAAAGAGAAGTTCAGGTTCTTGTAGCGCAGGTTATTATTCAGGCCTCCGATGAAATCAGGTTCACGGTTCCCTACTACGTTTGTAGTTTGAGTAGTCGGGGCATACAGTCCTGTAGCCTCATCTACAATATACCGGCCACCGGGGATCTCATTTCCTTCCTCATCCTTCTCCACCATCCAGTGATCGCCAGTCAGACCGAGGAAGTATCCGCCGTTTGGCACGGAGGCTGCCTTCACTCCACCAATCTGTACGTCTGTTACATAGAAGAGACTGACTCCGGGGAGGAAATCTCCCAGGGTGCCCCGGTTGCCTGAAAGGTTCAGTGTCAGATCCCATGTAAAGTCACGTGTTTTCACCGGAGTTGCATTGACTGACAGCTCTATACCCTTGTTGTGAACCGAGCCGCTGTTCAGTGTAAGGAAAATGTATCCCGTTGACTGTGCAAGTCTGGGGCTTGCCAGCTGGTTCTTTGTAATACTGTTGTACCAGGTGAAGTCAAGTCCCAGCCTGCCCTTGAGGAACTGCAGTTCAGCACCCAATTCGGTAGATGTCTGGATCTCGGGAACCAGGTTCGGGCTTCCTCCTGTCCAGCTGTTCCCGGAGCCTACAAACTGCCCGCTCACTATCTGAGGAGCCCATAGGTATGTGTTGGTGGCATAGGCATCGGCGTCCTTACCGACCTGGGCCCATGAAGCACGGATCTTTCCGAATGAAAGGATATCATTCTCCGGAAGCAGTTCCGTGAATACGAAGCTGCCGGATACTGAAGGATAGAAATATGACCGGTTCTCAATCGGGAGCGTTGACGACCAGTCGTTACGACCGGTAACAGTCAGGTAAGCGATGCTCTTGTATGATGCGCGGAACTCGCCGAATACGCCTACAAGCCGCTTGGTGACATTCCTCTCCGTGAAGAACTTCTGGTCCTCGACGATGTTGCCGAAACTGATTGTTCCGGCAGTAGAAAATCCGTATCCCCAGTTGGTGCGCGAAACCCTGTTTGTATTCTCAGCTGTATGTCCGAGTAACAGGTTCAGGTCAATGTCACCCACTTTCTGGCTGAAATTCAGCATGAGGTTGGAGGTAAGGAACGCATAATCCGAACCACTCTTGCTCAGACGGCCCTCCTGGTACTGTTCGACCACTGCACCTCCCGGTGCGATATATGTGTATGCACCACTGTTATAAGTATCATAACCGACACGGTAAAGAATATTAAACCAGTCTGTCAGGTTGATCGATGCATTGATGCCTCCGGTGAAACGGTTGACCTTGTCTGTCAGTTTGTTCTTGTTCAGTATCCAGTACGGGTTCTCCACGTCGCTGGCAAGCTCCTGGAGTCCTTCGAACATCCTGTATTTGGTTCCGTCAGGATTGAGGTATTTTGCGATATCATCACTCCGTGACCAGCCGTAAAGCGCTGTCATTGTTCCGTTGCCTCCGCCGTTATAAAGACCAGCTGTTGTAAGAGTTTTCAGGGTGTTTGTAATTGAATAGGCTGCATTTGCCCCTACAGTCAGTTTGCCGTATTTCTGTTCACCGTTGAAGCGGAATGTATTCTTGTCAAATCCCGTCATGGGCACAACTCCCGTCTGGTCAAAATTTGATGCCGAAAGATAGAAGCTGTTGTTCTGGCTGCCTCCGGATATGCTCAGGCTGTTGTCGAACACATTGCCGCCCTGGAAGAAGTTGCCTACATTGTCATAGACTGTTCCGGTTATCGGGTCGCCCCATGACTGGGTTGTGAAGTCACTGAAAGCACCGGCCTGGTTATAGAAGCCTCTTCCGTAGACGCCCTGCAGTTCAGGCAGGGTTCCAACCCAGGAATAGGAGTATTTCGAGTTGAAGTCGACCCTTATAGGACCTTCGCTCCCTTTTTTGGTTGTAATTATAACCACGCCGTCAGCTGCACGTGAGCCGTACAGTGCGGCTGCTGCCGCTCCCTTAAGGATTGACATGCTCTCAATGTCATCAGGGTTGATGTCCATCACGCGGTTGCTGAATGATGTCGCATTTTTTGTAACACCGTCAGTTCCTGAATTTCCGCTGTTGACTGTAGAGTTGTCATAGATGATTCCGTCAACGACAAAAAGCGGCTGGTTGTCACGTGTTTCGCTTGCAGAGTTACCGCCGCGGATGATGATTGTTGAACCGGCACCCGCCGAACCGCTTGACTGGGTGATATTCACCCCTGCGACCTTGCCAGCAAGTGAGTTGATCACGTTTGTCTGCTTGTTCTTCAGTATCTCGTCACTTTTAAGATCCTGAACGGCATATCCCAGGGCTTTCTTTTCCTTCTCGATACCAAGGGCGGTGACCACAACCTCTTCCACAAGAACCGATGATTCGGCCATTGTGACATTAATTGTGGTCCGGCCATTGATCGGTACTCTCATTGCTTCCATCCCTATGGCTGAAAAGACCAGGGTACCGTTTGCAGGTGCATCGATAGTGTATGTGCCGTCATTATTTGAGGCTACACCGGTGGAGGTTCCTTCAAGGAGTATTGTTACTCCCGGAATTGCAAGACCGGCATTGTCAGTGACTTTTCCGGAAATCCGTATTGTCTGGGCAATAACTGTTCCGGAAAACAGAATTAGCAAAATGGCTGAAAACATGGCATGTTTTCCCCATTTGGCCACTTCCCGCTGAGAGTGCAAATTCAGGTTTGTTCTCATGTTTTTGATATTTGGAGTTTAAAGGTTTAGAATAATAGTTAACTGAATTGAAGAAAGAATGTTCAATAAGAGGCAATTTAAGGGATTTTGAGACAGGCTGTAATCGTAATTCACGGAATTTTTCTGAAAAAAAATGCAGCCAGTAAATCATCCATTCACGCACCTGATACATCTGCCAGAATTTCAGCAAGACCAAATGAATGAATATAAAATAATTAGAGACGCGTTGTGCGCGTCTCTAATTTTACATTCTGACAATCCGGTCAAAGGTTTTATTGTTATCTCCTACCAGCCGGTTGTCTGGGTAAGGGTATACCCTTTCTCAGCATACTGAGTAATCTGTGCTACGCCCACAGGCGCAAGATAGACCCTGTCAGTAAATGCATCACGGGCTGATATGTTTTCGGGTATATAATATCCAACCATATCAGCACCATTGGTTCCGGAATAGGTTACTACCGTACCGTCAGCTTTCTGAACCTTCAGCTTATTGACCTTTGCAGCTATCAGCCACTCGGGCATTTCAACCGGGAAATCCATCCATAAACCGAGATGCAGGTCAGGATTGGTGGCGACATCCAGGTAGTTGAGTTTCTTCCAGCGCTTGATATCCAGCAGGCGGGAGTGTTCGAAGACGAATTCCATCCTGCGTTCACGGCGTATCTCCCAGATGAGGGCAGGCACATCAGCATCGCGATCCGGATCATTGGGGAGACTGGCGAGTGTCATGGGCGCGGTCTTCTGGATTCCTTTAGCAATTGCAGCTGCATCGAGCGGGCGGTTGCGAATTGCGTTGATTGAAGCATCTATATCTGCCTGGGTCACAGCCGGCCCGCCAAGGGTGGCGAGTTCAGCCTTTGCCTCAATCCAGTTCAGGACCACCTCTCCAAGCCGCATTACCGGGGCATCATTTGTGTTTGTATTCGAACCGTATTGCGGCGGATAAGTGCCACCGGCATAAGTCGGCCCCACCCTGTCAATAAACTTATCAGAGTAGACCAATGTGGAAGCCTCCTTTTTGGGAGTATCCCAGAAGGTAGCCTCGAAGCGCGGGTCACGGGTTGCAATCATACTGGCAAGAGCAAGCTTGTCTGCATCCGGAAGTGTTGATGACTGGTAGACCTGCCCGTCAGCACAGATGAATGACTTCGCCAGGTCAAGGTTGGCAGACTGCGGCTGGCTCTCGGTTGTGTTGGCATAAGAAGCAATATGATGAGTCACCTGCAGCGCTGCATCATAATGCCTGTACATTATCACTTCCTTATTGCCCGCCAGGTCCTGCGATCCGAACAGTGAACGGAAATCGCTGGCAAATGAAAACTTGTTCGATGTCATCACATAACTGGCTGCATCCGCTGCCATCTGCAGGTACTTCTGAGCTTTTTCGGAATTGTTGAAGTGATACTTCTGCCAGGTACCCTCAAAGAGCATGAGACGCGAGATAAATCCGGCAGCTATGTACCTGTTAAGGTACTGTGCATTGCCGTCAGAGGCCCGCATATTGGCCATTACATATGCAAAATCATCATAAACCGCATCCATTACCATAGTACGGTCATCCCTGTCCTTATAGAGCAGGTCCAGCTCGGTGTCATTAATTAACCTGTCGTAATATGGCACGTCACCGAAGACACTCACAAGCCTGCTGTACTCATAACCCCTGAAGAAACGGGCAACAGCACTCCAGTGCTTGTACGCATCCTCAGTGAGATATGCATCCTTCATCTCTTCAATTCTCTCAAGGAAGAGGTTTGACTTGCGGACATATGCAAAGTTCCATGATGGTCCGCAGTAGGTTGTCAGCATCGAAGGAGTCTCACTTGTAGAGGTCCTCGATGAAGGAGCCTGTGTTTCGAAACTGATCTGCTTACCCGTCTGGGTGAAGTCATCAGCAAAATAATACCCCCTCAGAGGAGCATAGTCAACACCCCATGCGGAGTTGTAACCAACAAAGTAGTTGGCATAGAATCCATTGGCGAAGAGCCGGAGGTTATTCTCCGATGTCCAGTAGTTCTGGTCATTCATTGTTGTCAGCGACGGTCTGTCGAGAAAATCT
>CAZOHL010000029.1:0-30266 GCA_964579645.1 uncultured Rikenella sp. | reverse complement strand
CTGTTAGTTCTGTTAAAACAATTTTACGATTTCCTTTGCAAAAATGGGAGTTAAATCAATAATAACATCTTTTCAACACCTCAAAAAACGTACCTTTTCTGAAAAAGAGACAATTAGAGATACAATTAACAATTGTTACGCCTGTTTTGTTAATAGTCATTGATGACTTAAAAAGCAGGGAAGGCTGTTCAGTAAAAGTTGAAAGCAGAACACGAAACGGTAAGAAAAAAATTTTGAATCGGGAAAAAAAAGACATTGTGTTGATAACCCCGGGAATGAATTTATAAATGAACAATTAATCAAAATTCCGGTTACATGTTATGAACAAGCCAATCTCCGAATGTTTTCTTTTCTTTTAATAATTACAGGGTTATATTTGTACAAAAATATACGATCGTTTTGGAGAAAATTATAATCGCCTCAGACCATGCCGGTTTCAGGCTGAAAGAGAAGGTGGTGAGGTGGCTCATTACGAGCAGGTACGAAGTAAAGGATCTGGGTTGTTTTTCAGAGGACAGTGTTGATTATCCGGACTATGCTCATCCTCTTGCTGATGCAGTTGAAAAGGGCGATTATGATTATGGTATTACAATCTGCGGATCGGGCAACGGAATAAACATGGCATGCAACAAGCATCAGAAGATACGGTCAGCAGTATGCTGGAATGAAGATATCAGCAGGCTGGCAAGGTCGCACAATGATGCCAACATATGTGCACTCCCCGGAAGGTTTATCTCCGAAGCAGAAGCAATAGTGATTGTAAAGACATTTCTTACCACCCCGTTTGAAGGCGGAAGGCACAAGAGGCGCATAGACAAAATTCCTATAAAGACCAGGTAAATGCTGTCAGCAACCTGTAAATACGGCATCAGGGCAGTGATATTCATTGCCTCCAAACCAGATTCAAAGGCAAATACCGGGCTTAAGGAGATAGCTGAAAAGCTGAACATTCCCCAGCCTTACCTGGCGAAGATTCTTCAGGTACTTGCACGCAGAAAGATTCTTCATTCAACCAAAGGACCTCATGGAGGGTTTTATCTGATGATTCCGGCAGAGAAGCTTACTCTGATGGATATAATAGACGCCATTGACGGTAGGGACTTTTTCAGCAGTTGTTATGTGACAGGAGAGAAATGCAATCTTGACAGGCCTGATGACGGCCGTTGCATCCTTCATAATGATCTGAGGAAAGAAAAGGTGCGCCTCGAGAATTTTTTCTCCTCAAAGACAATCAATCAGCTGGTTACACAGGTCAGGAATGATCCGGCTGTGAAGATCTGAATTTTTCAAGAATTTTCAGTACTATGTGAGCCAGCAGGATTCCTGCCGTAACTCCGCCTATATTGGCCGCCAGGTCAAGTGATTCAGCCCTTCGTGATGTGGTGAGGGTCATCTGCAATATTTCCATAAGGGCCCCGAAAATCAGGGGTATCAGCAGTATCACATACCTGATATGCCGGCTCGTGAGCCAGCGGCATGAATCAAGAAGAAGTACAGCGGAAAAAAACGCATACATTGCAAAATGCCCCATTTTATCAATATACGGAATGTTCAACATTCGTCCAGGTACCAGTGATTTGCTTCCGGAGAGACTCAGCCAGAGAATGAGCAGCCCAATAATTATGCTCTTATAATATTGTTTTATAAAGAGATATATCATCCGGGATTTTTGAGATTGTGAAAATAACAAACTAATGTCAATTCTTTTGTATTTTTAAAGTATATATTTTCCCGATGGCCGGCATTTATATACACATACCATTCTGTAAGAGCTTCTGCGGTTACTGTGATTTCTACAGCATAACAGATAACAGCCTTATGGATGATCTTGTTCAGTCGGTCATACGTGAGGCTTCGCTGAGGTCATCATACCTGGAGGGCGAAACGGTGGAGACTTTGTACTTCGGCGGCGGTACTCCGTCGCTGCTTGGGCCGGCCGCAACCGCAAGGCTTATTTCCGAACTGAAGAGGAATTTCCCCATTTCCGATGATCCCGAGATTACCTTCGAAGTTAACCCGGATGATGTATATGAAGGAATGTTCGGTGAGCTGAAAAAGGCCGGCATAAACAGGATAAGCCTTGGCGTTCAGTCATGGGACGACAAGCGTCTTCGTTACCTTGGCCGCCGTCATGATTCCGCACAGTCGGCCCGGGCCCTTGAAATGGTATTCAGGGAAGGGATAAAGAATGTTTCTGTTGATCTCATCTATGGCGTCCCCGGGATGACAACTGCTGATCTGAAAGCTGATCTTGAGAAGACATTTACATTTCCGGTGACACATCTGTCGGCATATCACCTTACTGTAGAGGAAGGCACCAGATTTGGCCGGATGAAGAAGGCGGGAAAGCTGAAGGAGACAGATGAGGAGATTTCAGCTTCAATGTTTTCGCTGCTTGGCAGGATCTGCGGAGAGCACGGTTTTATGCATTACGAAATCTCAAACTTCGCAAGGGAAGGATATATTTCAAGGCACAATTCCTCCTACTGGAAACAGGTCGCCTATCTGGGCCTGGGTCCTTCGGCACATTCATTTGATGGGCGCTCACGCCAGTGGAATGTTTCTGATGTACGGAAATATATTAAGGCAATCAGCAACGGGGAAATACCATGTGAGAGGGAGGATCTTGACAGGATAACCGTGTTCAATGAGTATGTCATGACATCGCTGAGAACAATGTGGGGTATTGATCTGACCCATGTCGAAGAGTTCTACGACAAGGAGCTGCATGATTACCTGGTCAATCTCTCGGGCAAGTACATCAGGTACGGTCTGATGAAGAGGGAAAAAAATACCCTGGTCCTTACAGACCAGGGCAGGATGATATCTGATAATATTATTGCCGAATTGCTGGCAGAGCTCTGATCAGCCCCGTCCCTTCAGTGTAAAGGCGCCTGTTCCTATCTTTTCTCCGTCGAGGTACAGTTCAACGTTGTATGTTCCGGGGATAAAGTCACCGGTATTGTCGAGGAAGATGCACATCTCGATGTCAGCGTTTGCATAATCAACGGCCCTGTTGGCTGAGAAGATCAGCTGTTCGCCCTTGACTTCGAAGAGATTGTCTGGGGAGGGTGTGATGACCAGCTGGTCAGGGCGCACTACCCGCAGGTATACAACCTTGTTTCCTGCTGCGGCAATCGGGTTTTCCCTGAGGGTGAAGCAGACGCGCACTTTGTCGAGGTTCCTCAGCTCATCGGTTTCCTTGCGTTTCTTGTTGAGGGCTACGGCAACAACGTCCTTTGCCTGGATCACAGATGCAACGGTGACTTTGGAAGTCAGTTCCTCCTTGACCTTTTCAAGTTCAACATTGGTTTCCTGAACCGCAGTCATCTGCTGTTTGATCTCCACGTTTTCCGCAGTCAATATCTGGTTGCGGGTGTTCAGTGAGTCTATCTGAACTATGTAGCTCTTCATAATGTCACGCATGGTGCTTATCTCAGCCTTGTATTTTCTTATAAGCTGGGCGTTGGAGGCATTGACCTCAAGGAGTTTCTGTATCCTGTTACGTTCACGAAGAAGCTCAGCATTGAGTGTATCATTGCTTGTCTTAAGTGTGTCATATCCATACATCATCATCCGGAGCTCATTTGCCAGGGAGTCTTTCTCTTCCGTGAGCACCTGTTCCATCTCAACCATTTTGCTTTTCTGGTTGTAGTATAGTACCACCAGGGCAATTAAGCCCAGGGTCAGGATTATGGTTGACACAATCATGACAATCGGAGCGCCTTTCTTGTGCTCAACGTGTTCAGCCTGATATTTTTCCTGATTTTCCATTTGTTTGTTTATTAATCTGGTGCAAAATTAACAATTATTACAGTACAACAAATTTTTCTCCTGTTTGATTATCTTCGCCTTGCATTTTAAGAAAATTAATCAGACTGAGAATCAACGATGAGCGGCTTTTATGGTTCCGTCTCCGAAAGGAGTTGTATTGACGATGTGTTTTACGGTACGGATTATCATTCCCACCTTGGCACAAAGAGGGCCGGGCTTGTGTTTTATGATAAGGCAATAGGATTCAGGCGGCGGATCCATAACCTGGAAAACGAATATTTCCGTAACAAGTTCGAGGCCGAACTGAAGGATTTCAGCGGAAACAGCGGAATGGGCGTCATCAGTGACACCGACCCGCAGCCGATTCTTTTCAATTCGCACCTGGGGCCGTTTGCTCTTGTAACCGTGTCACGTATCGTGAACATAAATGAAATGGCTGATTATTTCCTGGCGCGCAAGAAGCATTTTACAGAAAACTTCATGGGCAACATCAATCCAACCGAGATGGTTGCCAATATAATCTGTGAAGGTGATTCATATGTGGAGGGGATCACAAACGTATTTGACAAGATCCAGGGTTCATGTTCCCTTCTTCTGCTGACGCCTGACGGTATTATAGCTGCACGTGACAAGCTTGGCCGTACGCCTGTGGTCATAGGAAGGAAGGAGGGGGCTCGTGCCGTGGCGTCAGAGACCTGTTCATTTCCCAATACCGGATTTGAAACCGAGTATTACCTTGGCCCCGGTGAGATAGTGCATATACGTCCGAACGGATTTACAAGGCTCAAAGCCCCCGGGAAGAGGATGCAGATATGTTCTTTCCTCTGGGTCTATTACGGATTCCCGACGTCAGACTATGAAGGACGGAATGTGGAAGAGGTGCGGTATGGATGCGGTGCCGCACTTGCCGGCCATGACTCGGTGGAAGCCGATTTTGTGTGCGGCGTCCCCGACTCGGGCGTGGGTCATGCGTTTGGCTATGCCAATGAAAAACGGCTTCCGTATATGAGTTCATTTTCAAAGTATACTCCCACATGGCCCCGCAGTTTCATGCCGCAGAGGCAGATACAAAGGGAGCTTGTTGCGAAGATGAAGCTAATCCCGAATAAAAAGCTTACACGAGGAAAAAAGATAATATTTCTTGATGACAGCATTGTACGGGGGACGCAGCTGCGTGACAACACAAATGATCTGCGTGAGGCAGGTGCCGCCGAGCTCCACATGAGAATTGCATGTCCTCCGTTGCTGTATCCATGCCCCTTCCTGAATTTCTCACAGTCGCGTTCAACCCTCGAACTCGCCGCGCGCAAGGCCATTGTAAGGCTTGAGGGAGAGGAAAAGAATGTTGAGGATTATCTTGATCCTGATTCCGGGAAGTATGACAATATGGTGAAGGAGATTGCCTCTATGCTTGGAATGGATTCACTTATGTTTCAGCGGCTTGATGATCTCATAAAGGCTATCGGCCTCCCCCGGGAGAAACTCTGCACCCATTGCTGGGATGGCAGCAGCAGCTTCTGAGCGTGTTGAAAACAGCTGAAAGTTGTTAATAAATCGTCGTCTGTCAAAATAATCGACCTGTTCGTCCGTTTAATTTTACAATTCGCAAAATGTCATGTAACCCCAGTGCATGATGTTATGTATAAATGGTCAAAAGCGGAATAGACCAAAATAGAAATTATTAAAACTAATACTTAAACAAAATGAAGATGAAAAAAATCCTCGCATTCTCGATTGTTCTGTTTGCATTAACAGCCGGTGTATTTGCTCAAAACACCGACACTGAACAAACTATTGCCACTGCCACTATTGTGGGGCCGTTGACTCTATCAAAGGTGAGCGATATGGATTTCGGAACCATTGCAGTATCTAACGTTGTTGGTACCGTGGTTCTGGCCACTGACGGTGTAAGGACACCCGGTGGCGGTGCATCCCTTGTTCCGCCCGCCAACGGTGTTGCAGCTTCATTCACTGTTGCAGGCCAGGCCTTGGAAACATTCGCCATAACACTTCCGGCGGATGGTACAGTTACTTTAACCGGACCCGGAGATCCAATGCCGGTCTCTGCTTTTAACCATAACGCCGGAGCAACACCCGCTCTTAACGGAACAGGTGCTGCAGCATTTACTGTTGGTGCAACACTTACAACAGGGATAAGCCAGGCATCCGGTTCTTATACCTCAGCAAACTTCCCGGTTACTGTAAGCTATAACTAATCACGTAAAAGACAACCGGCAGTAGTAGTTATGAGACGGCTAATTCCCAGAGCAATCAGCCTATGTCTGCTATTGTTGGTTTCCGCCTATATGGCGGAAGCCCAGCCGGGTGTATCTTCAACTGTAACAGGACACATTACTGCAGAGGTTATCTCAACTCTTTCAGCGGTGGAGACCTCACAGCTTAGTTTTGGCAGGTTCTCTCCGGGACCGCAGGGCGGAAGCCTTATTTTAAATCCCGAAAACAGTATTTCAGTTATTGGCAGTGTCTGGCCCGGCAGCGGGTCACACAGCGCTGCAAGCTTCTATGTCACCGGTGATCCCGGGGTTGCCTATACGGTATCCCTTCCTGAGTCACCGGTGACCATAACTCATGTAAGCAGCGCAAGAACCATGACTGTTGAGGACTGGAAGTCTGTTCCGCTGGCAGATCCCGGAGCCGGGTTACTTGAAAACGGATCACAGGTTGTTTATGTCGGTGCTACTCTGAGGGTGGGCACTTTGAATGACAATCCTGTTGGTGTATATACAGGGACATATACGATTACCTTTGAATTCAACTGAAGTCAGAGAAAAACAGAATGTGATGAGAACAATATCCGTACGGCATCCGGCAATGCTGTTATTAGTAAGCCTCTTATTGTCACCTGGCATAATCACGGCACAGGGAGACCTCCTCATCACTCCGAGGAGAGTCGTATTTGAAGGCAATAAGAGATCTGTGGACCTGAGTCTTGCCAACATAGGTAAGGACACGGCTACATATACAATATCGCTGGTTCAGATCAGGATGACTGAAGACGGAGGTTTCGAGACAATCACCGAACCTGACGAAGGACAAAGCTTTGCCACGCCATACATCCGGTTTTTCCCGAGAACGGTCACTCTTAAACCTGATGAGGCACAGACAGTGAAGATCCAGGCAGTAAGAACAGGCGATCTGGCTCCCGGCGAGTACAGGTCGCACCTGTATTTCAGGGCAACTCCCGAAGAAAAACCACTGGGAGAGGAAACCCCTGCCAACCAGGGTGAATCAACAATTTCGATCAAGCTGGTGCCGGTATTCGGAATTACAATACCTGTAATAATCAGGGTTGGGAATCCCTCTGCAAGCGTCACACTTTCAGATGTTGCACTCACTTTTGAAAACGACACCCTTCCCAGGCTCTCTTTTGTCTTCAACAGAACCGGCGATTATTCGGTATATGGAGATATAGAAGTTGATCACATTGCTCCCGGCGGAACAATAACCAGTGTAGGACTTGCAAAAGGAGTTGCGGTTTATACTCCGAATCCAAGAAGAAAATTTTCATTCAATCTGACGGGCGGAGGAGCCATTGATTTCCACAGCGGAAGGCTGGTTGTTACTTTCTCTGCACCTTCTGACGTCAGGCCGGAGAAGTATGCCGAGGCAACCATTGATTTGCGTTGATCAACTCCGGCAGACGGTGATACTAATTTAACTGATGATATGAACTCAAGAGGCCGGACCTGCAAGATCATTTTCCTGTTGGCGGCCTTTTCGCTTTTTTATCTGGCTGCTGACGCAGCAACCTACTATTCCAGGCAAAACGGTAACTGGAATTCAAGATTTACATGGTCAACATCGGGTCATAGCGGTGGTGCAGCCGCCTCCTTTCCGGTAGCCGGTGATATTGTATTAATTGCCAATCACGCCGTGACCGTGACGGCTGACGCCTTCTGTACAGATTTGAGATTTAGTGCAGGCTACACTACCGGTACTCTTACTGTCAATGCAGGCTTTACCCTGACTGTTTCAGGAGCAGTCACGCTGTTAAGCGCCACCAATGCAAACACCTCCTTTATGTTGTCAGGGGACGGGGTCATTGCCTGCGGATCGGTTACATCAGGGACCAATATCAATCCGGGCAATACCAGGACAACAATCCTGAATATCAGTCTGAATGATTTAACCGTATCAGGCAATATTTCAATCTACAGCAACAGAAGCGGAAGCGGCCTCAACAATGCGTCGGTTGTAATCGGATCAGGTTATGTGACTGTCAACGGGTCTGTTATAACCAGCAATGAGAATGCATCGAACAACTCTTCCATTATACTTGGCAACAGTTCCCCCGTCCTTAGTATTGCCGGTGCGACACCTTTTACTATCAGCGGGACAGGGACAAGCACTACATCCCTGAACGGTACAGGTGCAACCGTTAATTACAGTCGCGATGGCGCTCAGAACGTATTGAATACCCCCTATACCAATCTGACTCTTTCCGGCAGTGGCGCAAAGGCCATACCTGCAGGCGTTTCGCTTTCCGCCATGCTCTCTCTGGAAGGCACCGCCACTGCATCTGGGTCTGCCCCCTCTTACGGCACCGCGTCAGCCATACGTTACAGGGGCTCCGCGGCTCAGACAACCGGGATTGAACTGACATCCCCCTTCACCGGTGACGGAGGCCTTATAATTGACAACGCTGCCGGTGTGAATCTTGCTTCATCAGTCACACTATCATCGGTGCTTAACCTTGCGGCAGGAGATTTCAGTGTGGGTGCAAACACCCTGACGCTGAACGGGCCATCCATAATACACACCTCCGGAAATCTTTCAACTACCACAGCCTCTTCACTGGTCTTCGGCGGTTCCTCCCCGGGCATTTACATACCGGCAAGTGTGGCATCGCTGAATAATCTTACAATCAACAATACAAACGGCGTGACCCTCAACGGCAACCTGTCCCTTGCATCGGGAGGTATTCTGACTCTTTCAGACGGAATATTATTTGCCGGAGGGTATACAGTTTCGGTAACAAATGGCTCGCCCTTTGCCGTTACAGGATCAGAAAACTCGTTTATCGAATTAACAACCGGAGGTCTTCAGAGGACACTTACGGCAGGTCTTGCCGGCGAGGGAAGCAATTATCTTTTCCCGATAGGAGAAGGAGGAGTATATAAAGCTATAAGCCTTCTCGATGTCAACACCGGCGCAACCGGTCCGGTGCTGAAGGGTTCATACAGTCAGACAGGAGCTCTCTACGGAGACGGTATTACGATAGTATCTGTGGATCCGGCCTGCTGGACCCTGCAGAACACCAACGGTGGAAATTTTACAAGGGCGAGAATTGAGCTTTTCGAAGGAAGCCTTGATGAAACAAAAGCCATTGGGATGGCCCCGGCTCAGGCAGGTAATTATTCAACAATCGGCGGAACCATCGGGTCCAGCTCTATTGTCTCGCAGCCAGTAATTAATCCGGGCCAGTATTTTGCGCTGGGTACTATCAGGTACAACACATTTTATTCTTACATGAGCGGCAACTGGAACGACCCGTTTACCTGGACCTCTGATCCCAGTGGCACCCTCCAGATCGGCAGCGAGGTTCCGGGAGATGACTCAAGAGTTATTATCCTTACCGACCGCACGGTGACGCTTACCCAGGACGTTGCTCAATCAGGACTCTCTGTCAAGATTGCTCCGGGAGCTTTTCTTGATCAGGCGGGGTATCGCTTTACCTCCACGTTATCAGCACTTTCGGGGCAGGGTACTCTGAAGCTTGCATCGGCCAATTTTCCGGCATCTACTGCGAATACTTTTGTTGATGCAGGTGGCGGGACTGCAGAATACTACAATTCGTCGAATTTTACGCTTCCGGCATCCCAGGCTGTTTACAACAACCTTGTAATCAATACTTCCGGCGCAACAGCCACCCAGCTGACTGCCCTTACACTGAACGGCAGCCTGCGAGTCAGCAGCGGCACATTCAGGATCAACGATAACAGCTCAACGGCGAAGCTTTCCCTTATTGTAGGAGGCAGTGTAACAGTTGAAACCGGGGCTGCAATTTCAGTGGGAAATGGCGTGACAAACACAGCAATAGGAGATACCGGTGGATCTGCGCCCTACCTGAACTATTACCTGAATTTTCACACCGTCAGGATCAGAGGTGATTTCACCAACAACGGAACGGTGCGGTTCACCAACCTTACATATCCGGTATACAATGCCTTTCCACCCACCACTCCGGGCGTTACCTCCGGAGCCGCTACTGTTTACTTTGAAGGAGCATCGGACAATACCCTGACCTGCAACGGTGTGACAGACTTTTACAACCTGATTGTCAACAAGGGTTCAGACCAGACATACAGTCTTACAGTAACCTCCTCAGCCTATTCCAATTTCAGGCTCTTTGGCGCCAATGACCAGGAGGCGGAATCCGTTACCGGGAATCCGCTTGTGAGGAAGGCACTCTGGATTTATGCCGGAACCCTTGTCCTGAAGGGGAACCTGTTTATTCCTTCATTGTCAGAAGGAAGCCTGCCCAATGCCCACTATTATATACCTTCCACCGGAGCACTCATATGTGACGGTGTCGATGTGGCTGTTTTCATTACAGCTGATGATTACCGCGAGGTAAACACTGCTTATAGTGTATCCGCCTCTTCAAACGGCGCGATGGGGATAAACACCACCGGAACGGGAAGTTCACTTTACGTATTCGGCAGGCTCCAGGTAAACAGCGGGCTTCTTTCGGCAAAGGAATCAGGCGGGATAGTTACGACATCCCTGGCTTCCGGTCAGGTAATAATAAATGATGGAGTCGTTGACGCCAAACAGTTCCTTTCATCCACAGGATCTGCTTCGTACGGTCAGTCAGGCGGCCTGTTCATCCTCAGGGGCCGGTTCCAGAGAACCCCGGCTATCTATACAACCATAGCGGGCCTTACCGACATGACGACAGGTTCCCTGAATACCGACCGTGCATCATCAGGTATAAGTGCAGCTCATGGCTCGTTTAATCTTGAAAACCCCGATAACATCTATACGGTTTCCGGAGGAACGATCCGCATTTATGACGTTACAACCACTGCCACCGCCGAAGCATTTGACGTAAAATCATCCCCGGCGAACATCAACGTAACCGGGGGTACCCTTGAAATCATTCCTGTCAGCGGCTCCGGGACTGACGCCACAAGTTATTCGATCTATTCTACGGCTCCCCTGTATAATCTGACAGTTAACCGGACAAGCGGCACCGCCGTTGTCAGAATGAGTACGCCGCTTGCAATAGCCGCCAACCTGTCTGTCATTTCGGGTGTTCTGAATGCAAACAGCAACGATCTTGCCGTGGGCGGCAACTTCCTGCTGGAAACCGGCACTACCTATACGACCGGAACAAATACAACCACATTTAACGGTTCTGCCGCCCGGGTTTTCACGGTTAACCTTGCCGCACCTCTTTCTCTCAGCTCCCTTGCTGTCACAAAACCATCCGGAGTAGCTCTTACTATTGCCGGATCTCAGAATACAGTAAATGTATCGTCGGCGCTGAACCTTGTTGCCGGTACACTTAATTACGGAGGGAAGATTTTAAATGTTTCAGGGAACGTATTCAACTCAGGTATTGCGACCGGAACCGGAAAGATAGTTCTCAACGGTTCAACTGCACAGACAATCAACGGAGGCGGGGTATACGGCAATCTTGACCTGGCAAACACCTCTGTCTCTCCGGTTTCGTTGCTTAACAGGATGACGGTAAACGGATCGCTTAATTTCGCCGTCAGCGGAAACCTTAACATCGGAACGTATAATCTTCACCTGAATGACACCGCATCAATTCTGAACGCCGGCACCGACAGGTTCATTCAGACGGCTGGAAATGCGGGAGACGGGGGCCTTTCCCGCAGCTACTCCTCGAATGATCCGTTTGTGTTCCCGGTGGGAATGTCAGGAAGGTACACCCCGGCCACAATTGGTTTCACTGCATCGCCGGCAGCCTACGGTTCGATCTCGGTTAATCCGGTTGATTACGAGCATCCGGTCACTACTGTCAACGGTCAGAGCCTGTCATATTACTGGAGGGTCAAATCAGCGGGGTTTTCGGGGATACCGTTATATTCAGTCAGCCATACATTTGTCTACAGTCAGACAGATGTTGCAGGTACGGAAACCAATTATGTGCCCGCCCTATATGACAATGTTTCGCTGAACTGGTATATCGGGCAGACGTCTGATATTAACACCGCCACAAATACAATTTCTGACTGGGTCACTCCGACAAACAGCACCAACTTCCTTGACGGTGATTACACTGCCGGCAGTGCAGGAAGTTTTGGCCTGCCCAGGATATACTACAGCCGCCAGAATGGTCTATGGAGTTCAACCTCAACCTGGTCGCTTACAGGGCATACAGTAACCAATCCTCCCCCTGCAACACCCGGTGCCAATGATATTGTAATAATAGGCGGAAACGATTCAATATGGCTGGCAACTGAAAACCCGCCATTGCCTCCTGATGATAATGACATTGCCTTGCCATATTACGGGAGGGACAAAGCCGTTGTCAACTGTGCAAGTCTGCAGATCGAGAAAGGATCAGTGCTTGATATTCAAAACAATCCCGGCAGCACTTTTGCCTCAGTTTTAAATCATCCTTCAGGAAACGGTAAAATACGACTGACGACCAGATCAAGCGGAGACTTCGATAATCCCGAATATTTCGTTTATCCGAACGGAGACTTTTCAGAGTTCAGCCTGAATGATGGAATCTCAGAGTTCTATTCGATAAATCCCGAAGCCGGAAGATATTATATACTGCCCTCGAATGCAGATGAATACGGAACTGTAATCATGACACCGCTAAGGGGATCCAACATTATTCTTCCCAATATACCTTTAGTTACAATCAACGGAGACCTTATCTGCAACGGCTCGGATGCCGATGCATGGCTGGCAATGACCTGGAACGGCATCTACGGAACGATTGCCGAAAAGACCGTGAATGTAAAGGGCAACCTGCTTGTGGCAGGAGGGTCGTTTGGCTTCATCTACAACGGGACCCGGCTTCAAAGAATAAATATTGACGGGGACGTATTTGTTGCTCCAGGAGCAGGGATTGATGTCTGGAGCACTTCAAGCAATAATATAATGTCAATTGGCGGCTCGGTTTATAATAACAGCGATAACACCGTTCCAAGGCCATCCGGCTCCCCGAGCGTCATGCGTTTTCTCAGCGGCAGCAACCAATGCGGCGTGATTTTCACCGGCAACAGGTCGACCGTTGTTACGAACGATCCAACCCTGAGCACAACACCCGTAACGGTATTCAATAATGTAACGATAGATAAGGGTAACTCCCCTGATACGACAATTACATGGAACATTGGCGGAAACCTGTCGACTCCTGTAAATAACTGGCTGACATTGCTTAATGGATCTTTTGTGTATGACCGTACCGGAGACCTTGCAATCTCGACATCTACTGATTTCACAATACCCGCCACGGCGGGTCTTACAATCAATACGCCGTCAAATGTTTACATTTCAAATGCGGCCAGTTCTGAAACTCTGTACCTTAATGGCAGGTTGCGGATTCTGACAGGAGGTGGAAATGTGTACATCGGACCTGCAGGAAACACGGGGAACAACGCAGACATTGAATACTCGGGCAGCGGAGCGTCAGTTCTTGAAGTACAGAGCGGAAACCTCTTTATCAATGGCCAGATCAGAAGGCCGCTGGCCTCAACCAACGGTATTCTGACCTACAGGCAGAGCGGCGGCAACGTCTTCATTTACGGCAACAGTGCCAATGCAGCCAAGGCAAAACTGGAGGTGCTTAACGACGGCAGTGAGTTTACAATGACCGGTGGAAACCTTACAATTATCCGCGGAGGAGGAACAACCTTCGGGGATCTTTACCTGAGGCCGTCATCCGGGTCGGTGACAGGTGGTACCATGATCTTTGCACAAACACCTTCATCAGGTCCGGCAATAGATGCAGATCAGTCTTATCAGCTTGATGCAAACATTCCTCTGAGCAACCTTACAATTTCAGGTAAAACGTCCGGGACAAACCGCAATGCAAGTCTTGCCCTGATGATCAGCCCGCTGGTTCTGAACGGCAACATTTCCCTGGAAAACGGCAGAAGCTTTCTCCTGTCAAACAACCGCAACATAACAATCAGGGGCAGTCTGACAAATAACGGAACATATACTTACGGCACCAACCGGACAATATTTGACGGGGGAGTCCAGGCAATCTCCGGGTCATCCGTGACTGACTTTTATGATCTGGAGGTCTCGTCACTAACCTCTCTTACGGCAAATGGCGATTTCACTGTAAACAATGATCTGGATATCGTATCAGGCAACCTGGTTCTCGGATCGGGTTTGCTGACATTGAGAGGAAATCTCGGGAACAATGGCGCGTATACAGATGATAATTCAACCGGCGGAATAAGACTTGCTGGCAGTTCACTGCAAACTTTAACAGGGACCGGTTCATTTGCAAGGCTGGTGCTTGATACCAATACCGGGGCAAGGCTGAACAACGATATCGCGCTTCAGCATGACCTTGTGATGAGCAGGGGAGTACTTGACATAAACAAATACCAGCTGACTCTCAGTCAGAACAGCGTTATCCATTCTACGGGCTTCTCCTCCTCGAATATGATAAAGTCAGACGGCGTGGCCAGCAGCAGGGGCCTGCTTAAGTTTTTCCCGACGGGAGCACAGACCTTTACCTTCCCGGTGGGTGTGGCCGGAAAATATACGCCAGCCCTCTTCACGGCAACGGCAAGCTCAACAGTAGGATCAGTCAGGATAAATCCGGTAAATGACTACCATCCGACCCTCCTGAATCCGCTTAATGCACTTGCGTATTACTGGCAGGCAGAGAGCTCGGGCATTTCAGGCCTTAATGCAAGCCTGGTTTTCGGTTATCTGACGGCTGACGTCAACGGGACAGAATCGGCATATGTCGCCGCACGTCTTGTAATGCCCGGAGGCACATGGGACAAGGCTGCTCCCGGTGCCGCAACGGATAATGTCAGCGAAGCGGCCAACACAGTTTCATTCTATTATACCGGCAGCAACAATTTGAACGGAGATTATACTGCCGGAAATGAAGCCGCCATTCCCGACGAGGTTCCCGAATACATTACAAACAGTAACGGGAACTGGACAGATGCCGCGATATGGACACCGGTGGGAGCATCTCCTCCCTGTCCGTCAGGCGGACCAGGCGGATGCAATGTAATAATTGACCATGTGGTCACGGCTGACCTCAACTTCATCTCAGTCCTTAGCACTGTATTAAACGGAGAGCTGCGCCTTGTTTCTCCTACTTACGGACACAACCTTGGGGACGTAACCGGAAACGGCAAGATATATGTTGAAGGAGGAAACCTTCCGGGTGGTACATATACCGGCTTTACCGACTGTTCGGGCAACGGAACCATTGAATATGGAGGAAGCGGAACATATATAATAGTTTCCGGTGTATATACGTCTGTGCCTAACCTCATCTTCTCCGGAACCGGAAGAAGGATACTGCCCAATTCTGATCTGACAGTCTGCAAAAAGCTTATCATTGATGGTCCGATCCTTGATAACAGCGTTAACAACAGAAAAATAACTGTCGGGGGAACTTTTGAAAGATACAATTCAGGGGAATTCAGATCCGGAACCGGCGCTTATCCTGCAGCAACCGTATCATTCTCAGGATCATCCGCACAGAGCTTTGGAGGAGCCACAGGTGATTTCAGCGGCACGGACAGATTATGGAATATTGAAATCAACAATTCCGCCGGGCTGACAATCAGTGACGGAGGCCTGATTGAAGCAGCCAGCCAGCTGATACTCACAACCGGGGTCATCAACACTTCTGCATCAGGAAGACTTGTGCTTTTGAGCACCTCTGCATCCGCCGTGGTACCGGTGGGAGGCAGTTCCACGTCATATGTGAGCGGTCCGCTGACAAAACAAATAATCAATGGCGATTCCTTTGTGTTTCCCCTTGGAAAAGGTTCGGTCAAGGGTCACAGGTTTGCCCTCACTTCCGCAGCGGGGATTACAACATATTTTACTGCTGAGTTTTTCTCGCCGAATACAACGGCAACATCCATTGCACCGCCACTGGAAGTGACAAATACCCTGGAATACTGGAGCGTATCATCACCGGCTGCAGCGTCAGCCAGGATAAAGATAGGCTGGGATCCGCAAAGCGACCTCACACCGCTGGTTACAGAAAACGGACTTGCAGATATGAGAGTCGCACGGTATATATCCGGGTTGTGGACCGAACAGCCTTCGACTGCTGTAGGAACCAACAACATTGGAGAGGTATCCACAACCGGAGATGTGTCAGTTTCAGCAACCCCATCTGATTTTACCACGGCAAGTATTTCCGGTACCCTGGCGAGAGCTTCGTTCTCTTCATTCACTCCCATCTGCGGTTCGGGTGGCATACCAGTCAGCTTTATCTCATTTACACCGATAACTCTCACATATATATTAAGTTATACGATCAATGGTATCAGCCAGCCTGATGTAACAGTCACCTCCCTGCCTTTCACTTTACCGGCAACCGTACCAGGGGTTTACCGGCTTACCGGCTTCAGGTTCAACAGCGGATCAGGAACCGGTGTGGTGGATGCAAATACTGTGACTGTCTATGAGCTGCCACCCGTTTCCGTTGCCGGTTCCGACCAGTCACTTTGCGGTCTTTCAACCACCACTCTTGCCGGGAACAATCCGGGAACCTATTCGGGCCTCTGGACAGTTGTCAGTGGTGCCGGCGGTTCATTTGAAAACAGCACACTGTACAATACCGTATTTAACGGGGTACTGGGGGTGAGTTACACTCTGCGGTGGACAATAAGTAACGGACCTTGTTCATCCCAGGATGAGGTGGTGATATCTTTCCCGGTTGTTGCTTCAAGGCCCGGTGACTTTACTGCCTCTGAAACCATGGTATGTCCGGGTGGCACAGGCTATGTCTACACTGTGCCGTTCGTTTCCGGGGTTACTTACAGCTGGTCATACAGCGGCACAGGCCAGACAATTATCGGCAGCGGCAACTCTGTTACGGTTGATTTCAGTATGGCTGCAACGGGCGGCACCCTTAGCGTGACGGCAACCAACGCCTGCGGAACAAGCCCGGCAAGGTCAGTGAGCATTACTGTCCGTACAGCTTCATTTGCCTATCCGGGTTCACCCTATTGCCAGAACGGGCCGGACCCGATGCCTGTCCTTGATCCGGGAGGAGTTGCAGGTACCTTCTCATCTGCGACTGGACTCGTTTTCATCAGCACCTCCACAGGACAGATAGATGTATCTGCAAGCAAATCAGGAACATATATAGTGACCAATACATTAGACGGATCTGTCTGCTCCGGTCTGTCGGCAACAGCAACAGTTACAATTGCGGGCCAGGTATGGAATGGTTCTGTAAACAGTTCATGGGATAATCACGCCAACTGGTCATGTGGTTTTGTTCCATACCCGGTGACCGACGTCCTGATTCCTGATGTTGCTGTTGACCCGGTTATTGCCACCGGATTAACCGGTGAAGCCGGCAATCTTGAAATTGATCCGGGAGGTTCCCTAACCATCTCCGGAGGAACAATGAGGGTTTACGGATCAGCTTCAGGCAGCGGTTCATTTGATGCCGCCTCAGGCACTGTAGAGTTTCTCGGAGACGCTCCTCAGTCGGTTATAAGCGGATTGTTTACCGGGAATGCGGTAATGAACCTTACGATAAACAATCCTGCCGGTGTCACGCTGACAGCCCCCCTCGGCGTTTCCGGGGTGGTGCTTGTTCAGAACGGAACCCTGGTCTCTGACGGTAACCTGACGCTCCTTTCCGATGCTTCAGGAACAGCGCTTGTCGACGGCTCCGGCAACGGAAGCATTGCAGGTGACGTCACAATGCAGAGATATCTTCCTTCTGCCTACGGTTACAAATACTTTAGTTCACCATTCAGCGATGCAACGGTCAGTGAATTCGGTGATGACATGAACCTCGCCTCGTCATTCCCGCTATTCTACCGGTACGATGAGAACAGGACCTCGTCAGGCTGGGTCGGTTATACAACAGGTACGAATATACTGGCTGTTATGTCAGGCTATGCGGCAAATTTCGGTTCCTCAGGTGTTGCGAAGACGGTGGATGTAACGGGTGAAGTGAACAATGGCAGCCTCTCGGTAACCCTCTACAATCATAACAAAGCTTTCACAAAGGGATTCAATCTTGTCGGGAACCCATACCCCTCTCCGATTGACTGGGATGCGGCCACGGGGTGGACAAGGTCAAACGTTGATTATGCCGTATACTATTTCAGGGCCAGCACAACCGACGAATACGGAGGCACCTACAGCAGCTATGTCAATGGTATTCCCAGTGATCCGGGCGTATCCACCAATATTATCCCTTCGATGCAGGGCTTCTTCGTTCATGTCACTGACACGTTCCCGGCAACGGCGACGCTGGGGATGACAAACAGCGTTAGGATCAGCGACAGGACGCACCCCTTCCTCAAATCTTCAGCTGCCTCCGCCCGCTTCCTTCTGAGGGTTACTGCCGCCTTCACCGATGACACCTCTTCGGTTGACCCGCTTGTCGTTTATTTTGACGATGCCGCAAAAACTTCTTTCGATTCCGGTTTTGACGCACTGAAACTCATGAACACAGACATGATGGTCACCAACTTTTACTCTGTCCTGCCGGGAGGACAGAAGCTTTCGATAAACGCTCTTCCCGGTCAGGCAGACACAGCGATGTATGTACCGCTGGGGCTCAAAAGTTACAGGGACGGAGAAGTGACATTCCGCATGAGTGACATTGAAAATCTGCCTGAAGGTGTCAGGGTCTTTTTCCGTGATGCAGTCACCGGCCGGAATATTGAATTCCAGCCGCAGGCAGAATATAAAGTCAATCTCACGGCAGGCGATTATAACAACAGGTTTATGCTGGCATTTCAGAAGAGCACAACGGGCATCGATGGCCCGGAGGGGTCATCTGAACTTTTCACTGCATACTCTGTAGGTGATTTTGTCAGGGCTACGGTCTGGCATATAGAAGATAATCAGGGCATTATAATGATATGTGATCTCTCCGGTCGCCCGGCGCTGATCACAACAATTCATGAAACAGGTCAGTATGAGATTCCCGTGAATGTGAGGCCGGGGCTGTATGTTATCAGGTATACAACAGGCAACAGACAGTATACCAAAAAGTTAACTATTGGAATACGATGAACGGAATGATTGTCAAACCGGATTTTCTGAAGGGGATTTTGCTCATGGCGGCAGTGGTGGTTCTGAGCGGTTTATTCAGTCCGCTGTATGCCCAGGAGCCTCCTCCCCGGCCGGTTGTAATCACGGTAAATCATTCACAGCCGATGGCTTTCGGTGCATTTACTCCCGGGGCATCAGGAGGCTCCATCACCGTGCCTCCTGACGGATCTGCCAGAACGGCGACCGGCACCGTGATACCACTGAGCCTCGGAATGCTTCATACGCCGGCAATGTTTTATATCAGGGCAAATCCGGGTACAGTAATATCGGTGCTGTCAGGCACAACATCAACCCTTACGGGCAGCGGAGGCGGCACTCTCCTTCTCACAGTGCAGGGTACATATCCGGCATCGCCGTTCGTTACCATGTTGCCATACCAGCAGCAGACAACGGTTCTCGTGGGAGGGACCCTTACTGTGGGAACCATAGGATCAAATCCGGCCGGTAACTACAGCGGAACAATCGACGTCACGTTCGTGCAGGAGTGACATATGACATATATTGATTGATGACAGACAGGAATGCATATGAATACAGGCAGTTTTCGGACTTAATGCATATCCTGTCACCCGGAGTGAGGGTTTTTATACTGGCATTGTGTCTCCTGGCACTCCCGCGCATGGCGTTGCCACAGGAAACGCCGGAATATGATGAGATTCCGGTTTATATAAAGATCCCGTATATCGGTCAGCGTGAAATAGATGCCCTGATCAGGGGAGAGGAAGTTTATCTGCCGGTCAGGGACCTGTTTAATTTTCTCAGAATCAGAAATGTCGTTTCTGATGATCTCGAGACTGTTACGGGTTTTTTTATTGATCCCGGAAATTCCTATACTGTGAGCCATGCAAGCAGTCAGATAGATTTCGGGGGAAAAAGCTTTCAGCTTGAATCTGATGCCCTTATAAGAACAGAAACGAATCTTTACCTGAAAGCCCTGTATTACGGCAAGGTCTTCGGCCTCGACTGCAGTTTCAGTTTCAGGGATCTGACAGTCAGTATCGATACCAGGGTTGAGCTGCCGGTTATCCGCGAGATGCGCCAGGAAGAGATGAGGAGAAACATCACACGGCTGAAGGGAGAGATCATTGCAGACACCACAATAGGCCGGAGCTATCCGGGATTTCGGTTTGGAATGGCCGACTGGTCCGTCTATGCAAGCCAGCAGCCCGGAGGGAAGTCGGACGGAAGGTTCAATCTTGCCCTTGGCTCGGTCATTGCCGGAGGAGAAGCGTCAGCCTCGCTTACATTGTACACCGGAACCGCTTTCAGTGAAAAGCAGCAATACTACATGTGGCGCCATGTGGATAATGACAGGAGCTGGATGCGGCAGGTGATGCTCGGGAAGATCAACACCAACGCAACTTCTTCCCTGTTCAATCCGGTTGTCGGGGTACAGGTTACAAACACACCCACAACCTTCCGCCGCTCTTTCGGAACATATTCGCTCACTGACCGGACTGAGCCCGGTTGGACCGTTGAGCTTTATGTCAACAATGTGCTTGTTGATTACCTTAAGGCCGATGCCTCCGGGTTTTTCACATTCGAGGTTCCGCTGGTTTACGGCAACACGCTTGTAAAACTTAAGTTTTACGGGCCATGGGGCGAAGAGAGAACACGGGAACAGAATATCACAATTCCTTTCAATTTCATGCCTCATAAGGAGTTTGAATACACTGTCAGCGCGGGGTTCGTTGAAGATTCTTCGTGGAGCCGTTTTTCAAGGGCTGATCTCAGATATGGGGCCACCAGGCATATTACCCTCGGCGGAGGTCTCGAATACCTCTCATCTGTTGGTTCAGGTCCTGCCATGCCTTTTGTGAACGCCTCAGTAAGGATAACAAACAACCTCCTCGTTTCAGGTGATTATATGTATGGCGTCAGGGCGAAGGGAACAATGAGCTACCGTATGCCTTCCAACATTCAGATGGATCTGAATTATATCTGGTATGACAGAAATCAGAAGGCCATATCGTACAATTACCTCGATGAAATAAAAGCTTCTCTTTCGGTTCCTGTAAGGATAAAAAAGATGGGAGCATATTCAAGGCTTTCCTGGCACAGGATCAGTTTTCCCGGTTCCAGGTACAACACAGCAGAATGGATGGTTGCCGGAGCCGTCTCGAGGATGAGTGCCAATATCACAACGTACGGAGTCTTTTCTGAACAATTCGATCCCAGTCTCTCCAGTCAGCTTTCACTTGGCTTCAGACTTCCCGCCAATTTTGTCATTATGCCGCAGGTCCAGTACAATTATACCCTGAACGAATTCATATCTGGAAAAGTCAGCATAGAGAAGAGGCTTTTCACAAATGGTTACCTGAATCTGTCGTTCGAACATAACTTCCGGAACAATGTGACAATGGGAGAGCTTGGCCTCAGGTATGATTTCTCCTTCGCCCAGATGGGTATGTCGGTTCGTCAGAGCAATGAGCAGACAACATTTGTGCAGTATGCCCGCGGAAGCCTGATTAATGACAAAAAGACCTCATTCCTGAAGGCAGACAACCGCACCAATGTCGGAAGGGGGGGAATCTCGGTCGTCGCATTCCTCGATCTTAACGCAAACGGCATACGTGACGATGGCGAACCCCCGGCAAATGGTCTTGCAATAAGGTCGAACAGCGGAAAGATCGAATACAGCGAGAAAGATTCGGTAATACATATCACAGGCATGGAGCCTTACGTGAAACACTTCATCGAGCTTGATGAAAGCAATTTCACCGACGTGTCATGGCGTCTCCATAAAAAGACGTATGCGGTGATTACCGATGCAAACATGCTCAAGCTGATTGAAATCCCTGTAAATGTTGAAGGAGAAGCCACCGGAACGGTTATGCTTGAAAAAGATGGTGTAAGGTCTGGTATCGGAAGGATTCTTGTAAATATTTACAGGATTGACAATACTGTCAAAGGCAGGATACAGACCGAGCCTGACGGTTACTTCAGCTATTTCGGGCTTTCTCCCGGATCATATTATGCAAGGGTTGACACCGCCCAGCTCCGGAAGCTTGACATGACATCCGACCCTGATTCGATACCATTCATCATCAGGAGCAGCCGGGAGGGAGATTACGTCACCGGGTTGGACTTCACTGTGCGGAAGGCTGAACTCATACCAGAAACAGTCATCCTGCCTGATTCTGCAATGGTTGAAGACATCCCGCAGATCCCGGGCATCATTACCGCTACTGATACCCTGAAAATTGTTCCTCCGGTGCCGGGCAGAACCGTGGTCAAAGACACTTCGTACCTTGTCATACATGAGGTGACGCGTGAGCTCGTGACAATCACAGAAGACTATTATGCAGTTCAGTTTGGTGCATTCAGGAACAAGCTCTATGCGGAGATAATGAAGAAGAAGGTTGAGGGAGCCCTTGATAAGAATGTTGAGCTGTTCGAGGAAGACGGATTCTGGAAGGTTCGCATTACCGGTTTTGCAGACCGTGAAGATCTTGAAAAATATATACCTGTTATACATGCCCAGGGAATTACCGAGATATGGGTCATCTCGAACAAGGCCGTCAGGGGTGAATGGATCAGCCAGACGAGGGAAGATTCCCTTGCACTTGTAAAGGAAACTATTGAGGAAGCGCCTGTGCCGGTTGTAATAAGAGGCACCACGGTGCAGCTCGGGGCCTTCAATTCGGTTGAGGAGACTGTTTCAATGAGCGACAGGCTGCTTGCAGCTGCTGAGAAACTTGTAACAATACGAAGCGAGGGTGGTCTCTTCAAGGTTCAGATTACCGGCTTTGCCGATACAAACGAGGTCAGGGAATTCATTCCGTTACTGAGGAAGTACGGATTCGACGACATTACAGTTCTTCATGAATCCGAAACAGGACTCGTGCCGGTGGTTCCAGATGTCAATGCCCCGGCAGCGGAGCCAAAAGCTGAGCCGGAGATGGCAGAAGCGCCTCCTGTGAAGGATGAGCAGCCCGAAATTGTCACAGAACAGCCGAAGCCTGATGAAGAGATAACTCCGCCGCCTCCGCCCGTTCCAAGATTCGTCCTCCATGCCGGAAGCTACTACAGGAAGGCAGAGGCAGAACGGGCTAAACAGCGGATAGAAAAGCGCCTTAAGCTTCCGGTTGAAATACTTGAGGAATGGGACAGTTACAGGGTCATAATCACCGGATTCTTCACCAGGGAGGAGACATATCCGTTCTATCCGGAACTTGCAGGATTGGGATTCACTGATATCTTTGTCTATGAAAAGCCGCTGACGGAGCGGTAGACAAATATCAGAACCAATGAAATATGTCGGAGCGCACATAAGTGCATCGGGAGGAGTTGAGAACGCCCCACTGAATGCCCGTGAAATAGGAGCGAAGGCCTTCGCATTCTTCACTAAGAATCAGAAGCAGTGGGTGGCGCCGCCCCTCACGAAAAAGAGCATCGATGCATTCCGGCAGCGGTGCGAAGAGCTTGATTTCAGGCCTTACCAGATACTGCCGCATGACAGTTACCTCATAAACCTCGGCAGCCCTGATCCGGAAGGGCTGGGCCGGTCACGTCATGCCTTCAATGATGAGATGAAACGGTGCGAGCTGCTCGGACTTGACAGGCTGAATTTCCATCCCGGAAGCCACCTTGGGAAAATCTCAGAGGAGGAGTGTCTTAACCTGATTGCCGAATCGGTAAACATAGCTCTTGAAAAGACCTCCGGGGTGATTGCCGTCATTGAAAATACAGCAGGACAGGGCACTAACCTGGGCTACAGGTTTGAACACCTGAGGCATATAATTGACCGGGTTGATGACAAGAGCAGGGTGGGGGTGTGCATTGACACATGCCATGCATATACTTCAGGCTATGACCTGACCTCGGATGAGGGATTCAGGAAGGTTTTCGCCGAATTTGACACGATTGTCGGATTCAAATATCTTAAGGGGATGCACCTGAATGAATCAAAAAAGGCGTTCGGGTCACGCGTTGACAGGCATGACAGCCTTGGAAAGGGAGAACTCGGCGATGATGTCTTCAGCCTTATAATGAATGACCCTCGGTTTGATGACATGCCGCTTATCCTGGAAACCCCGGAGGAGACCCTCTGGGCAGAGGAGATCAGGTTTCTTTATTCTTTGCAGAAATAGCCTTCCGGGCCGAAAGGAGCCTGGTCTATCTGGCCCGCAGGTATTGGCGGGGCCAGTCAACTTCAGTTCCCATTGCACGGGCAGCCTGAAGCGGGAAGTACGGGTTGCGCAGCAGTTCCCTGCCCATTAAAACCAGGTCAGCTTTTCCGGATGATATTATCTCATCAGCCTGTACGGCGTCTGTAATCATTCCGACGGCACCAGTCATTATGCCGGTCTTTCTCACAGCTTCTGCGAACGGCACCTGGTAGCCGGGCCCTGCCGGGATCTTCGCATTGTGTATGTTGCCTCCCGATGAGCAATCGATTAAATCTGCTCCGGCTTTCTGCAGCAGCGGAGCCAGCCTGACACTCTCTTCCGGTGTCCACCCTCCGTCGGTCCACTCGGTTGAGGATATTCTTACAAACAGCGGATAATCGGCAGGCCATACTGATCTCACTGCTTCGGTCACTTCGAGGAGCAGCCTGGTCCGGTTTTCAAATGATCCGCCGTATTCATCGCTCCGTCTGTTGCTCAGCGGTGAAAGGAATTCCTGGAGGAGGTATCCGTGGGCGCTGTGTATCTCTGCCACAATGAAGCCTGCCTTCAGTGCCCTGACGGCTGCATCCCTGAATCCGGAAATAACCTTTTCAATGCATATCCTGTCTGCCATTTCCGGGGCTCTTTCGCCCGGACTGAAGGGGATGGCGGATGGCGCTATGGTTTCCCATCCTCCGTTGTCGGAGGAGAGCTGTTTTCCTCCCTCCCAGGGTACCGCACAGGAGGCTTTTCTGCCGGCGTGAGCCAGCTGGATTCCTGCAATGGCGCCCTGGCTATGAATGAAGTCCGTGATCCTGCGGAGACCGGGTATATGGTCATCGCTCCACAATCCCAGGTCGCCGGGCGTGATCCTTCCTTCCGGCAATACGGCTGTAGCTTCTGCGATTATCAGTCCTGCGCCGCCCGCGGCCCTGGCGCCGTAGTGTGCCAGGTGCCAGTCACCTGCAAATCCGTCCAATGCCGAGTACTGGCACATGGGTGACATAGCGATGCGGTTTCTGACAGTAATATTCCTTATTGTCAGTGGCGAAAACAGATGTTTCATGGCTGTTGTTATTTTCTGATCAGATATAATTAAAATCAGGACTCCCGTGCACCGGTTTCAGAACCTGTAGAAGAAACCTGCGCTGCCGGAAATCGGGATGACCTCGGTAATATACCCTTCAGGCGGATTGGTATGGCGGTGGATCGCAAATCCTATATCTGCATTCAGTCCGGCCCTGCCGGTCTTGCTTCTGAAGAGAAATGATCTTCCTATTCGTGGGTAGATGAATGTCTGTTCGAACGTGTCATAACCCTTCCCGAACAGCGTGGTGCTTACACCGCACATTATGTAAAACGGTCCGGGCAGGGCCGGCTCGTACTTTCGCGGTATGCGGAAATATATCTCCAGGCCGGTTGTATGCAACTGGCTTACAAGATCCTGGCTCAGGCCAACTTCGAACCTGTTGCCATATTTTGCCTTGACGAATCCACCCTCAAAGAGCCCTGCTCCGGCACTGATCTCGAACCTGTTCTGTGACCATAATGAAACACCTGTGAAAAGGGCTGCGCACACTGCAATGACCCTTAATAAGTTTATACGTGACATCATTCTCTTAACTGTGGCCTTTGAGAATAAAGATAGTGTTTTCATCCTGAATTAATAATGTGTGTTGTTGCGGCTCCTTTCTGGTGAAAAATTCTCTTCTGCCTGTTTCCAATAAGCAAATACCTCTTATTTTTGGAGAAAGAAATACCATTGTCCATAAAAACCTGATCTTATGTCATTTCGTACGTCACTGCCATCTGCCCTGCTTTTGATTTGCAGTCTCTCACTCCTGGCTATTGCCGGATGCAAGAAATCAAACGATGATATTGCCGACGGCGACGGGAATGTCTATACCAGTATTGTGATAGGTACCCAGGAGTGGCTCCTGGAAAATCTTAAAACGACAAAGCTCAATGACGGTACAGCCATTCATCATGTTCCAGGCATCAGTGAGTGGGCCGCTGCCACAAATGCATCATACTGCTGGTATAACAATGATGTCGCCAATAAGGAAGATTACGGTGCTCTTTATAACTGGAAGACTGTTTCATCGGGCAAGCTCTGCCCCAAAGGATGGCGTGTGCCAGGTGATGAAGACTGGACCGTTCTGATCAACTACCTCGGAGGAGAGGAGGGTGCTGCATACAAGATCAAGGAGACGGGTACGGACCATTGGCTGGGAACCAATGCCCTTGTGACCAATTCATCAGGATTCACAGCCCTCCCGGGCGGATACCGTGATTATTCAGGCCAGTTTGACCGCCAGGGATCAATAGGTTACTGGTGGACCTCAACCGAAGAAAACCCCGGAAATGCATGGTGCCGCAGTGTCTTTGAGAATTATGATGAAGTATACGGGAGCTGGACCAACAAGAACTTTGGCTACTCGGTCAGATGCATCAAAGACTGACCCGGCTGTATCAAAAAAGGAAAGTTAAGCTGGATTAACGCCGGGGCGGACCGGGTATCTGAAATTATCCTGTCAGAATTCCTGTGGATTGTCGTGCTTGATGAACGTCCTATCCTGAAGTTCGCTGAAAGCCAGGTCAAGTTCTTCCTGCGTATTCATTACGATCGGGCCTCCCCAGGCAACCGGTTCCTGCAGAGGCTTTCCTGCTATCAGGAGGAACCTTGCTCCGGCTGGTCCGGCCTTTACCTTCACCTCGTCAGATGCATTTCCTTCGCGTGATGATGCAGTCATCAGCATTGCACATGCTTTTTCCTCGAAGCCTGTCAGTGATGCGTCGGCAGCCAGTGTACCATCGATAAGGTAGAGGAACAGAGTCTGGTCATTGGGTGTTTCACGGTAACTCCAGGTACTGCCGGGGCCCAGGTCAACGTCGAGGTACTGCACACCAACATAATCACCTCTGACAGCACCTTTTTTGTTCCCGTAGCGTCCTGAGAGCACTCTTACGGTGGCATTCTCTTCGCTGACCACCTCCACGTCTCCCTTTCTTATATCGCGGTATGCTGGCCGCGTCATCTTATCCTTTTTCGGCAGGTTAACCCAGAGCTGGCATCCGAGCATTCGCTCTGCGGCCTGTGGCATCTCCTGGTGGATTATGCCTGATCCGGCCGTCATCCACTGGCACTGCAGATCACCGATTATACCCTTGTTGCCAAGGCTGTCTCCGTGCTCAATCTCACCCCTGATGAGGTATGTGACCGTCTCAATGCCCCGGTGCGGGTGCCAGGGGAAGCCTTTGATATAGTCACTTGGATCAACCGAGTCGAATCCGTCAAGCATCAGAAATGGATCGAAATCCTTTATCGTTCTGTATCCCAAAACCCTCCGTAAACGCACTCCGGCACCGTCTACAGCGTGCTGTCCCCTTACTACCTGTGTCAGTTTTCTGGTCGCCATGATAATATTTTCTGGTTTGTTTTCGTGAAAGTTAACTAAAATTCTCCTTGAGATATAATCTGACGAAGCGGTAAATTATAAGAATTTGTTTGTTAATTTTAGTGGGCAGAAACCGATAATAATCTGCATCATAAGTGCGGAACGGCAATAAGTCAGAATAATATAAATCCAGATGTGCACCAAAACATTAATGAGCTTTAGTCTCAGATCAGCGCTGGTCTGCATGACCATTCTCTTCGCCTCATCAGCCCCGGCCTATTCGCAGGACAAGAACAGCTGGGAAGTAGGCGTCTTTGGAGTCTTTGTATATCATCTTGTAGATGAAGATGTTGCTGTAGCACCGGGTAAGCCGTTAACTGAATTCACGGTTGATTTGCGTCTGGCTTATTATCGCAATCCGTTGAAGGTTGTATCTCCATACGCCTCTTTCAATATCGGATTAGGTCTTGTTGAACGCGGGTTCCCCGAATGGGAAAGTATTGATAACAGGGCTTACAGCCAGGATCTGGTGTTGGGATTAACATTTAATCCGGCACATTCCAAAAGATTATGGTTCAATTTCGGAGCCGGACTCAACAGGGTGGTGATTGAGGGCGAGCCGGATTATCATTATACCCCGAGTGGCGGGATTACCTTTACGGGCAATCATCCATGGACCCGAATGCTTAATAACCTGGTCACAAGCGGTTCGGGAGTCATTCTCGGCTACGAGGAATTCGAGAGGCTGGGATGGGTAGCAGATATCGGATTGCATTTAAGACTGTCAGGCAAGTTTTATTTCTACGGCAATTACAAGCCTGTTTACACCCTGCCCATCCGCCATGATTTCAATGCGGGCTTCTCATTCATATTCTGATAACCCTGAAGGCTCTCAGTACTTATAGATAATAACAGTTACTCTATCTTCATCGTCCGGTTCAGAGCCGACAGGTGAACCATACGTAGCGTCATAGGAATTAACAATTCCGTCGGCATTTGTATCGAAGTACATGGGTGTGCCTATGGCTGCCGGAGGTGTCTGAACAGTAGCGGAATTGACTTCATCCTGGGATTCAAATATCTTATATACTACCAACCCGTCATGAACATTCCGGGCGCCGTTCTTTTCAGCAATTAAGTAATATGGTTCCACCTTAATCTTTACTTTGATCCTGACCAGTCCCGAATTGTCCGTCATGCCTGTGTAAACCGGCTGATAGCCTTCGATAATATCAACCGGAGAGTCATAAATGCTGACGACAGTCCCTTCTGCCGGTGACATTTCTTTATTTGACAATGACCAGCTGTTGCCATCTTTTACAAGTATCTCCAGGGTCTTATTCTGAATCAACCGCTCGCAAGAGACCTGTGTTATCAATGTCAGCAGCGAAAGCGCCAGGGTATAATTTAACTTCTTCACAATATAAATTTAAGTTAGTTTCTGCAAATTACTCAATATGAGAGATCATTCAATGACATTCTGAAAAATTATGAGGCAATTCAGCCAGGCGTCCATTCAAATTGCCTTTCAAATCTGTCATTCGCCTGTCAATTTCATCCGTTTACCGACGAAGGATGGTATTGAGATCAAGCCTGACCTACTTTTACATCGAACTTGAAAAACAACTAATCAGGGACTTATGAAAAACATTCTTTTTGCAGGCATCTCTATGCTGCTTGCAATTTCGGTGCAGGCACAAGACGGAGTAACCCTTAAGATGAACCTTGAGAAGAACAAGGTTTACCAGCTCAGGTCTGTTACGTCGCAGACGGTAACACAGACAATCAACGGCGTACAGCAGACAACCGAATCAGGGGTCAGATACATAATGTCTCTGAAAATGCTGGAAGCCACACCTGATTTCATGGTGACCGAAGTGCGTTTTGATACGCTGGTCAACATTACAAACACAATGGGCAAGGTAACAAGGATCAGCTCGGCAAATGAGGGTGATATCAAATCTGAGGAAACGGCTGACGTCCTCTCATGCATCATGAACAGGTTGAGTAAAAATGCACTTTATGTCAAGCTCGATTACACCGGCAAACCGGTTGAGATAATCAATGGCAGGATGATCTCGGATATTATTCTCAGGGATACGAGCAGTATTTCAGTAAAGGGCCCGTCAGCCCTGGCAGTACGTAAACAGGTTGTCGAAACAGTCAGCGAGGGAGGCCTTAAAAGCATGATCTCAATGTTCACTCATTTTTTGCCAGGCGGACAGGTGACGAAGGGCGGGCGGTGGAGTATCACCCAGCAATTGAATTCAGGGGGAATGTTGCTTGACATTATATCGGAATATCGTCTTGACCAAACAGACGGCACCCTGGCAAACATCACGGCAGAGTCTGCAATAAAGGCATCTGAGGGTGCAGCCCCGATAGAATCAGGTGGCGCAACTGTGGCATATGGAGACCTTAAGGGGATGAGCCGTGCAACAATGGTGATTGACGTCAGCTCAGGTATGAGGATTAAGGAAACCGGCAAGACCCATGTTTCCGGAAACCTGAGCATTAGCGCACCCGGCTTCAGTATGCAGATGCCAATGGATATAAACAGCGAATCTGAAATCACTCTAATTCAATAAATAAATTCGGGACAGACCATGAAAGGAATTTTGATCGGATTGCTTATGGCAGCCTCTGTTGCAGCACAGGCTCAGAAAATAAGCGGTAAAGTATGCCAGGAGAATGACAGATCTCCTGTGCCATACGCTACCGTGGG
>CAZOHL010000028.1:7141-30748 GCA_964579645.1 uncultured Rikenella sp. | reverse complement strand
CCGCAGATATTCTTCATGCTCACAGTTCCATCCGGGTTTGTAACGATAAAATTGTCCAGCAGACCCAGGTACGCTTTTTCTGCAACAGCCAGGTATTTGCCATCAAGATAGCCCATCCGCACGCCCTTGAATATCGAGTAGGCGAACATTGCGGTGCAGGATGTCTCAATGTAGTTGCCTTCAGCGCCTGAGCGGTCAGGCACCTGGTACCATCCGCCGGTGGCAGGATCCTGGATTTCCGACAGTTTATTCACAATTCCCTGCAGTATTCCTGTAAGCTCATCCCTTCCGGGCTGGTCGCGGGGAAGGAAATCCAGTACATCAACTATTGCCATTGTGAACCACCCCATTGCTCTTCCCCATGCGTGGGGAGCCTGCCCGGTGACGCTGTCGGCCCACGCCATCTTCCCGGATGCGTCAAAAGCGTGCCGGTAAAGACCCGTGGCAGGGTCATATGTGTGCGACGCAACAACCAGAAACTGGTTGACAACGTCACTGAAATCATCCGGCCGGTTATATCTCAAAGCGTATTCGGCATAAAAGGGCGCTCCCATGTAGAGTCCGTCAAGCCACATCTGATCAGGGTAGACCATCTTGTGCCAGAAGCCTCCTTCGGCTATACGCGGCTGGTTTTGCAGCTGCCGGTAAAGTGTCTGAATCACCTTCTCATACCTGGGATCGGAGGTAAGGTCGTGGAGGATGAACATCATCTTGCCGGGATTGACCTGGTCAAGGTTGTAATTATCCATCCTGTACTTAAAGATGTTGCCATCAGCGTCTATGAGCGAGTCGGCGTAACCCCTGGCATAATCAAAATATCTTCTGCCACCAGTTGCATCATAGAGTCTCAGGAATGCAAGACCCATGAGCCCCTGCGTATAGTTCCATTTTTTCTCAGTCACGAAGTCAGCCATCCATAGCGAGGGATTGCGGATCATTTCAGACTCGGCCATCCGTACCGACCACAGTTTGGATTCGAGACCGCGGTTGCTGCTGCTTCCGCATGAGAGGAGCAGTGTCATGGCAAGCAGGCTGCAGATGATGTATTGTGCTTTTTTCATGATGATTGAAGAATTTAACCGCGCTCAGCCCTGTTTCTGTTTTACATGCTTGTCCCTGTATTCCGAGGGGGTCATCCCGAAGCGCTGCTTGAAAATCCGGGAGAAGTAGCGGGGATCATTGCATCCGACCATGTAAGTTACCTGGGAGATAGTGTATTCACCTGACTCAATCAGTTGTGCGGCCCTTTTGACCCTCACCTCCCTGATGAACTCAACAGGAGCAAGGCCGGTGAGGCTCTTCAGCTTCTTGAAGAAAACTGACCTGCCGATACCCATCTTCGATACGAGTTCGTCAACGGTGAGCCCCGAATTGTCAATATTCTCCTCCATCACCTCCATCAGATTCTTCATGAGCCTGTCATCATATGATTCTATTACCGGTTCAGAAGGAGTGATATCAACAGGTTTCCCCGCTTTCGGCCGGCGATAGTCATCAAGTGATGAGAGGAACAGTTCCTGGAGTTTTTTACGTTGCTGGAGTATGTTTTCAATTCTTGCCCTGAGGTATGTGGAGCTGAAGGGTTTGGCTATAAAGTCGTCGGCTCCCCGTTTCAGGGCTTCAACCTGGGTGTCGAGGTCTGATTTTGCCGTAAGCACCACGACGGGGATATGTGAAGTGGTGACCTCTTCCTTTATCCGGCGTGCCAGTTCGAGTCCGTCCATCTCAGGCATCATCAGGTCAGTAATAATTATATCAGGCAACTGGTTCCGGGCAATCTCGAACCCTTCGATACCGTTACCGGCCTCAATGACATGGAAACCGTCGGAAAGGATAATCTTGATAAAGCTGCGCAACTCTTCATTGTCTTCTATGAACAGCAGGACAGGTTCATCATCGCCTTCCCCAGTCTCAGATTCTTCATCTTCTTCCATCATTACTGACGCAGCCTGGCGTGACCTGAGAGGGTTTTGTCCGTCTGCCAGGACAAATTCCGTTTCGTTGTCAAAGTGGGAGAATCCCAGCCTGAAAGTTACCCGGAAGGTTGCTCCCTTGCCCTCCTCGCTTTCGGCAGTCAGTTCAGCGCGGTGAAGTTCTGCCAGTTCCCTGCTCAGCGAAAGACCTATGCCTGTGCCGGGCTGGAGGGTCATAACCTCCCTGTCATCACTGCCGAATCGCATGAACAGATTCTTCATCTTTTCTTTTGACAGGCCTGTCCCCTGGTCTGCTACAATCATTTCCAGGGAGTCACTGTTTCTTTTTACGGTGACGGTCACATTTTTCCCGCGGGGAGTGAACTTCAATGCATTTGTGACCAGGTTAAAGGCGATTTTTTCCACCTTGTCACGGTCAGCCCACACCTTTTCACCTTCCGACAAGTCTTCCACTGTAAACATGATTCCCTTGTCGTCTGCCGCCTTGCGGAAGTCAGCGCATAAACCGGCAATAAAAGGCCCCAGAGGGAACTCCTCTATCCTTAACTTCATTTTCCGGTTCTGCACTTTCCTGAAGTCAAGTATCTGGTTCACGAGCCTGAGCATCCGCTGGGTATTGTTCTGCACGAGAGTCAGCTGATCCCGTACATCGGGGTCGAGCCTGCCGTTCTGAAGGATATTTGTAACAGGTGAAGAAATCAGTGTAAGCGGAGTGCGCAGCTCGTGAGAAATATCTGTGAAGAACTTGAGCTTCAGGTTGGTAATGATCTGCTCAACCTCCACCTTGTGACGCAGCTTGTACATAGTGAAGATGACATAAATTGCCAGGGCAATCAGAGCAGCACCTGTAAGTACAATCAGGATCCTTGCCATCAGTGTTTGCCAGAATGAGGGTTTGACAGTAACCCTGACCGTCCGTGTGTTGTCTACCCAGATACCGTCGGAATTGGTCGATCTCACGCTGAAAAGGTATTCGCCGGGATCGAGGTTTGTATAGGAAGCGGTACGCTGTCCCCTTGCGATGATCCAGTCAGGATCGACTCCCTCCAGCCTGTGGGCGTACTGGATGTTCCTGGGATTCCGGTAATCCAGAGCAGCAAATTCTATAGTAAGGTTCTTCTGGTCATGTCCCAGCTCAAGTGTGGCAAGTTCTGCCTTGTCTCCTGCCGGGTGATAGTCGCCTCCGGCAGTATGTACATCGGTGCCTGCTACAGATACCCTTGTGAAGTGCAAAGGAGGGATGTAGTTGACCTTCCTGACCTGTGCAGGATTAAAGCAATAGATGCCGCTGTCAAAACCGAACATTATTTCGCCGTTGCTTGTCCTGAGTCCGGTTGCCTCTGAGAAATACCTCTTCTCCACGCCGCTCTGTTCACTGTATATCTCAAATGATTCAGCCGCTTTGTTGAACTTAAGGATCCCTCTCTCACTGCTAAGCCAGAGATTTCCGTTCAGGTCATCCACTATGCTCAGAATCACATCATCAGGGGCACCTGTCCTGACAGTGTATGATTTGAATCCGGGTTGTTCTCCGTTTCCCGTAACCCTGTTCAGGCCTCCGCCGAAGGTGGCGATAAATATCTCAT
Organism: uncultured Rikenella sp.; assembly: GCA_964579645.1. Taxonomy (GTDB): domain Bacteria; phylum Bacteroidota; class Bacteroidia; order Bacteroidales; family VadinHA17; genus SR-FBR-E99. Next base: position 27,228 of record CAZOHL010000028.1, on the reverse strand, counting down.
CATTTGGTGAACAGTATATAAAATGTACATCGTTGTTGGCAAGGCTGGTTACCACGTCAGGGTCAAAAAAGCATGTCGTAAACCTTGCATCTTCAGGTTCCCTGAAATCACTTTTAAAAATAACCAGGCCGCTTGTGGTGCCCACCCATATCCTGCCCTGGTTGTCAGAGGTGATGTATCTTACCCGTTTGTGGTTCGAGTACGGGTAGTTCTTCAGCCTGTTGCCCGAGTTGATGAACCTGACCCTGCCGTCTTCTTCCGAGATGTAGTTGAGGCCTCCGTTGAACGTGCCCACCCAGATACGTCCGTCAGGGTCTTCATGGACAGAGTAGACGTTATCATGACTCAGGCTGTACGGGTTTGCATCGTCATGACGGTAACCTGTAATGCTGTAGCAGCAGGCCGGTCCCCTGGCCACTGGTTCCAGCCTGAAGAGACCACCTCCTTTTGAGCCCATCCAGATGTTCCCCTTGCTGTCCTGGGTGATAACATACACAAGCGCATTGAATGCCTCGCCCGAGGTGAAAGTGCCGTTATCACGAAGGTACCCTGTAATTTTTCTGTCCGCATCAAACAGGTAAACCCTTCCGTCCCGAGTTGCGGCCCAGAGGTTCCCGTTGTTGTCCTCGAAGATGGCCCTGACCTCATTTTCAGAGTGGGATGCTGCCACCGGTTTAGGGCTGATTACCCTGAACAGGCTGGGGAAGAATGAGACTTTTTCTATACCCCGGGTTATGGTGCAGATCCAGAGGTTTCCCTGGTTGTCTGACAGGGCAGAATGGATCAGGTTGGGAAACCGTCTGTCGGCACTTCCCGGTTCATTGAAGAAGTATTCAAGCCTGCGCTCTATACGGTTATATCGTGAGAAACCTCCTCCCCTCGGGTAGATCCACAGCATATCATTTACATCTTCAAAGATGACGAAGCTCGGAAGGAGCACATTCGGATTCGTTTTGTCGACATTCATCCTGAAATGCTGAACCGTTCCCGTGAAAGGGTCATAGTGTATCACACCGTCTGCAACTGACTCAATCCACGCCTCGCCATACCGGTCAACATAGGCTGAAACCATTTTGTTTGTGGGCATCACAGGATATCGCGATGTGTCAAAATGTCTTTTTTCCGACGTTACAGGCGAATAGACGAAGAAGCCGTCACCAGATGTAAGTATAAGCAGTTCACGCTTGTTCAGCTGCCTGATGCTTATGATATCCGAGCTGACCCCGAGACTGATTTCTTCGTATGAGCCTGCTTCAGGATCAGTTACGATTATTGTTCCGTTTCCGGTTCCGAACCATAGCCTGTCTCCCGTCTCATGAAAGCAAAAGAATCCGTTTCTGCCCTCCGGGCGAACGATGGCCGTGAGTACCCTTACGGGGACTTTGTCATTATCACTGACCCGGAAGAGGCCTCCGGAGGTAAGCATCCAGACTGTCCCGCGACTGTCAGTGCTGATGAAGTTGACTTTCGGCTGCATGTCATCAGTGCCAGGGCACTCAAACCTGTCAATTAAATAACCGTTGGAAGAGGCTGAGGAGATTACCCTGGTGCATGTTCCCGTCTCGGCCTGTAGCCATGTCTCTCCGCCGCTGAAACAGTAGATCTGGTTAACAGGGGAGTAGTTGCCCGGCCCCGAGGAGCTGATTTCATTGAAGTTTATAAATTCCTCGGTACGGGTGTTCATCCTGTAGACCTCACCGTCATTATTCATTATCCACAGATAGCCGAGGTCATCTTCCGTGATCCGGTCTACGCGGTTGTTGGTCAGGCCGTAAGAGGATTTAAACCCTGACTTGTATACCTTGAAACTGTATCCGTCGAACCGGTTCAGGCCGTCGAAGGTTCCGAACCACATCAGCCCGTCGCGGTCCTGGTGCATTGTGAGAACTACTCCTTCTGAAAGCCCGTCTTCTACAGAATAGTGGGTGAATGCGCTCTTGAACTGACCGCAGCCTGTTCGGAGTGCTGCAGTTACCATCAGCAGCAGCATGAGGGCTGTTTTACAGGCTGAGGAACGCATGGAAGGCCTATTCAGTTTTGATCTTCAGCGGAGAAGCCAGTTTCCGGGAGAACTCTTCGATATAGCGGGTCCATGATGAATCTGTTTCAAAGCCCCATTTGCTCCATCCTGCTCCTGTATAATAGGTCAGCGGTGTACCAGGAGTATACCGGGTGACTATCAGGAGATGGTCAGAAAAATCCTCCACCGCGGTGGCAGGTGTTGTCAGCACGGTGCCAATATAGGTTATTCCTCCTTCACCCCCGTCGAGCCGATAGGCTATTGCATTCTTCTCAGGCGGGACCAGCAGGGGAGATCCTTCCTCTCTTTTTACTATGCCTGCTGCCACGGTAAATTCCATATCAGGGCCCGTGTATTCTTCAGTGATCTTTGCGAGCTGGCTGCCGGCATCAAGGGAGATTGTCCTTGTCTCGGTAACCATTACGTCACGCACCATGAAAGGGGGGTAAGTCAGACGGAAAGAGGTGCGGACAGGACCGTTGTCAAGTGTCTTCCAGTTTTCGAAGTTGATGGCCAGCCAGAGCGAATCATCAACGTATGGTGCCATGGCGCCGGCGCCGAGGGTACGTCCGACCTTGTAACAGTCACAACCCTCACCGTTATCATCATGATATGTGTTTTTACCCGCGAGGTAGTCAGCATACCACCTGTCGATTACCATTTTGTCAGTGCGCTTGATCCACACGTCAAGGCCATTGCTGGGACCGTCTTTGGCGATGAGCGCCGGTCCGTAAATGCGGAAGGCGATACGGTCATTCTCCCAGGCATAATCATCGTACCTCTCCGGCACGAACCGGCCGTAAGCTTTCGGTTCATAACTCTGCGGTGTCCCCGGGGCAATGTAGTACCTTGCGGAAGAGCCGGCCTTCACATCCGCCTGGAATATCAGCGACTGAGGTTCAGCCTGGCCGGCCCGGATTATTTGAGAAGGTATCTCGATACCTTTGCTGTCAGAAACTACCAGGCCGGCAGGATCAATCTCCCCGAGGACGGCAATTATGTCACCGAATTGAATCTCAACCGTCTCGGCTATCCTGTCAGTCTGAAGGGAATTTTCAACTGTGACTTTCATCCGGTTGCCGGTACACCCGGCAAGGATCAGGAATAAAATAAGGCAGAGAGAGAGCTTTTGCATTGTTTCTGTTTTTTACCTGGGTTGTTTGCCGATATATGCGAGTATTCCGCCGTCGACGTAGAGGATGTGCCCGTTGACGAAATCGGAGGCAGGGGAAGCCAGAAAGACGACGGGTCCCTGAAGGTCATCAGGAGTTCCCCATCGTGCTGCCGGTGTGCGGCCGATTATGAATGCATTGAATGGATGGCCTTCTGTTCGGAGCGGTGCTGTCTGGGGTGTGGCGATATACCCGGGCCCGATTCCGTTCACCTGGATGTTGTATTCGGCCCATTCGCAGGCCAGGTTGCGTGTAAGCATCTTAAGTCCGCCCTTGGCGGATGCATATGCCGATACGGTTTCACGGCCAAGCTCACTCATCATGGAGCAGATATTTATGATCTTTCCGCCGCCTTTCCTTATCATGCCCGGAGCCACTGCCTTCGACATGATGAACGGGCCGGTGAGGTCAATGTCAATCACCTCGCGGAAGTCAGTCGCATCCATCTCAAGAGCGGGAATCCGTTTTATGATCCCGGCGTTGTTTACTAGTATGTCAATCACGCCAACCTCAGATGTGATTTTTTCAATATGTTCCCTGACTGCTTTTTCGTCGGTTACGTCAAAGATGTATCCCCGGGCGTCTATGCCGCTCTTTCTGTATTCAGCGAGGGCTTCAGTCACCCTTTCCGGATTCCGGTCATTGAATACGAGTGTCGCCCCGGCCTGAGCCAGGGCCTTTGCCATCGCCATTCCTATCCCGTATGAGGCACCGGTGACAAGCGCCACCCTGCCGTCAAGTTTGAATAGATTGCTGTTCATCTCACTGCTCTTTTTCGTTTTTGAATGCCTATCTTAGGTCAGTCTGCTTCAGGAAATCCTGGTCGCCGTAATCGAGGTTTTCACCTGCCATGCCCCAGATGAATGTGTAGCTTGATGTTGCGGTAGCGGAGTGGATAGACCACTGGGGTGAAATCACTGCCTCGTTGTTTTTCATCCAGAGGTGCCTGGTTTCATCCGGCTGTCCCATGAAATGACATACAGCGCTGCCGTCAGGCACTTCGAAATAAAAGTAGACTTCCATGCGGCGACCGTGAGTATGGGGTGGCATTGTGTTCCAGACGCTTCCTGGCTTCAGTTCGGTCATGCCCATCTGCAGCTGGCATGTTTCAAGAACCTCCTTTACAAGCATTTTGTTGATGATCCTGTGATTGGCTGTTTCAGCCGATCCCAGCTCAGCGGTGATGCATTCCTTTGTCGTCACCTTACGGTCAGGGTAGTTGCGGTGTGCAGGTGCAGAATTGAAATAGAAGAGTGCAGGATTTGCGGCATCAGAACTTTCAAAAATCACTTCCCTGTCACCGCTGCCCAGGTACAGGGCTTCCTTGTAATCAAGCGCGTATTCCACTCCGCCGGCTGTCACCTTTCCAGGGCCACCTACGTTGAATATCCCGAGTTCCCGCCTGCGGAGGAAGAAGGGGGCCTTCACCTCATCCACCGGCTCAAGCTTCAGGATTTCACCCGCTGGTTTGGCTCCGCCCGCAATCATGCGGTCATAGAGCGAATAAACCATTGTTACAAGATTGTCACGGAAAACCGGCGATACAAGGTGCTCCATCCGGAGCCGGTCGGTGGTCCAATGCTTAACATCATCAGGATGAGCTGAATATCTTACTTCAATACTGGTTTTCATGTGAATTGATTTGTTAAACACAAAGATGGCTTAAAATACAAAATAATAGTGGACGAATCGGGCAAAAAGGGTAGATTAATTGGCATTCATGATGGTGCAGTGAGGGGTTTAGCACAATTGAAACCGTTAGGAGAAGGAGGTGTTTCAAAACATTTATTTGATAAAACATGACATAAGTAAGTTTTTTTGAAGTTTTATTGTTATTAAATTCACAGCTGGAATCTTAACACAATTATCAGCAAAGAATAACAACTAAAACCCAAACGGAAATGTATCAAACTGGTAACATGGTGAAGGAGCTGGCTGAAAAGTACGGGCGAAAGAGAGAGAGCCTAATGCCGATCCTTCAGGACATTGTAAAAAAACACAATTACCTTACAGACGAGGCGATGGTGGAGGTGGCCACCGAGCTTGACATCTCGGCAGCAGAAGTATACGGAACGGCATCGTTCTATACTTTCCTTGACACAGAGGAGAGGGGGAAGAATGTGATCAGGGTCTGCAAGACAATCACATGTTCCATGAAGGGAAAGAATAATATCATAAGCACACTTGAGGAGATACTGAAGATAAAGGTTGGACAGACCACTCCTGACAAAATGTTCACTTTGCTGGAGACCAATTGCATTGGATGGTGTCACAAGGCTCCGGCAATGCTGATAAATGATATGCCGTACACTGATCTGACACCTGAGACGGTAATAGATGTTATTAAAGGTTATATGCGTAAATAAGAGGAGGCACTGCAATGAAAAGCAAAGGACTGACGAAAGTAGATCTTATATTCGAGAGCATAGACGCCAGGGAAGTACTTACAAAAGCCTTCTCCATGAGCAGCGAAGAGATTATCAGCCAGGTTCTGGAATCAGGGCTGAAGGGCAGGGGCGGAGCAGGTTTCCCGACTGGAATGAAATGGAAATTCACTGCTGCCGAAAAGGATCCGGAGAAATACATAGTTTGCAACGCCGATGAGGGCGAACCCGGTACCTTCAAGGACCGCGAGATCCTGGACCGCGTAGTATATAAGGTATATGGCGGCATGGCAATTGCCGGAAAGGCTATGGGAGCAAAGAAAGGTTACATTTACCTCCGCGGTGAATACAGGTTCCTGCTGCCGCAGCTTTACCTCGAACTGCATAAGTTCCAGAAGATGATAGCTGAGATCGGATACGATTTCAGCATTGAGTACCGTATGGGAAGCGGTGCCTACATATGTGGAGAGGAAAGCGCCCTGTTCGAATCAATCGAGGGCTTCCGCGGCGAGCCGCGAAACAAACCGCCTTATCCTACCACCTCAGGGCTGTTCTCCAAACCGACATCAATAAACAATGTAGAGACACTTGTGACTGCGATGATGATTATCGCGAGAGGACCGCAGGAATATGTGAAGCTTGGTACGAAGGACTCGCGCGGATCCAAGGTGTTCTCCATTTCCGGTGATACTCCTATTCCGGGTATCTTCGAGCTGGAGCTCGGCATGACCGTCCAGGAGTTCGTCAACGAGTTCGGTGACGGTGATACCAAGGCAGTACAGGTAGGCGGAGCATCAGGCTTCTGCGTGCCCCGAAAGAAATTTGCAGAAACTATAATAGGGTTTGAGGGAGTGCCTACAGGAGGCTCAATGAAACTCTTCAACAGTTCGCGTTCGATGTATAACGTGCTGCATAATTATCTCGATTTCTTTACGGAGGAGTCATGCGGGCAGTGTACACCGTGCCGCGTCGGATGCCAGCAGCTTCTCAAAGGAGTCGAGAAGGTGAAGAAGGGCGAGGCAAAATCAACATATCTGAATGAACTTGTAAAGCTTGCCGATACTATGAAGGTAGCTTCCAAGTGCGGCCTCGGACAGTCGGTTGGAAATGCCTTCAGGTCGATTGTTGAGAATTTCAGGGAAGAGATAATTTACTAACACTAGCAAAGAAGAAAATGGTAACTCTAAAGATAAATGATCAGGAAGTAAAGGTAGCGGAGGGAACGACAGTACTTGACGCTGCTAAAAAACTGGGTGTAATCATTCCCACACTCTGTAATCACCCCGATCTCTGTGTGGCGGGCAACTGCCGCGTTTGCGTGGTGGAACAGAAGGGAGCCCGGACACTGATTGCAGCATGTGCAATGCCGGTATCGGAGGGTATGGACATACACACCAATTCACTGAAGGTAAGGAATGCCCGTAAGCATATAGTTGAACTGCTTCTCTCCGAACACCGTGCTGACTGCACGAAGTGCTACAAGAACCAGAAGTGCGAATTGCAGACCCTGGCAAATGAGTATTCGTTTGGCGAGCATCTTTTCCTTGACCTTGTGGAGGATCATGCCTATACTATTGACAGGTCTTCACCCTCCTTCACCAAGGATGACAGCAAGTGCATCAGGTGCCAGCGCTGCGTGCGCACATGCGCACAGCTGCAGCATGTGTCAGCAATAGCGGTGGCAAACAAGGGTGCACATATGAAGATCTCGTCGTTCCATGACAGGCCGATGAGTCATGTGGTATGCACCAACTGCGGCCAGTGTGTCAACCGTTGCCCGACGGGAGCGCTGACTGAGAAGACATACATTGACCAGGTCTGGGATGCCATCTATGATTCAGAGAAACATGTTGTAGTGCAGACAGCCCCGGCTGTCAGGGTGGCCCTTGGCGAGGATCTCGGCTATGATCCGGGTGAAAGGGTGACAGGCAAGATGGTTACCGCCCTGCGTCAGCTGGGATTTGATTCGGTGCTTGACACCGACTTCACAGCTGACCTTACAATCATCGAGGAAGGGACCGAACTTCTGACCAGACTGAAGAAGAATCTTGTTGAGAATGACCACAGCATGGCGCTGCCGATGTTCACTTCATGCTCACCGGGATGGATCAAGTTCATTGAGCACAAGTACCCGCACATGCTTCCAAATCTCTCGACCTGTAAGTCGCCCCAGCAGATGTTCGGTGCGCTGGCAAAGACATTCTATGCACATAAGAGAAAGCTTGACCCTGCCAAGGTGGTCTCTGTTTCGATAATGCCCTGCACCGCCAAGAAATACGAGGCTGACAGGCCTGAGATGAGATCGAGCGGATACAAGGACATTGACTTCGTGCTCACGACACGTGAACTGGCGGTGATGATCAAGCAGGCAGGCATCGATTTCCGTACCCTTGAACCGTCTCATTATGACTCAATAATGGGTACATCGACGGGTGCCGCTGTCATCTTCGGAGCTACCGGTGGTGTGATGGAGGCTGCACTGCGTACTGCATATGAGCTTGTTACCGGCAAACCGGTGCCCTTCATGAACCTGAATATCACTCCTGTCCGCGGAATGGACGGGGTAAAGGAAGCCACGGTTAAGATTGAGGGTACCACCCAGGAGTGGAGATTCCTCGAGGGGGCAGAGCTTAAAGTTGCCATTGCACACGGCCTGGTGAACGCAAACAAGGTTGCGAAGGCAGTGAGTACCGGCAAGGCCTCCTATCACTTCATCGAGATCATGGCATGCCCCGGAGGATGCATTGGCGGAGGCGGTCAGCCCATCCCCACCAACGCTGCAGTCCGGCAGAAGCGAATGGATGCAATCTATTCCGAAGACATGCACATGGATCTGAGGAAATCACACGAGAACCCTGAGATCATTGCTATCTACAACGAGTTTCTTGAGAAACCCAACGGCCATAAGTCACACGAACTCCTGCACACCCATTACGTGGAGAGGGAGTCTTATTAAGTAGAATTGACTGACAGGTATTTTGCAGAGACGCCGGCTACAGCGTCTCTGCTTTTTTTGCACTCCTCTGTCCTGCTTTTTCATCTGCAGGCGTGAAAATTCCACCCGGTTTTCCTGTTTTTAAACAGAAAAGTTGGCTCCTAACAAGTTTTTTCCCACCTTTATTCACTTCAAAAAAAACATACCAATAAAAAGGTCACATCAATGAGCGGATTTGATTTTTCCAAACGTGATTCGTTTGGCAGCAGGCTTGGAGTGGTTGCAGCAGCGGCCGGTTCGGCAGTGGGGCTCGGCAACATCTGGAGATTTCCTTACATACTTGGTGAAAACGGGGGCGGTGCCTTCCTGATAATATACCTTGTAATAATGTTTGCAATCGGGATTCCGGTGATGATGTCAGAACTGGTCATCGGCCGGCGTTCACAGCGAAACCCTGTCGGTGCTTTCAGGATGCTGGCGCCTGGAAAGCCCTGGTATCTGGTTGGCATGATGGGAATAATTTCGGCATTTATGATTCTTGCGTTTTATACTGCCGTTTCAGGGTGGACACTTGAGTACCTGTACCAGACAGTAATTGGTGGTTTCAAGGGAAAGAGTTCGGCCGAACTTACTGCCATGTTTGATTCTTTCAGAGGCGACTCGCTGCGCCCGGCCCTGTGGTTCTCGATATTTATGATAGCGACATCGGGAATAGTTCTGGGAGGTGTCAGAAAAGGTATAGAGAAATCCACCAAGATAATGATGCCACTGCTTTTCGTGCTGCTTATAATCATGTGCATCAAATCACTCACACTCCCCGGCGCCGGGAAAGGGATGGAATTTCTCTTCAAACCTGATTTCTCCAAGATAACCGGTACGACTGTGCTGATGGCACTGGGGCAGGTCTTCTTCTCGCTGAGTATCGGAATGGGAACAATAATCACATACGGCTCATACATCCAGAAGGACAATAATCTTGCAGGCACCTCGGTGCAGGTATCACTGATAGACACAACAGTGGCTGTTCTTGCCGGCATTGCTATCTTCCCTGCAGTGTTTGCCTTCGGAATTTCTCCTGCCTCCGGTGAAGCTCTTACTTTCATTGTGTTACCAGGTATATTTCAGCAGTTGCCCGGAGGGATGGTTTTTGCATTCATGTTTTTCCTTTTGCTGGCGCTGGCTGCCCTTACATCAACTATTTCTGTCCTGGAGGTAATTGTAGCCTATTTTTCTGAACAACTGGGACTGACACGCAGGAAAGCGATCATACTTGCGACCATCTCGATGTTTATTCTTGGCATCACGGCGTCACTCTCCATGGGACTCACCAGCGGGATTAAGCTGTTCGGTCTGAATACATTTGACCTGTTCAATACAACAACCGCGAATATTCTTCTGCCGCTGGGCGGACTGCTAATAGTAATCTTCCTCGGATGGTTCTTCCCCGGGAAGGATGTAAGGGATGAGCTGTCTAACGGAGGCACCCTGAAGGCAAGGTATTATTCACTTTACAGGTTTATAATAAGATTTGTGGCACCTATTGCAATAACGATAGTCTTCCTTAACGGGATAGGACTACTCAAGATATAACCCCAACTCCGGCTGTACAATGCACAAGATAAACGATTTCCTTACAATGCTCGACGGCTACCTGGGCGGGCATGTCTGGTTCATGGTGCTGCTTATCGGCACCGGCCTCTTCTTTACAATTTATCTCGGTTTTCCCCAGATACGCTATTTCAGGCATGCAATCAGGATAACAAAAGGGAAATATGATCACTCCCATGACGTGGGTGACACCTCACATTTCCAATCCCTTGCAACAGCGCTTTCGGGGACTGTCGGTACAGGGAACATTGCGGGTGTAGCCCTTGCAATCCACCTCGGAGGCCCGGCCGCCCTTTTCTGGATGCTTCTTACTGCTGCAATCGGAATGTGTACCAAGATGGTTGAGGTCTCCATATCTCACAAATACAGGGATGTACTTCCTGACGGGAGCATCTCCGGAGGACCCATGTATTACATGAAGAAGCGGCTCAACATCAAAACGAAGAACGGAAAGGTTCTGAAGACCGGACTTATCCTCGGCAGCTTTTTTGCCGGAGCCACAATCCTCTGTTCATTCGGTACCGGCGGACTGCCTCAGATAAACAGCATCTCAAATGCCGTTTTCGCCACATTCGGGGTGAAGCATATAATTACCGGGGCTATTCTCTCGGTTCTGCTTGCGCTCATAATTATTGGCGGTATAAAGCGCATAGCGAGAGTCACATCAGTGCTTGTGCCATTCATGGCTCTGCTTTATCTCATCGGAGCGTTCATTGTCATCTTCTCTAATTATGAGAATATCCTTCCCTCACTGGGAGCCATCTTCGGCGACGCCTTCACCGGTTCTGCAGCTGCCGGCGGCTTCCTCGGAGCTTCCTTCGCGTTCGCGATGAACAGGGGTGTCAACAGGGGTCTCTTCTCGAACGAGTCGGGCCAGGGCTCTGCACCTATAGCTCACTCGGCTGCAAGGGCTCCGGAACCTGTGTCAGAAGGTATGGTTGCACTTCTCGAACCATTCATAGATACAATCTGCATATGCACGCTGACCGGACTGGTGGTCCTTTCTTCAGGTGCCTGGAACACCAAGACCGAAAACCATTTCCAGACAACTGACATGCAGTATGTTGTCGGCTCCTTTGATGACTCAAGAAGTGATGATGTGGTTAAACTCGGTGATCATGTGCGGGGCACTGCGCCTCTGCCGCTTTTCAGCGGGCAGCTCGAGGTGGAGAACGGTATTTCAAAAACCCAGGACGTCTCCCTGATCCATGCAAGATCCCTCGCGGAAAAAGTTGAATACCTGGCAGGAAATGCGCCGTTCACAGGGGTGATAGAGGTCAGGAACGGCAAACTGGTGAATCCTGCTGCCTTCGACATAGTTGGCGAGTCTCTCATTCACAGCGCCCCGATGACAACATTCGCCTTCAGCCGGAGCGTACTTAAAGGCTGGGGTAAATATATCGTAACCTTCGGGTTGCTGCTGTTCGCATTCTCAACTGCAATATCGTGGTCCTACTATGGCGACAGGGCTGTTACCTTCCTTGCGGGACCGAAATATGTCATCTGGTACCGTATCATCTTCGTGGCGGCATTCTTTATCGCATCATTCACGGATACGACTATTGTCTGGTCACTCTCATACGTGGCAATAGTACTGATGGCTGTCCCCAACCTAATCGGGATTTTTATCCTCCGCAAGGAGATGAAGCAGAGCGTAAAGGACTACTGGCTCACCTTCGCAAAGCAATATCCTGAAGAGAAGATCTCAGGGAAAATGCTAAAGAGATTCAGCCGGTAGGACTGGATTGTCGAAGCCGATCTAACCGCCTGGCAAGACAGGCCGCAAACGCCGGGCTTGCCGGGGGCTGTTACTCCCTGCCGGGCATTGGCGGATAGAGGTCCTCAACCTTTACAGTGGTATCATTGTCGGTGGTTACCTCTGCGACCACCTCCTCGCCCCTGTTCCTGAAATAGAGAAGGAACGCGAGTATCGGCATTACCGGAGTCACAAGTCCGCCGGTAAGCGAACTGAGACCGATGTAGACCGGGTTGCGTGTCATCTCAAGCATTGCCGCAGCTTCCTCCGGATTGGCTATTGACCTTACAAATGACCCGGTAAAAGGAAGCATCACTATTGCTCCAAGTACCAGGGACACCACGACTATAATCAGGATGACAACAATAACCCATCCCATATTGGCCCACAGGTTTCTATGCGTCAGCCTGAACGAGCGTGTAAGAGCTTCCAGCGGATTGCGGGTCTCGGTGAGCATGACCGGCATTACAAGCAGTCCGACCGTTGCCATGTAAAAGATTGCAAATAATCCCGGAAGAACCAGGAGAACAATTCCGATGGATACAAGCATTACGGTCATCACCCCGAAGAATATCATTGCAGCCAGGTATGGCACCAACACGATGAGTGATTTTTTCAGCAGGACGGAGGTGAAGCCTGCCTCTCCCGCGGGCCTCTCCAGGACCCATGCATGGAGCAGTACGCTCAGCACCAGTGACACAAGGAGAGCAAGGGCATAGGGTACTGCAAGGCCTTTCATCTTTTCGAGCATCTCAGCCGGATCAGTTGTTGCCTGAAGCGATGACAGATCGAGACCGGCGATAAATAATGAAGACAACAGCGAGCCGACAACAGATATTAAAAACAGCCCGACGAAGTATTTCTTATAGAAGTACCACAGTTTGTTGAATGCAGTGTCGAGATCGACAGCCCCGGCAAGAGGATGGTTCTGATAGGTGTTCATTGCAGCTTTTTTGGAAGATTTGTAAATTAAGGCGTAAATCTATTAAAAAATCAGTTAAGTATCTCGAGCATTTCCTTGATGCCAAGTTCGCCCAGCGGATTGTTGGTGTCAATGAAAGTTCCGGCCAGCCTTGATTTTTTTTCCTGAAGGCGCTGGATTTTTTCCTCGATCGTGTTGCCTGAAATGTACCTGAATACGAAGACCCTTTTCTCCTGGCCTATCCTGTGAGCCCTGCTTAGCGCCTGGATCTCGGATGCCGGGTTCCACCACGGGTCGAGGATGAATACGTAATCAGCCTCTGTAAGGTTAAGCCCTACGCCCCCGGCTTTTAGCGAAATCAGGAAGACCTTGATGTTTTCATTGCTACGGAAATTGCCTATCACCTTCCCCCTTTCCCTGGTAGACCCGGTGAGCATGGTGTATTCTATACCGTTCTTTTCCAGCCAGCCCGGGAACAAATCCAGGTGCTTGACAAATGATGAGAATATCAGTATCCGGTGTCCTTCCGCCACCACGTTCGCGATGTTATGGGTCACGGCATCGAACTTGCCTGAACCTCCCCTGTAATCTTCATCTGTCAGAACCGGATGGTTGGCAAGCTGCCGCAGCCTCATCAGTCCCTGGAGAACGATGATCGCTGATTTATCAATGCCTAATGACTCTATGTTTTCAAGGATAGTATTGCGTACTGCAGATTTTTCCTTTTCATATACGGCAGCCTGTTCGTCAGACATATCACACTGTATGACCTGCTCTGTCACTGGAGGCAACTCGCTGACCACCATCTCTTTGGTGCGTCTCATTATAAATGGCTGGATTATCTTCCTGAGTCTGTTCTCCTTTTCTTCCTCGTAGTTCTTTTCGATGGGTCTTGCAAACTCCCTTCTGAAAAATGCCAGTGATCCCAGTAAGCCAGGATTTACAAAGTTCAGCTGTGTCCACAGATCAGTCAGGGAGTTCTCTACAGGAGTGCCTGTCAGCACCAGCCTGTGTTCTGCCCTGAGCCTCATGACTGACCTGTAAAGGTGGGAGGAGGGGTTTTTAATATGCTGGCTTTCATCGAGCACCACGTAAAAGAAGCATACCCGGGTGAAGAGGTCAATGTCTTGCCGCACAGTATGGTAACTTGACAGCACGATATCGAAACTTGTGAAGTGAGCTGCTGACCTGTGCCGGGTTGCACCGTAGTGGATTAGAGTCTTCAATGAAGGGCAGAAACGTTTTATCTCATTGTGCCAGTTATGGCAGAGCGATGCCGGAACTATTATAAGGGAGGTGGCCGGCGGGGTTTCCCTGCCAAAAAGGGTAAGCTGCTTCTGATCATTATTGTCATTGTCCGGCTCCGGGCATGTTGTGCCCTCACTCCGGACTTTCATCCTTTCCCTGTTGAACATCAGCAATGCCAGTGTCTGCAGGGTCTTGCCGAGGCCCATGTCGTCAGCGAGGCATCCTCCGAGATTGTTTGACTGAAGGAAATGAAGCCAGCTCATTCCCTCCAGCTGGTAAGGCCGCAGCTCTGCGTTCAGTCCTTCCGGTGCAGGCAGTATCTCAAGCTTATCAGGCATTACGAGCTTCTCCAGCCCTGTGCACGTATCACACTCACCGGCCGAGACTGCTTCGCTGAAGATGCCGAAGTGCTGCTTGTGCAGCAACAGGTCGTCATTGCTGTCCTTTCCCATCTCGAACAGTCCGCGGTACCTGGCGAACCATTCCTCCGGGAGGAGAGCTACAGTGCCGTCCGGGAGGATATATTCACGATTTCCTTCAAGGATATTTCTCCTGAATCTTGTGAAAGGAATTGTGAAGGGACCGATTGTCACTATTGCTTTCAGGTCGAACCAGTCATTTATTACCTGGTGACTGATACTTATGTCAGCTCTGTGCAACGAGTACGGCCGGTCAAGGCTGCCCGTACGGATTATCAGCCCGGCATCTTCGAGCCTTTTCCGGTTATAGGAAACCGTCTCGATCAGGTTATACAAAGCCTCCCCTTCATTTTCCCGGGCGCCCGGGGCGATGAAGTTAATGCTGTCATCACTCGTCAGTCCCGCTTCGTCAAGGGCATTAAGGCAACTCATTTCCCATGCCAGGTCCCGCTCCTTCCTCAGAAAGATGAAATTGCCGTTCTCGTTCCTGAAGGCTGTGAAATGGGTAATTTCGTCAGGATAGTGAATATCCCGGGTGTCATAGCGAAACTTCAGTATGGCTGCCGGCACCCCGGTGATTGTACGTTCGATTGTAAGAAATGCATTCTTCTCAGGCACTGAGTGCTCAACGGAGAATCCTGTACCAGTCACGCGGTGACTGTTGATCACCTGGAGCACAAACGTCGAAAAGTATTTTTCTGCTGTGTTTTCAGGTATTATAATTTTGTCCCTGGTCAGAAAGGGTTTGATCTTGTTCCCTTCAATTTCAGCTATGAAATGTATTGTATGTCCCGATCTGATGATGCAAGGTTTGTTTGACAAGATCTCTATCAGCTGGCCGCGAAGATTAACCGGTTTACCTGCTGACTCAACGCTCAGACTGTACCTGGTTTCTCCAGGGATGCGGTCAAACCTGAATACAGGATCTGCAAAAACGGGATTTATTTTCAGTCTGTCTTCATGATGCAGGGTATTAACTCCCTGTTTCTGGAGGAATAGCGGTATCTCCTCCTTCAGGGCTATCTGGAGGCATTGTACTATCCTTGACTCCATGAAAGGCTTAATCAGCTCGCCGAACTCCTTCTCCGCAACATTCTCCAGGAACTCCTTGACATTCCGGTGTTTTGAGAAAAGCTTGAAAAGATTGCGGTCCGAGTATTCGTTGACAAGCCGAACCACCTCCTTTTCCTCGTTATCGAGCCCTGAAAGGGTGAAGTTATTCGGGAAGGGTGAAAGAGCTTCTGCAGGAGAATAGTACTCACGTCCCGGCATCTTCTCAAGCATATAGGGCATCAGTACGGTACCCCATTTGCGGTGCTGGGTCAGTATCAGTGCAAACAGTCTTTCTCGGGCTGCTACGATGGGGGGCTGCATCTGTAAAAGAAATAAACATGCAATTTTGAAATTCCCGGGGTAAATTCAAATAGCTGGTGTTAAATAATTTTTTTCTTTACACCGTTCAGTATTTTCGCAACATCCCGGGTTAAATAATTTGATTATGAGTCTTATACGGCTTTTGTTCCTTGGCTGTGGCCGGGCGAAAGGATAATTTTAATATCTTTCCGTACTTGTTTATTAGGGAACAACAGATGAAAAGAGTCATATTAATCAGTCTATTATTGAGTTTGACAGTCCTTGTCTCATCACAGGAGACATCTATTACAACCGGGTGGAGGGCAATAAGGGCGTCAGAAGTATCTGTGGACGGTGGGGTGTTGACAACAGAGGATCCTTCTCCGGAAGGATGGATCAATGCCACTGTACCGGGAACGGTGCTGACCACTCTTGTAAATAATGGCCTGATGCCTGATCCCTGGTTCGGTATGAATAACGAGGAGATACCTGATATATGGGATGCGGGCAGGGATTATTACACATACTGGTTTTTTACAAGATTTTCCATACCTGAACTTGACTCAACCCGCCAGGTATGGCTCAATTTCAGGGGGATTAACTATCGGGCTGAGGTTTGGCTCAACGGCAGGCTTATAAGTGACAGCATCATTGACGGTATGTTTCTCCGCAGGAAGTACAATGTCACTGATATTCTTAATACTGATGGTCATAACCGCCTGGCTGTCAGGGTTGAGCCTCCGCTGAATCCGGGAAAACCCAACGGTGGTCAGGGGGGAGACGGCAGAATCGGTCGTGATGTCACAATGCAGTTTACGGCTGGTTGGGACTGGATTCAGCCGGTCAGAGACAGGAACACGGGGATATGGGACGAAGTAACGATTGAAGTCACCGGTGGAATTGATATAAGAAATGGTTTTGCCCGGACCAGGGTACCGGGAGCAAGGCTCCCGGGCGAGCTGCAGGATCCTGCTTTCGTGACTTTCTCCGCTGATCTGGTTAATCCCACCGACAGGCTTGTGGAAGGGGAGATAGCCGTATCATATATGGGATCGACTGATAAAAAGAAGATGAAGCTTGAGCCTCACAGTACGGTAACATATGTCTTTCCGGAGCAGAAACAGACTGACCCGAGGATATGGTGGCCCAATGGTCTGGGTCAGCCCTCACTGTATCCTGCGGTGATTACATTCAGTGACAAAAAGGGCAATACTCTTGACAGGGAAGATCTCATGTTTGGATTCCGGGAGGCTGACAGCTACTTCGATGACTCAACAGGGGCAAGGATATTTACAATAAACGGTCAGAAACTTTTGGTCCGTGGCGCCAACTGGATTGCCTCCGACGGACTGCTCCGGCTTAATCCTGAAAGATATGAGGCCGAGGTGAAAATGCATGCCGCGATGAACATGAACATGATACGTGTCTGGGGCGGATCAATCACTGAGAGACCGGAATTCTATGATGCCTGTGACCGTAACGGGATACTGGTTTGGCAGGACCTGTGGATCACAGGCGACTGCAACGGAAGGTGGCCTGACACGGTCAGGAAGGCGGACAGCCAGGAGGTCAGACGGCAGTATCCGGATGACGACTCGCTTTTCCTGAGATCAGTCGAGGACCAGATTGTAATGCTCCGTAATCATCCTTCGCTTTACGTGATATGCGGCGGGAATGAGTTCCCGCTGCCGGTGGGGCTTGACACACTGGTACTTAAGCGCCTGGAGGAGATTGACGGTACGCGGATCTGGCTTGAAGAGTCCACCTCGGAGGATCTGCTCCGCAATACAATAGGTGGTACGGCTGACGGACCTTACAACATCAGGGAACCATTGTGGTATTTCACTCAGAAATGGCATCCATTCAATCCGGAGATAGGATCAGTTGGTTTACCCAACATCGAAAGCCTCGGGAAAATGATGGATGAGAAGGATCTTGTGATACCTTCAGGTAAAGATATTAACGAGGTCTGGCGGTACCATAAATATATGGACTACGGAGGAATGATTGAGAAGCTTGGAGAACCGGCTGACCTTACCGATTTCGTCAGGAAAGCACAGTTGCTGAACTATGAGCAGTACCGGGCACTTGTTGAAGGGTACACTTCGCATATGTGGGACTGGTACACCGGTTTCCTGGTATGGAAGAGTCAGAATCCATGGCCGGCTCTCAAGGGGCAGTTTTACGACTGGTATCTTGATCAGAATGCCGGTTTTTACGGTTTCAGGCATGGTGCTGCTCCGTTACACATGTTTTTTAGTCCAGTCGATTCTGCAATTTATGTAGTCAATTCCACACCCAAGGAGCGCAAGGGATTGAGACTTGAAGCGAGGCTGACCGACGAGTACGGGAAGGAAATATGGAAGAAGGCTGAAGAAAGGACTGTAGACGGCAACACCGTTGTGAAGGTCTGGGAGCCTGAACTTGAAAACAATCCGGCAACGGTCCGGTTCCTGAAGACACGCATAACATATGTTTCGACAGGTCTCCCGCTGGATGACAACACCTACTGGTTCCCGAAAGGTGGAGAGCGGAAGAATCTGACAACGTTGCCCGAGGCCAGGATCGTAGGTCAGATGATGAAGGGAAGCAATGGCAAATACACAATTGATCTTGCCAACAGTGGAAGCGTTGCTGCCTTTTTCGTCCGGATGAAGGTGATACGTGCCTCTGACGGGGTAATGCTGGCACCGGTTTTTTTTGATGATAACTACATTGTGTTGCTGCCGGGTGAGAAGAAGACTGTCCAGGTTGATGTCACCAGTGTCAGTTCAGATGAGCGAAACACTCCTTTGCTTCTGCATCTTGAGGGATTCAACCTGCAGCCGGCGGTGATCAGGCTTTAATTACAACTCTTCGGCAGGCCAGGCCACGGCATTCAACCCTTGCGGCTGATCTCCTCCAGCCTATGCTGATCAAGCAGTATGATGCTTTTATCTGAGAGTTTAATAAGCTCGTCTTTCTCGAAGCTCTTGAGAACCTTCACTGCTCCTTCGGTCGAGATGCCGGCAAAATCTGCCAGCTCACGCCGTGAAAGATACCTGAAGAGATCCTCACCATTGAAGTTTTCCGGGGCAAGGCTGAGTAAAACAGTCGCCATGCGCCCGTTGGTCTGCTGATGCAGCACATTGTCCAATGATGTATAGAGCAGCGAGTTGTGCTCACAGTACCGCCTGATGATGCTGAATGCAAATGCCCCGTTCTGCTTCACCAGCGCTGTGATGGCCTCCTTCTCGATCAGGAAGCCCGTGGTCTCAGTAACCGCCACAACCGAATAACCAAATGTATTGCGGTTAAAGACTGCCGACAGACCTACCATCTCGCCCGGTCGGATTATCCGGAGGTTATAGTCTCGCTCATTGCTGCACTCGATATATTGCCTTGAGAATCCGCTTACGATGAAGATGACGTAAGAGGCGAAAGCCCCCTGTTTTGCCAGGTTCTCGCCACGGCGAAAGACAACCTGTACCCGGCTCTCCCGAACGAGTTCAGTTTCTTCAGGCGTAAGGGCAGAGAAACAGGGCAGGGTTATATCACAGACAAATTCCCTGTCGGTATTTGTGATGGTTTTCATTGCAATTGAATGTCGTGCAAATTTAAGAATTACCGCCATTATTGTGGTATGGGGTCAATTTAATAATAATCAGTCACTTGACCCGAAGAGGTTGATGTTCGGCAATTTTCTGGTTGTCGCATTTCAATTATTGTCATGATCTGCATGGCAGTTTCCGGGGTCAGGGTAGTCCTGTGAGGATGTACTTTTGCAGCAAACAAATCGAATCAATGAAACACAGGATAGAATCTGCCTGGAAAGGCAAAATGAAGTTTGATACTGAAGTCAACGGTCATCATTTTTATATGGACCATGCGGGTGAAAGCGGCGATAACAGCGGGCCCCGACCGAAACCTCTCATGCTGGCAGCCCTGGCAGGATGCACGGGGATGGATGTGATCTCGATCCTCAAAAAAATGAGGCAGGAGGTTGAGTACTTCAATGTGGTTGTCGAGGGTGATACCGAGGAAGAGCACCCCAACGCATACATTAAAATGCACATTATCTATGAGTTCAGGGGAAAAGAATTAGAGATGGAGAAAATTGAGAAAGCGATCAGCCTCTCAATGGAGCGGTATTGCGGCGTGTCAGCCGTTTACCGGAAGGCAGGGATAGAGATGACGCACGAAGTCAAAATAGTCTGAAGGTCTGAAGGTCTGAGAGTCTGAAGGTCTGAGAGTCTGAAAGTCTGAGAGTTTGAAGGTCTGAGAGTCTGAA
>CAZOHL010000028.1:0-7041 GCA_964579645.1 uncultured Rikenella sp. | reverse complement strand
GTCTGAGAGTCTGAAAGTCTGAGAGTTTGAAGGTCTGAGAGTCTGAAGGTCTGAGAGTCTGAAAGTCTGAGAGTCTGAAGGTCTGAAGGTCAGGAGTAAGTAATCTATAAAACAGAAAAATATGCTTTACACGAATTTGAATCATGTTGAGTCTGCTGCGCAGCTCGAAAAGGTTATCAGTGAGAATGAAAATGTAATGGTCTGCTGTGGCAGGATGGGTCCGATGTGTATCCCGGTATATGGAATAATGGAGGAACTCGAGCCGGTTTACAGCCATGTAAGATTCTTCGATATGGAGTTTGACAATCCTGAGGCACAGGTGATCCGCAACGCGCCGCTCACCCGCGGATTCATGGGGCTGCCATACACCGTCTATTACAGGAATGGCAAGATGGTGAAGGCAACCTCCAGCATCCAGACAATGCAACAGGTGAAGACAATCCTCGACAGTGAGTTTGGTCAGCCCAAAGCATAGGCAATGGAGAACGCAAGTCATTACGATGTAATAATTCTCGGAGGGGGACCGGCAGGCCTGACGGCTGCAATTTATCTCTCACGCGCCAGGCTTAAAACCCTGCTTCTCACGGAGGGCACTCCCGGAGGTCAGATGACTCTTACCCACGAGATTGCCAACTATCCAGGCATCGAAAAGATAAACGGGTATATGCTCGGCTCGGTGATGAAGAAACAGGCAACCGCCTTTGGTGCCGTGGTTAAGGGCAACACGGAGATCAGCTCGTTCAGCCTTGAAGGTGAGATCAAAAGTGTTACCACAGGTGACGGGCAGGTATACACTGCCGATGCCATCATACTGGCAACCGGAGGCCGGTCTCGCACACTGGGTGTGCCCGGAGAAGACACTTTCAAGGGACGGGGCATATCCTACTGTGCCACCTGCGACGGAGATTTCTTCACAGGCAAGGAAATAGTTGTAGTCGGAGGAGGCAACTCGGCCCTCGAGGAGGCAGTCTCACTGACAAAATATGCCACCAGGGTGACCGTCGTTCACCAGTTTGATCACTTCCAGGCATTTCAGTATGCGGTGGATGAGGCAAAAGCCAATCCGAAAATCAGCTTCGTTATGTCATCAACAATAGCTTCGTTTTACGGACAGGAGAAGCTGGAGGGTGTGAAAATAAAAAATCTGGCCACAGGCGGAGAGACGGATTTCAGGACTGATGGCGTTTTCATCTTCATTGGTTATGTGCCCAACACCGAGTGGCTCAGGGGGCGCGTGAACATGAACGAAAGAGATGAAATCATTGTCGGAGCCGATATGTCAACAAATGTCGAAGGCGTTTTTTCAGCAGGTGATGCAAACGCCAAACGTTACAGGCAGGTGACAACTGCCGTTGCCGACGGAACCATAGCAGCACTTGCTGCAGCTGATTACCTGCATTCACAAAAAAGAAAATAAGGAGATATGAAAATGAAAGGACTGATTATAGCTTTGGTTGTTATTGCCGTGGTTGCAATACTTCTCGTACGCTCATACAACAAGATGAAGAATGCGCCGGCAGTGGCCGACAGCGAGCTTATAGAGCATCTCACAGCTCAGAACTTTACACACAAGACGAAGACGGGAGTTGTGCTGGTTGATTTCTGGGCTGACTGGTGCATGCCGTGTAAGATGATGGCTCCCATACTCAACGAGGTGGCCGAGGCTACTGAGGGCAGTGCAACAATCTACAAACTCAACGTTGATGAGCAGCAGCAGGTTGCTGCACAGTACGGAATCCGGAGCATCCCGACGATGATTCTTTTCAAGGACGGCAAAGAGGTGGAGAGAATAATAGGAGTGAAGTCGAAGGAGGCTGTCATCGCGAGCATAAACAAGGCTCGGTAATTTACAGCCACAGGTTATTGACAGCAGAGTGGCTTCCGAAAGAATTTGAGCCGGTCAGATTTACTAAAGGATTTTATGTCAATTGGTTCGGAGGGCTTTGGCGGGGCATTACCTGTCAAGGCCCTCTCTTGCACGGTCATAGTCGGGTGCCTCCAGCAGTTCGTGGAATTCCGCAGAGGGTTTGAAACGTCCGAAGGAGTCTGAAAAGGCTTCTTTCGTCATGGAGTCCCAATGAATGGCACCATTGTAGTACTGGATATTCTGCATTATGCCCAGCGAGGTGAGCAGGAGAAAAGCTGCCAGGGTCAGTTTCTGAAACCACCGTCTTGGGCCGGCAGGCCCGGTGACTATTCCCGGGGTCAGCAGCGCGGCAGTTGCCACTGCCATCAGGGCATAACTGTCAATGAATGCCCTCTGTCCGAATCCTCCGCCGTACCACCAGCACCACCAGGAAAAGATTATGTAAACATTCAGCGGAACGAAGACCGTCACCGGCAGGGCGTGTGGTGAGCGGCGCTTCCAGAGGGCGATGATGCCTGCAAAGGCGAAGATCATCAGAGGGGTATAGACAAAGAGCCCCTTCCGCCAGCTGAAGAGTCCCTTTATTATTGCCGGATCATCGAAGAAGAATCTTTCGTTGCTGCCGTAGGAGAAATATAGCCACTGGCCCGTCATCTCCTTCCAGTAGAGCATCTGAGGAATCCATATGATCAGAGCCAAGAGTGCAATCACTGCAAGGTCTTTGTAGTCTGAAAACAGGTCTGCGGCTCTTGTCAGCAGTTGTCGCACCGATGTTACACCATATAAAAGAAAGAAGATTACAATGATAATATTGGTCGGTCTTATAAGGGTGATAAAACCCAGGATCAGGCCGAGCCTCACAGCGGGCCATACCCTGACCTTGCTTGTAACTGTGTGACTGCCTTCATGCCATTTCATCGAATACCACATGAATGCGCTGATAAGGGCAAATGAATATACATGTGACATTGTCCCCTGGTAAAGAGTGTACCAGTAGAGATTCGTGCCGATGACAAAGGCCGTCAGGACCAGTGCGGTGATATTGTCAGATGCATTCCGGAGGAGGATTCTTCTCAGATAAACAAGTCCGATTGTAAGAAAAAACAGTGCTGAAACAAGCAGGAAGAACTTATAGGGAGGGGAATAGCCGCCTGCATCGGCCCCGGAGATGAGCGCAGTGACATGTCCTGCAAGAAAGAATGGAGTCCAGAGCAGAGAAAGACCCATGCTGGTTTTGATTACGTACTTGTCCCCGGGTCCTTTTTCAGGCCAGACGATGAACTTGTGAGGTCCCTTGTAAGTGTCTGCAAAGGTCAGCGAAAGATCGTGGAAGATGAACGTTGCCGGGAGGTAGGCATAATAAGAGATGGCATCATGCTCTATTATCCGCTGTTCCTCCATCCAGTGCTTCTCTGACAGCATGGTGCCGGTCATGAAGGCAACCAGGAGGGTCAATGTCAGGGCAGAAATCCATTTCCTGCCTGCCAGGCTGAATTTCAGGGTTATGACGGATATTCCAAGGCCGTCCCGGATTCTGATTTTTTTGCCCTCGCTTTTTTTACGGGGTGAGTAACTGACATTCTCCTCTGCGAAACCGGTTGTTCTTAAGCGTAATGCCTTGAACATCAGTTCGGTCTCAAAGCCAAAGCGCGGCTCGCGAAGATCCAGTCTTTCGAACAGTTCCTTCCGGATCAGTTTGTATCCGCAGGTCAGGTCGGTGATTTTCCTGCCGGTTGAATTCGTTGCGATGGCTGAGAGGAGCCTGTTAAGCGTGACTGCAGCAATTGCATGACCCGGGTATTTTGTGCCTGACCTGAACCTTGTGCCGCTTACCAGGTCAAGATTCCGGGTGTTCATTCTCTCCAGGAGTGCCGGGATGTCTGAGGGATCAAGCTCGAGGTCGGCATCCTGGACGATGATTGTGTCACCTTTCGCCTCCTGCACCCCGGCTGCCACTGCAGCTCCCTTACCAGAGTTGACAGGCAGCCTGATCACCCTTGTACCGGGGAATACCCGGCTGATAATCCCGGCCAGGTCAACAGGGGTATCGGTTGAACAGTCGTCAACGACTATTACCTCGATCTTCTTCACAAAACAGGGCATCTCAATGGCGCGCAACCGCTCCAGTGTCGTGGTGATGACGCCGGATTCGTTGTACATCGGGATGATGATTGTGAGGTACAAGGTGGTTGTTTTCAGGTTTGTGGTTAAAGTTAGCACTCATATCCGAGAGGGCAATGGGGATTACATCGCTTAATGGCCTACGGCCAATTCTTGCGCGTAGCGCATAAAGCATTGTAGTACAAGAGATAACACAAAGAGGTTGGTCGTAGACCATTCAGCATTGTAAAAAAAAGAGACCCGTTCGGATCTCTTTCAGCATTCAACTGTAGTTGGTTGTTATTTCTTTTCAGGGGCTATGGCAAGGTTGTCGCAAACACCGTCTTTGTTGGCATCAATAAATGCCGGACCCTGGCCGTTATGCATGCCTTTGACGTGAGCTGCTCCATGTCGCTGCCCTGCGCCGCGGCCTGCACCTCTGCCGGCTGCCGCTCCCGTACTGTGGCCCTGTCCGTTTCTTTTGCCATGTGCGAGGCCCTGACCCTTGCCAGGGCCACGGTTGCCGGCTGCCTGGTTTTCTCCGGCGGAATATGCCCTTCTGGCAGGCATAGTTCCGTTCGTAAAATTGTCACATACGCCGTCATTGTCAGCATCAACAAAGGTGTTACCTGCTGCACGACCCTTACCGGTCTGGCCGGTGGTTGTCTCTGTTGTCTGTGCCGCGGCAATTGCCGTCATGGCTGCGAAAGCCGCCACTGTCAGGAATAGTCTTGTTTTCATGAGTAATCGTTTTTAGTTATTGTTATTTGTATTTGTTCACCGTGTACAATTACTCAGATGAGAGATTACGGTAAAAGTTTAATCGCATTGTAAAAAAAATGATTCAGGTAAGTCAGAGTCTGACATTTCTGAGTCTCAGTGCGTTCCAGACGACAGAAACCGAGCTGAAACTCATCGCGGCAGCGGCAATCATAGGGTTGAGCAACGGTCCGCCGAAGAGGTGCAACAGACCCATGGCCACGGGTATACCAAGAATATTGTAAAAGAATGCCCAGAAGAGATTCTGTTTTATATTACGGATTGTGCTGTGGCTCAGTTTGAGCGTGCGTACCACATCACCCAGATCGTTTTTGATCAGCACCACGTCAGCTGCCTCCATAGCTACATCGGTACCTGATCCGATGGCTATTCCCACGTCGGCTGTAACCAGGGCAGGGGCATCATTAATACCGTCACCGACCATGATGACGCTGGTTCCGTTGTTGCGGATCTTACGTATTTCCTCGGCTTTGTCTCCGGGAAGCACACCGGCAATCACATCATCAATCCCTGCCTTTCCGGCAATATGCCTGGCAGTCTGGATGCTGTCACCGGTTATCATAATCACCCCGAGGCCCATGGCTTTCATCTCCGCTACCGCTGCTGCCGATCCGGGCCTGATAGTGTCGGCTACGGCTATTATTCCCAGGCATTTGCCTCCTGAAGCAATATACATTATCGTCTTGCCCTGAGCCGAGAGCTTGTCAGCCTCTGGGTCAGACAGGGTGGTGTCAACCTTTCTTTCTGTCATCAGCCTCCGGTTTCCTGCCAGTACATGGTTGCCTTTGACTGATACCTCCACACCGTAACCAGGCAAAGCGCTGAAGCGCTCAGGGCTTGAGAATGCAATGCCGTTTTCCCCGGCGAAACTGACTACCGCCCTGGCGACAGGGTGTTCTGACCTGCTTTCTGCTGTGGCAGCTAGAGTGAGCAGTGTATTCCTATCTGTCGCGTCGGCCGGCAACAGATCCGTTACCACCGGGACGCCGGTGGTGACTGTGCCTGTCTTGTCCAGAACCACCATCCTCGCCTTGCGGGCCGTCTCAAGCGCCTCTCCGCCCTTGATGAGAATACCCTGCTGTGCGCCGCGGCCTGTGCCGACCATGACTGCAACAGGCGTCGCAAGTCCCAGGGCACAGGGGCATGCGATAATCAGTACTGATATGAGAACCGTGAATGCAAGCCGGAAATCACCTGTGCCAACAAACCAGGCCACCCCTGCGAGAAATGCAAGGCTCATTACGACCGGCACAAAAATACCGGAAATTTTATCTGCCAGTCTTGCTATGGGTGCCTTTGATCCCTGGGCCTCCTCCATCAGTTTGACTATCCGTGCGAGAGTGGTCTCACTGCCTACCCTGGTGGCACGGTAAACAACTGAACCGTTTAGGTTGATGCTGCCGCCGGTGACCTCAGATCCTTCGGTTTTTTCCACCGGGATGCTCTCTCCGGTCAGCATCGATTCATCGGCTGAGGACGCTCCGCTTGTCACAATGCCGTCAGTGGGGAACCTTTCTCCGGGCCTTACTACAACAAGTTCTTCCGTTTTCACCTTAGAGGCCGGAACTGTCTTTTCCTTGCCGTCGCGTATCACTGTCGCCAGGGGCGGAGCAAGTGTCAGTAGTGCCCGTATCGCAGAGCCGGCTTTCGCCTTCGACCTTGCCTCGAGGTAACGACCCATGGTTATTAGTGTGATTATTGTTGCAGCCGACTCGAAATAGAGGCTGTGTGCATAATGAGCATCTCCTCCTGCAATACGTATTGTAGCATATATTCCATAGAGAAATGCGGCAGCTGTACCCATTGCCACCAGGGTGTCCATTCCGGGATTTCCCCTGATGAGTGTTTTTGTTCCGGCGATGTAAAAGCTTCGCCCGGTGATCACCACGGGTACAGTAAGCAGTAACTGCAACAGTGCAAAGCTGAGGGGACTGGTTCCTGGTGAGATAAAGCCCGGCAGCCTGACCCCGGCCATTGCCGACATTGTTACAATGAGGAGAGGAATTGTAAAGACGAGAGACCAGATCAGTCTTTTCCTGAGCCTTTCAGCCTCGGAGCGTGATGCCCTTCGTTCCTTTTCGTCATCGATGGCCTTATAGCCGGCCTTGCTTACAGCGTCAACCACCTGGCTCAGCGTTGCCTTTCGCTCATCGTAGGAAATTGTCAGCCGTTCCGTTGCCAGGTTGACGCTGGCAAATGTTATGCCCTCAACCTTTGCCGCGGCTTTCTCTACGTGTGCTGCGCAGGATGCGCAGTTCATCCCTTCTATGGCAAATGATTTTTCGGTCATCACT
>CAZOHL010000027.1:1439-31000 GCA_964579645.1 uncultured Rikenella sp. | reverse complement strand
AACCTGAACTTTTCTGATCCAGAGTCAGACGTGTTGCCAATTACACCACGGAGCACTGTTTTGAGCCTGCAAATATAAAAAATTTTCAACTTATTCAGTCTCTGCAACCAATTTTAAAACATCTACAGCTTGATAAAACAAAGTGCACCGGCATGAACCGGTGCACTTTTACACGTTATAAACAGATCACTTATTGCGGCAATGTATAATAAACAGTCAGCCTCGGCCTCATACCGGCTGTACTGTAATCACTTGAGACAAAGCGGAATCCCGGCGTCCACTCATCGGGCCACAGCCTGAACATCATCCCGTAACCTGGCATATCTGAAACATCGGTGTAAGGATCAGATACATAGAGACTGGTTACATCCACATTTATCATATTGGTATTACGGTTAAACGGAGAGAGGTAAACCTGGCCTCGTTCAGTGGTCGATGGCCGGATGTCCCATGTCACCTTGTGCTCCTCCCAGGGTTGGGTTATCTTCTGCAGTACAGCCCCCCGCCAACTGTATTCAGATGACCCGGCAGGATAGAAGATTGTGCTGTCCCATGGCAGGGGAAGATCATACCAGATGGTAAGCATCACCTTCCTGATTGTGGCAGACTTGGGAAGGGCATTCATGTCAAAGGCAATAAGGCTCTCATTTGAACGCATCACGGTAAGCACCGGCTCAGAGATGTATGTTGCCTCAAAGTACTTATTGTCTCCGAAGTTAACTGCCGGCTGTAGGTTTGAGACAACGGCATCCTTGCCATCCTCCGGACCTGGCTGAAGAACAAGAACCTTCCACCGGTTGCTGTCCCACGGGATTTTCAGCTTCAGCGGATTGTCCTTCGTGGTGGCCATCAGCTCCGATGCCCTGACAGTAAATGTCTGTGACATGTAACCTTCCTTTTCCAGGAGGAGAGTATAGTAAGAATGGCCTCCCCTGATTACAAGATGGTTTATTGCAGGTTCAAGGCTGAACCTGTAATGCCAGCCGTCGCCTGCAAAGACAGTCAGGTCAGCCTCCGTGGGCGGCTGCACCGGAGTCATGCTGAGCGGGTTGTCAATTACACAAACGACAAAAAACTCCAGTGGTTTGATTATCGGCCCCCCGAAACTGACATATCCGAAATCGCCCGGCGTATGTTCCCCCACCGCCAGCAACTCAGGTCGCACAATAGTGGCAACACCTCCTGCGATCCTGAAACTGACAGGGAGAGGATCCTTTACCAGGTAAGCCAGAGGCGATCCATCAAGAGGCGTGGCCGCGATGACTTCCCCGGCAGGATCGATCAGCATAAACTCAGTCAGGCGGTAGTTTCCCGCTTCCATTTCGAGTTCCTCGCTGATATATGAGGAACCGAAAAGGTAAACAGGCACCATTTCCCCTGTCAGAACCGGGTTGCCGTCAGAGTCTTCAACAGATACCATAAGATGGTACGATACCAGATCGTCATCAGTCCATGCTGATTTCAACTGGCTGAATTCGTCAATCGACGAGACAGAAAATTTGGCTGTTCCCTTGCTTGAGTCGGAGTTTTTTTCACAGGAAGAAAATGCAAACACCACAAGCAGGATCAATGAAAATGATCTGATAAATGTCTTCATTTTTCTTCGGTTTAAGTTGAAAAAAACCTAAGCAATTATCCAGATTACGAGCAAAAGGCATACCAAAAGGCTGCCTGGCTTTCACCTTTTTGACGAATTATTTACAAAATGCAGGGCAGTTTTGGCAGGTTAATTGTAGCTTTGAAGTTTATGTTCCTGAAAATAAAAAGTCTATGAAAAGAATGAGAATGTTTTTAGCTGTTGTCTGCGCATTTGTTGCGGTTTTTCCGGCAGCGTCGCAGAAACTTGAAACCGACAATCTCGAGAATCTTGTGTTTCCCCGTTTCCAGGAGTCAGTTGTCAAACTGAAGAATGGCCAGTCATACAAGGCGGTGCTGAATTACGAGAAGACCGAACGACAAATGGTTGTGCTGAGAAACAACCAGCTGTACCTCTTCAGGGATCACCACGCTGTCGATACAATCCATATGGCTGAGCGGATCTTCGTGCCGGCTGAAACCGGATTTTACGAGTTGCTTGTCAACGGACCCGCAGCGCTTTTTGTCAATCACAGGGCCACCCTTGACAATACAGGAGCCACCCTGGCCTACGGATCAAAAACCACAACGGCCGGCGTCACACATATCAATAAAATATTCTCTAATGACGGCGCCATCAATCTCAGGATTCCGGAGAACTTCAAGGTGGTTGACGACTCTGACTTTCTCATAAGGGTCGACGGCAAGACCGAAAAGATTCTGAACAGGAAACAGTTTCTGAAGCTGTTCCCGGCAAAAGCCGGTGAGCTCGAGGATTATATAAGCAGCAACAAAACCGATTTCAAATCGGAAAAAGACCTGGTCAGCCTGGTCGAATTCTGCAACTCGGTCAGCCGGTGACGGATTAATTCCGACCAGAGCAGTGATTACTTATTAATCTTCTGCCAGGTATCCTTAAGTCCTACCGTACGGTTGAAGACCAGCCTGCCGGGACGGCTGTCATAATCGACACAGAAATATCCTATCCTCTGGAACTGGAACTTGTCAAGCGGTTTTACGTCAGCCAGGGAGGGTTCAACCTTGCATCCCTGCACTATCGTCAGTGAGTCCGGGTTGAGGAACTCACGCGGATCGATATCCTTATGTCCTGACGGATCTTCATCACTGAAGAGCCTGTCATAGAGTCTTACCTCTGCATCAAGTGAATGTGCGCCTGACACCCAGTGAAGGGTTCCCTTTACTTTGCGGTCGGCCTGCGGTCCTCCGCTGCGGGTTTCGGGATCATACGTGCAGTGAACCTCGGTAACCTCACCGGCATTGTTTTTCACGAGTCCGGTGCATTTAACAATGTAAGCTCCTTTCAGCCGAACCTCCTGACCCGGTGCCAGGCGGAAGAACTTGTGGGGAGGATTCTCCATGAAGTCATCCTTCTCTATGAAGATCTCCCTGCTGAAAGGAACCAGTCGTTTGCCATGTGTCACATCCTCCGGGTTGTTTTCTATCTCCATCTGCTCAACCTGGTTCTCAGGGTAGTTGGTTATGATAACTTTCAAAGGCCTGAGTACCCCGAATACTCGTGGTGCACGCTTGTTCAGATCTTCCCGGATTGCATATTCCAGGAGTGAGACATCATTGATGGCTTCAACCTTGGTGTAGCCAATCAGTTCCACAAAACGCCTGACCGACTCCGGGGTATAGCCTCTCCGGCGCAGTCCGCAAAGGGTAGGCATGCGCGGATCATCCCATCCGCTGACCACTCCGTCCTTCACAAGTTCGAGGAGCTTGCGCTTGCTCATGACCGTAAAGGTGAGGTTGAGCCGGTTGAACTCAATCTGCCGGGGCCTGTAATCGTTCGTTTTAAGCTGATCAATGAACCAGTCGTAAAGTGGCCTGTGAACCTCAAACTCAAGCGTGCACAGCGAGTGGGTGATGCCCTCGAAATAGTCACTCTGCCCGTGGGCGAAGTCATACATCGGGTAAACCTTCCATGTTGTACCTGTGCGGTGATGAGGAGTCTTGAGTATCCGGTAGATTATCGGGTCACGCATGTGCATGTTAGGCGATGCCATGTCAATCCTGGCTCTCAGCACCCTGCTTCCCTCCCCGAATTCGCCCTCGTTCATACGGTAGAAAAGGTCGAGATTCTCCTCCACGCTGCGGTTGCGGTAGGGGCTTTCAGCACCCGGCTGGGTGGGAGTGCCCTTCTGTTCCGATATGGTCTCCGCACTCTGGTCGTCAACATAAGCAAGGTCACGCTTTATAAGAGAAACGGCAAAATCCCACAGCTTCCCGAAATAGTCCGAGGCATAGAATTCACGGTCTTCCCATGTAAACCCCAGCCACTGAATATCTTCCTTTATCGAATCGACGTACTCCACATCCTCTTTCGTTGGGTTGGTGTCGTCAAACCGGAGGTTGCACTTTCCTCCATATTTTTCGGCCATGCCGAAGTCGAGACATATTGCCTTTGCATGCCCGATATGCAGGTAACCGTTCGGCTCAGGCGGGAACCGGGTATGGATACGGCCGCCGTTTTTACCCTCACTCAGGTCCTTCTCGATGGCCTGCTCGATAAAGTGCTGTGAATCAGGTTTGACTATCTCTTCAGACTCTTTCATTTGCTTTACTGATGAACCGTACAAAAATATACTGAATTGGGGCACGAAAATCATCCCCGGATCTTTTTTAAAAAAGCTGCTGATCAGCAGGTGCAACCGTTGACTTCAGGAGAAGCTGTCCGTTTTTTGTCTGACCGCAGGTTCAGCCGGTGACTGCGTAATCAGCCCTGCCTGTTACCTCGAAACCTCCACACTCACCCGGCCAATCCTGCCGCCCATCACGGGATTGAGCTTGGAAACCCTGACTGTGGCCTTGCGGATACCCGAAAGCTCGACATACAGGGCATCAAGTACACGCGTTGCAATATGCTCAAGGAGGCTGGAGGTTTTCTCCATCTCCCTCTTGATTATCAGGTATGCCGTCTGGTAATTCAGCGTGTCACGCAGCTCATCACTTTTACCTGCTCTGTCAGTATCAGTCTCAATGGATACGTCAACCATGAAATGGCTTCCTACAATCTGTTCCTCCTGATAGTGCCCGTGAAAGGCATAAAACTCCATATCCTCAATCCTGATCACTCCCATGGCCTGTTGTGGTTTTTATTTAACTGATAATAAATGAGATGCAGCTTATCAGATTCTTTTATCAAAAATAAGCTACAAAATATATGGTTTATAATATAAAGTAGTTTATATTTGTAGTGTATTATTTGTTCAATTACGAACGTAAAATTAGTAAAAGCCATGGAAAATGAGGAAAAATTGATGACTGGTGAGGAGAGTCTCAGGGTCATCACGGAAATGATCAACAAGACGAGAGTCAGCGTTACGCAGGCGAGTTTTCACCTGTTGTTATGGGGCTGGCTTATATTTGCGTGCAGTCTGTCTGAGTTCCTGCTCTGGAAGTATGCCGGGTGGGCGAACTCCTGGTATGTATGGTTTGCAGTAATTGCAGGAGTGCTCATCTCTTTCATCTACGGTTTTGCTAAGGGGAAGAGGGAAAGAATATTTACCTACGGAACCAGGATTTATGTATGGACATGGATTGCCTTCCTGGTGGCTTCAGTGGTTTTCTTCATTGTTTTTCCGATTGAAACTGGAAGCGTTGGCAAGTACATGTTGCTTATTGCAGCCATTCCTTTGCTGATATCCGGCGTGATACTCAATTTCAGGCCGATGATGTGGGGCGCTGTTGCATTCTGGATCCTTGCCCTTGTTGCCCATTTCGGCGGTGACACCCTGTCTGGTCTTGCGATGCCTGCAGCGATGG
Source organism: uncultured Rikenella sp. (assembly GCA_964579645.1). Taxonomy (GTDB): domain Bacteria; phylum Bacteroidota; class Bacteroidia; order Bacteroidales; family VadinHA17; genus SR-FBR-E99. The sequence continues at coordinate 25,636 of CAZOHL010000027.1, read as the reverse complement.
TTATCGGGTACCTGGTACCGGGTTATTTATTAAGAAAGAGGGGCAGCCATGACATCGTTCAGGGAGCTTGATCCGCTACTGCATTCGCAGCTGAGGCTGGCGATAATGTCGATACTGATCAGTGTCGACAGCGCTGATTTCATCTATCTGAGGGAGAAGACCGGAGCGACAGCGGGCAATCTCAGCGTACAGATAGGGAGGCTGAAGGATGCGGGTTACATTTCCGTGAGCAAAAGCTTCGGGGAAAGTTATCCGAATACGATGTGCCGGATCACAGAACTGGGGAGGCAGAAGTTCGCGGAATATGTTGCGGCGTTGGGAGATTACCTCAGGCCGGAGGCGTGAGGTACAGTCGGCAGTTGGCAGTACCAGTCGGTAGTACTGTCAATGCTGTAACTGCTGACTGCTGACTGCTGATTGCCGACTTCACTACTGCCTATTGCCTATTGCCTAATGCCTGCCTGAGAATCCCAGGCCAGGTTCCGGGCCTATGGTCCACGAGGGAGCCTTGTAAACGGGTCCGCCGCTGACAGGACATTCAGAAATATCAAATGAGGGGTCAAGGTCAATGTATTCAAAACCTCCCACACCGGCGGCGAAATGAACCGCACACCCGAGAGCCAGGTTGGTCTCAACCATGCAGCCAATCATGAGTTTGAGGTTGGCGCTGCGTGCTATGGCAGCTATGTCAAGTGACTCAATTATGCATGATTTCATGAGCTTGATGTTTATGGCATCAGCGCACCCGGTACGCACGATATCGATGGCATCGGCACGGGTGAATACCGACTCGTCAGCACCTACAAGGATTTCGGTGTTGTCACGCACATACTTCATCCCGGCAAGATCATTTTTGTGAACCGGCTGCTCGAACATCACAGGGTATATACCGTGATTCACAACCTCATTGATGAAGCGAAGCGCCGTTTTCGGCGAATACCCCTGGTTGGCGTCTATCAGAATTCCGCAGCCGGGTGCTCCGTCCCTTATGGCCAGCACCCTGTCGACATCGTCCTTCAGGCTGACTCCCACTTTTGTCTTTATCACCCTGAATCCCTCTGCAGCCAGATGAACAGCCTCCTTCTTTGCCTGTTCTGCGGGAACAATTGCGATTGTGTAATCGGTCTCCACCCTGTTATCCGTTCCCCCAAGGAACCGGTAGAAGGGGATATTCAGTGTTTTTGTATAAGCATCGAGCAGTGCCATTTCAATGGCGCACCTGGCCGTCGCCTGAGCCCAGAAAGCACTCTTCAGCGTGTAAGCGACTGACCTGTAGTTCCTGATATCCTGGCCGACGATGAATTCGCGGCAGCTGTTCAGGGTGCCCAGGATTGTCTGCTGGTTCTCTCCGCTTATAGTCATTATGGGTGCGGCCTCGCCATAGCCTTCGATGCCATTTTCAAGCACTATCCTGATGAAGGCATTGTCAAGATGGGTCATGACTCCCAGCGCGATTGGAAACGGCTCCATCTCGATGCTGAGCGGTTCGACGAACATCTTACTGATCTTAAGGCCTTTATTATCTTCCTGTTTCCCGGGATTGACTTCCCCGGCCGGAAATGCCGATGCCCCAAGTGCAGTTGCGGTGGCAAGTCCGCCTGCGGTCAGCCCGCTTTGCCTGATAAATGATCTCCTTGTGGTCATTGCCTGATTGCTTTGATCCACTAATCTACAAATTCAGATCGGATATCCGGCAGGATTCAGGCAATGTTTAATGACACCGATCCCCTAATGCCTCAAATTGTCCATTGCCCCCAGAAGGAATACAAGCGGGGCGTTCCAGTTGATGGCTATCTCATTTGTTGAATAGCTGCATTCGGCATCCGAATAGGATTTAGCGGGGTAGGCAGACCTTTCAACCGGAGGCTGGCAGTCGTTCAACACCACCGTATTGGGTCCTCCCACCAGGAATCCGGGCACCGGCTCCGTCACTCCGTCTGCGCCCGATGGCCTGTGATGGATATGCAACGGCGAAAGGGTTCCGAATCCGGTGACAAAACAATAACCCGTCGGGTTGGTACCAAGCAGCCAGTCCAGGTCGGCCTGCACCGAGGGTAAATACCTGTCACTGCCGGTGAGTTTCATGGCAACGAGCTTGATCATGGCCTGGTTGGCAACATCGGAGGTGCTTCCCCATTCAAACCGGTCGAGGCTTATCCGATACGGGCATTTCTCTGATTTTCCGGCTAGTTCGTCAGCATATGATATAAGCAGCGAGGCGGCTGCTTCCCGCACCTGAGCGAAAGATTCATCCTCGCTCAGCGCCAGTGAGATCAGCCCGAGTGTTTCCGACTGGTTCCATGTCGGTGTCACTGCCCTTATCCCTTCAAGGAATCCCGGGCCGGGAACCTTCACGTGGGCCAGTGCAGTTTCGGCCTGTGCCCAGAAAAGTTCATCGGAAAGATTGCCGTCACCGTAGGCTCCTGTGCTTACATCATCAGGTTGCCTGTAGATCACATCCGGATGTGCAGATGCCCATTTCATCGCCTTGTCCGAGGCCTCCAGGCATATGGAGGCAAGCGCCCTGAGCTCCTCTGACCGGTCATTTGCAAATACACGGTGAGCCATTGCTGTCACGGCTGCAAAGTCAAGGGTGGCGGCAGTGCTTTTCATCACTACATACCTTGGATCGGTTGCCTCATGCGGCATGATGAAACCGCCGAACTGAAGATTGGTCAGTTTATGGTAAACCCCGCCGTCAGACGGGTCCTGCATTGTCAGGTACCATCTCAGGTTCCAGAGCAGTTCGTCAACCAGATCGGGGATGTTGTTGCCGCTTTCGGGAATATTAAGCTCCAGTCCCCTGCAATAATCAGGGAACATCTGGTAAAACAGAAGCAGGGTGTAATTTGTGATACTGCTGTTTACGATGTACTTGTTATAGTCTCCCGCGTCATACCAACCGCCGGGACTGGATATTACAGTGCCTGCCGGCCTGCCGGCCGAAGCCGCTGAAGCGTGAATGATGACCGCAGTATCAGGATGACCGGCAGGGCGGGCCCATTTGCCGCCCAGTTCCCCGGTGATTTCGATACCGCTGCGGTTGAGGTAGTAAGATCTCATTGCTCCGCGCGCTAAATCATTATAAACATCGTCTCCGATACGGAACGGGGCCGAGCAGACATCTGTTCCTGCAAGGCAGATCCTGTAAGTTCCCGGTTCTGAAAAAGCCGAAAAATCTGCCGTGCGTACTGTATCGCCGGAGAGTTCCCAGTACATCGGTTCGCCGGGTTCGGCGCCGTAAACATTACGGCCGGTAGAGACATCAATCAGCTCGAAGATTTCAGCATCAGCCCTCAGCAGAGCCACCTTGGTCGCATCCGGAAGATACCCGGCCTGGTTCACAAGGATGGCATCGGTTGCCGGAGGAGCCTCAAGCCTCGCCCTGATTAGGGCATTGCTCCCGCAACCTGACAGCATGATTGTCGCTGCAGCGACTGGTATTAAAGCAGCTTTTCTGAATATCATGACACTACATTATTATTTTAATGTTATGTTCTGTTCCTTCAGGGAACACAGGCAGGATGCAGGAATCGACCTTTCTGCCGTCAACAGTAATCTCCCATACTCCCTTTGATTTCCTTTCAGGATTGACTACCTCGATATTGTATACCGCACCTCTGAACATGCGTCTGACTGTGAAGCCGCCCCAGTCGGACGGGATGCAGGGATCAACCGTCAGCCCCTCATATTCTGGACGTATGCCCAGAATAAACTGAGTGACAGCGTAGTAGCACCATGCGGCAGTACCGGTTAGCCAGCTGTTTTTCGCTTCACCGGGATGGAAGGCATCCTTGCCTGCTATCATCTGGGAGTAAACGTAAGGCTCTGTTTTGTGCAGGTCACTTATCTCCTCAAGGTAGGCGGGTGTTATCCGGCTGTAATAGTCAAATGCCCGGTGCCCGTTCCCCGTGATGGTCTCGGCAATTATTATCCATGGATTGTTGTGGCAGAATACTCCCGCGTTCTCCTTGTAACCCTCGGGATAGCTGGAGATCTCGCCAAGGTGGAGGAGGTACTTTGTGAAGGCGGGGTTGTTGAGCACTATTCCGTACTCGCAGGCCAGATATTTATTAACTGAGGCAAGCGCCTTCAGAGCCCTGCCATCCTCAAGGCCCATGCCGGCCATGACGCACATACCCTGTGACTCTATGAAGATTTTGCCCTCTTCGTTCTCGCGGCTGCCGACCTTTCTTCCGTAGAAGTCATAAGCCCGGAGGAACCATTCACCATCCCATCCGTGAGCATTGATGGCTTTAACCATGCGTTCAATCTGTACGGAGGCATCATCAGCCATCTGCGTTTCTCCCCTGCGGCGGGCGATTGTGACAAAATCTGCTCCGTACAGCACGAACATAGCGGCTATGAAGACTGATTCTGCCACTCCTCCCTTCTGGTTTTCAGTTGTCTGGAAGCTTTCGTCGGGATTCGAAGAAAAGCAGTTCAGGTTAAGGCAGTCGTTCCAGTCGGCCCGTCCTATGAGCGGCAGGCCATGAGGCCCCAGGTTGCAGACCACGTGCATGAATGAGCGTCGCAGGTGTTCGAACAGGCTCGCCGTATCCTCCTGGTTGTTGTTGAATGGCACCGTTTCGTCAAGGATTGACCAGTCACCTGTCTCCTTAAGGTATGTGGCTACACCGAATATCAGCCACAGCGGATCATCGTTGAAATTACCGCCTATCTCTGCGTTCCCGCGCCTGGTGAGCGGCTGGTACTGGTGGTAGGCGCTGCCGTCAGGCAACTGGGTAGAGGCAATGTCGATAATCCGCTCACGCGCCTCAGGTGCGATCATCTGAACGTATCCCGCCAGATCCTGGTTGGAGTCGCGGAATCCCATCCCGCGTCCAATGCCGGACTCAAAATAGGAAGTGCTGCGCGAAAAATTATAGGTAGCCATGCACTGGTACGGGTTCCAGGTATTGACCATTCTCTCGAGCCTCGGATCAGGGTGGGAGAGGGTCATCACAGAGAGAAGCCTTTTCCAGTACTCCTTCAGGGTGGTGAATGCGGCATCGGCTTTCTCGGCCGTATTATATCTTCCGATCATTGCCTTCGCCCTGGACTTGTTAATCACTCCGGGTGCGACGAATTTTTCTTTGTCCGGATTCTCAACATAGCCCAGAACGAAAATAACCTCCTTCGTTTCACCCGGCTCAAGGCTTATGTCGAGGCAGTGCGATGCCACAGGAGACCACCCGTGAGCAATGCTGTTCCCAGGCCGTCCGGCAAAGACCGTTTCAGGCCGGTCGAAACCGTTGTAAAGGCCGAGGAAGCTTTCGCGGTCAGTGTCGAAGCCTGCCACAGGGCTGTTTACCGAGTGAAAGGCGTAATGGTTGCGGCGCTCACGGTACTCTGTCTTATGGTAAATTACTCCTTCCTCAACCTCCACCTCACCGGTGGAGAAGTTGCGCTGGAAGTTCGTCTGGTCATCATGGGCGTTCCAGAGGCACCATTCCGTGAAGGAGAAGAGACGGAAATGCTTCGGAAGCTTCGCGTTGTTACGCAGCGTTATGCGCTGAACCTCGCAGGTGTCGCCCAGCGGCACAAAAAACAGCATATCGGCACGAAGTCCGTTCTTTTCCGAGCCGATCCTCGTGTATCCCATACCGTGATGACAGGAATAATTTTCCACATCAGCCTTTACCGGTTTCCAGCCCGGAGACCAGACTGTTCCGTTATCATTGATATAGAAATACTTACCTCCGTCATCCGCCGGAACATTATTGTACCTGTAACGGGTGATACGGCGAAGGCGCGCATCACGGTAGAAACTGTAACCACCGGCAGTATTGGATATTATCGAAAAGAAGTCCTTGTTGCCCAGGTAGTTGATCCACGGCCAGGGTGTCATGTAGCTGGTGATGACGTACTCTCTGGCGGTGTCGTCAAAATATCCGTATTTCATTGTCAGGTCAGTCTTGGAGTTTATTCATGTGTCAGTTCATTGCTTGCCGCAGACCGGATGCCGGTCTAATCACCGGTTCAGTCCTTGAGTTTATCCCACCATGTGAATTTCAGGATCACAGTTGTAACGATCATAACCGCGACGGCCACGTAGAACTGTTTCCATTCCCTTATTACAAGAAAAACAGGGAATGCCATCAGGGATAATTGCCAGACGATACCCACAGCAATATTGAACATATCACGCCAGAAATCCCTGTTGGGCCTGAATGACGGATCCTCTGCAGTGACCATTCTCTCGACCGGTTTCCAGAATCCCCAGGGGCGCACCTGCCTGTAGAACCTCTTCAGTGTCTCGTCGTCTTCCTTTCTTGTGAGAAGTGATCCCAGGATGCTTCCGATCAGCGAAATAAGGAAGATAACCGGGAAGGCGTTCATGCTGAAGTTTTCGGTCAGCGGCCAGTTCTGAAGCAGATCAAGGTTCAGCGCAGGCAGAATGAGGGCGGCGGCGATGCCTGAGAGCATGCCCCAGAAGTACCCGTAACCGTTGAACCGCCACCAGTACCATTTCAGGAAGTTGGGAGCGGTATATCCGCCCCACAGTGCTGCGGTTATCCAGAGCACGACATCATTGATTGATTTTACAAGGAAGCCCACCGCTATTCCGATCACCACTATCAGCAAAGAGGCTGCGTAGCTCATTCGCACATATGTCTTCTCGCTTGCATTGGGGTTGACGTACCGTTTGTAGATATCATTTACCAGGTATGCAGGGGCGGCATTCACTGTTGCCGCGAAGTTACTCATGAAGGCCGCAATCAGCCCTGCAAGCAGGAAGCCGAGGAGCCCAACAGGCACATAGGTAGCCAGCACCTCGGGAAGAATGCTCTCGAAGTCGGGGTTGGTGAGTGACCCGGTATAGAGCTTGTCGAAGTTCACAAGGGCGAGGATTGTAAGGCCTGCCACCATGAAGTAACGGGTGGGGTTGAGAACCACGCTAACAAGCGAACTCATCTTGGAGGCCTCCTTTGGATTTTTGGTGGCAAGGATACGCTGCATGTCATAATTGGGTGCAGGTCCTGCTGCCGAAACAAGTATCCCCTTAAACAGCATCATTACAAAGAAGAGTCCGAAGAGCTCATACCCGTCAGTCTTTATCCAGTCATTGAATGAATGCAGCTTCGGCGAAGCCGCAGAGGAAATTGTATTCCAGTCAAGTCCCGTCGTCCGGCCGAACCACATTGTCTTCCACCCTTCGGGGATCACCGAATTGAGCGCGTCAGGGGAGATCTGGCTGATTGCAATGATTCCTACCGCTATGGATGCTATTGTCAGTATCCCGTACTGTATGACTTCGGTGATGACCACGCTGAACATACCGCCTTTGACCACATAGAAAGTGGTAATAGCCATGAGTATCAGGGCGTAGAGGTTGACGTTTACCTGCGGGTGAGTTACAAGATACTCCGGGTTTGAAACGATGGGCGGGAGGAATGCTGACACAAACTTGCCGATCCCCTTGAAGCCGTATGAGAGAAATCCGATAACGCTGACGATTGCAAATATCACCACTATAATATGTGACAGGTTTGCTGCCCTGCCTTCGCCAAAGCGGGTTTTTATCCACTCGGCGCCGGTCATTACGTTTGATCGTCTGAGCCAGGCCGACAGGAAAACCATAAGGACGATCTGGTTGAAGACAGGCCAGAGCCAGGGTATCCAGAGGCTCTTGAGGCCGTAGACTGAGAGCCAGTAGACAAGGAGCATTGTTCCGGCTATGTCAAACATGCCTGATGCGTTGGAGACCCCCAGGAAATACCAGGGAAGGGAGTTGCCACCCAGGAAGTAGGACTGAATATTTCTCGATGCCCTCTTCGAGACCCAGTTTCCGATGAAGATGGTGGCCAGAAGGTACAGGAGCACTATACCCAGGTCAATTATATGCAAGTTCATAGTGGTGGTGGTTGGTTGGGTTAAATATCAGATTATAAATGAAATGCGTCCCTTTCTTGTTTTTTCGTATACCTCCCTGCTGAAAAGGTAATACTGAGCGGGTTTGTGCGGCACTCCCTGCTGTTTCTTTTTCAGCGGGATCACGTAGTGCATCTGCGCAACCTTTTTCCTGAAGTTTCTCTTGTCAAACGATGTCCCCAGGAGAGCTTCGTAGAGTTTCTGAAGCTGTGACAGGGTGAAGTAGTCTGGCAGCAGCTCGAAGGCAATGGGTTCAACCTTAACCTTGCGCTGAAGAGCTTCGAGAGCCTCGTAGAAAAGGTATTTATGGTCAAACGCCATCTCCATGTCTGCTATCATTGAAACAGGGAACCATGAGACATCACGGTCTTTCAGGGTCAGGGTAACCTTTGTATTGTCAATAAGTGCAAGGTAGCCCACGGTGACAATTCGGTCAGCAAAACCCTGGTTGATGTAGTCAAGCCACTTCTTATCCTTGGGTGAGGAGACGCGGTCAAGCTGACCGAATGCTCCGAACTGTTCGAGGAATATGTTGTCAAGCCCTGTCAGTCCTTTCAGTATCCTGGTGGCGGCACTGTCAAGGTCTTCGTCATCGAAGATGTGGTATCCTGCAAGGGTATGGTCACTGATGAGAACCTTACCGCTCTTTTTATCAACCATCTCTCTTTTGACAAGCAGGACATTCAGTTTTTCAAAGTCGAAGCCGAACACCACGCAGTCTACAGAGATGTTGGGAACAATCTTGTGGGATATCATTTTATTATACCAGTGAAGTTATAAAATGACTTAGTGTACAATGTAAGAATTCAAAGATATTTCAAAATTATAGGATAATCAATATGAATGAAAAAAAAGAGCAGGCGAAAATGTCCGGGGGAAAGTTCCGGATATATCTATTAATAATGTATAAGATAGCATTCCGAAATTGTTCCCGGAGGTATTAAAACCTTTAACCAGCCTGTTGCGGGGCGAATAATTCTTATCTTTGTGTATAAAGTACACCAAGAAAAGCCTGTTTTGTGTTTTCAGTTGCAGGACTAATCAAATATTTACAATAAAGAGACAAAAAAGTATCAGTGCTGCGCTGACAAGAATCCTTAACTTTAAAAACCTAAATCTGTACAGCTATGCAAAACAAACTCTTAAGACTAACTTTTCTTATTTGTCTGGCAGCTGTAATGTCAACAACGATGCTCTTCGCGCAGCAGAGAACTGTTACGGGAAAGATAGTTGATGACAGCAATGCTGCACTGCCCGGAGCCTCGGTTGTGGTGAAGGGCACGACGATAGGGACTGCTACTGATCTCAACGGGAATTTCACCCTGCAGGTACCTTCTGATGCCACCACCCTTGTGATCACATTCGTCGGAATGGATACAAAGGAAGTGCCCATCACTGCAGGTCCCATAAATGTCACGATGACGATGTCTGCCGAAGAGGTTGACGCTGTTGTTGTGATTGGTTACGGTACGATCAGGAGATCGGAAGTGACATCTGCAATTGCCTCCGTGAAAACTGAGGAAATACAGGATCTTGTTGTAACCGGTGTTGACCAGGCTCTTCAGGGCAAGGTGGCCGGTCTGCAGGTAATGAACAACAGCGGTCAGCCGGGCGGTGGCGTCTCGGTAAGGGTCAGGGGTATTACCTCTATAAACAGCAATGACCCGCTAATAGTCATTGATGGCGTACCCTTCACCGACAACAATGTTGAGAATACCGGATATGACGGACTGGGAGGCTCTGACGGCCAGACCCAGAACAGTTTCCTTGCCACGCTGAACCCGAATGATATCGAGTCAATTGATGTTCTGAAGGATGCATCGGCACAGGCAATCTACGGATCGCAGGCAGCAAACGGCGTCATACTGATAACCACCAAGAAGGGTAAGGCCGGTGACGGCAAGATCACCTATGACGTCTCCTATGGCATACAGCAGGTGGCACGAACACTTGATGTAATGAACCTCCGCGAGTTCGCCGAGTACCAGAACAGCGTCATTGCCGAACTGGGATCGGGATATACCCCCACTGAGGAATTCGCGGATCCCTCACTGCTGGGTGAAGGAACTGACTGGCAGGATGCAATATTCCGCCAGGGGTACACAATGGATCATCAGCTGGGAATCTCCGGTGGTAAGGAAAATACGAACTATTACTTCTCCGCCGGTTACTTTGATCAGAAGGGCATTCTGATCGGGTCCGACTTCAAGCGCTTTTCAACCCGTTTCAACCTTGACAGCCAGGTCAAGAAGTGGCTGAGGGCCGGTGTCAGCTCCAATATCACAAGGAGCATTCAGAATGTTACCCTCGCAGACGCCGCTGAAAGTACTATCTGGTGGTCAACCCTGCAGAATCCGCTTATCCCGGTCAAAAACCTTGACGGCACATGGGCCGGAAACTACACGGTGGGAGGTTACACCTACACTGCCGACAACCCTGTTGCCACAAGCAGCAGCCGCGGCAACAAGGGGGTCAACAGCCAGATATTCGGAAACATTTATGCTGACATTATCTTCTTCGAAGGATTGTCACTCAGGAACGAATTCTCATATCAGCTGGGGCTTCAGAACAACATGGCATTCCAGTACGAAGCCAACATCGGAACAAGGTCACTGCAGGCACAGCTTTATGACAGCCGCAGCAATTCCTATTATTATGCCGTCAGGAATTACCTGAACTATAACAAGACCTTCGGAAAGCACAAAGTGGCATTCACAGGCGGCCATGAAGCACAGTACTCCTACTGGGAGTCAATGGGAGGCAAGAAGGTTGACCTGCAGAACAATATCCTTGATATGAACGCAGGCGGTACTGACAAGCTGACATGGGACCTGACCGGTGGCAAGGGCGACTGGGCAATGGAGTCATATTTCGTCAGAGGCAACTACACCTTTGATGAACGTTACTCCCTCTCTCTGAGCTACAGAGGCGATGGTTCGGCTAACTTCGGCCCGAACAATAAGTGGGGCTTTTTCCCGGGAGCATCGATAGGGTGGACGGTCACCAACGAGAAATTCGCTGCCAACTGGGCCAACGTCATGAATTACATGAAGATAAGACTCGGTGCAGGTGCCGTGGGTAACCAGAACCTCCCCGGAGGCGCTCCAAACCCGCCTTATACCTCTAACGTCAACTTCTGGCCAGGTCCGGTGGGATTCGGACAGGTTGGCACCGCATCGACCAACTTTATCGCCGGTATTGCAAACCCTGACCTCGGATGGGAATCAGTCATCACCTATAACGGAGGTATTGACTTCGGCTTTTTAAACGGAAGGATAGACTTTACGGTTGATCTCTACAAGAAGATAACCTCCAACATGCTTCTGTTCAGTACGGGTCCTGCCCTGCTGGGTATAGGCGATGCATGGAATGACCTGAAGGCTCCCATTGGAAACGTAGGGCAGATGACAAACACCGGTATTGACATAAGCCTGGTGACACGCAACATCTCAAAGCCCAATTTCTCATGGAACACCTCATTTGTCTTCTCGCACTACAAAAACGTGCTTGACAAGCTGATCAACGAATCATCTTCAATTGACGGCAAGCTCTATTATGACAACTACCTTATAACCCATACCGTTCCCGGTTATGCGGTTGGTACCTTCTGGGGTCTTGTGACTGACGGACTCTTCCGCACAGAAACTGACCTTGCCAACTCCTACCCGCAGTTCGGATCAGCTGTTGCACAGAACGAGACATGGCTTGGCGACATCAGGTACAAGGATGTTCATAAGGACCAGGTAATTGACTCAAAGGACCTTACATTCATCGGCAGCCCGATACCTGACTTCACATTCGGCCTGACCAACACGTTCCGCTACAGGGATCTCGATTTATCCGTCTTCCTCCAGGGGAGCTACGGCGCCGAGATTTTCAATTTCATGAAATGGCAGCTCGAGAGGATGAACAATGTCTACTACAACCAGTCGACTGCTGTTATGGACCGTTACACTGCAACCAACAAGGACGGAGCGCTTCCCAGGTTCACAAATACAAACACCAACAACACGGCCATGTCAGACCGTTATGTTGAAGACGGCTCATTCCTGCGTGTCCAGAACATTACCCTCGGATACAGGCTGCCCAAAACTGTCATCAACAAGGTGATGATGAACAGCCTGAGAGTGTTTGTTACGGTACAGAATCTTCACACCTTCACCAAATATACAGGCTATGATCCTGAGGTTGGTTCTTACAACAACAGCATCAGGCTGATGAACGTGGATGCAGGTCACTACCCCAACCCGCGCACATATATGGGCGGTGTAAGTGTTGAGTTCTAATGACTTTAACAATATGATCATGAAAAACAGATTTATATATTTTATTGTAATACTGGCCGCAACACTTGCATCATGCAGCGAGTCGTTCATCGAGCGCCCATCGCTTTCGGGTGCGACAGTGAGCAACTACTACAACACTGCCGATGAGGTGAGGGCTGCCACGAGTACGATCTATTCGGGACTGGCATGGTCAGGATATGAAGCCCGTGCCCTCGATTGCATAGGAGAGATCCTGTCAGGCAACGAGCACACCTGGAATGGTGATGACACTCCCTTCCAGCAGATGACCGTTTCCGCCACTTCTGTCCGTCTGAGCGATTCATGGAAAGCCTTTTACAAGGTCAACGGCTGGACAAGTGCACTGATGGCTACCCTCGAGCAGAAAAAAGCTGACGGAGGTGATGCTTCAATACTCGATCCGGCGATTGCCGAATGTCATTTCCTGAGAGGCACGGTTTACTTCTACCTTGCACGCATCTTCGGGCATGTTCCGATAGTGACTGACCCGGGTTCAATTGCACTTACAGGCAATTTCAGCATCCCGCGTTATTTCCAGGAAGATGTCCTGCGCTTCGCCCTCGAGGAACTGCAGCTTGCAGAGGAAGGGCTTCCCGAAACCGATGTCCCCGGCAGGGTGACAAAGTATTCGGCAAAAGGGATGATGGCAAAACTGTATCTCTATCAGAAGGATTATGCAAATGCCAAGGCAAAGGCGTGGGAGGTAATGGAATCAGGGCAGTATGATCTCTTCCCCGATTACCGCGCAATGTTCAACTCGAGCGCCAACAACAACAACATAGAAACACTGTTCGCGGTTCAGCATCAGTGCACAATGAACCCCTGGGGATCAGGCAACCAGCTCAATCCTGACCGCGGCCCCGGAAGCCTCCAGACTGATGAGGCAAACATGTGGGAGCTCTTCAGGCCTTCACTTGACCTCAGGGCAGCATACGAGCCCAATGACAAGAGGCGCGCCGGTTCGATGATGGAACATGGCTGGACAATGCCGGCATGGAAACCTCAGAAGCTGCCACAGGCAGACGGATCATACTCTGCAGATGACGCGGCATACAATGAGTTCATGAAGGACGGCTACAAGTACGATACAATTCAGAATACCCGTCAGGGAGGCTCAATGAACGGAACACGTTCAACAATAGCCAAGTATGTTGTCGGTCCCGGGCAGAAATATGGCGGTGAGCAGGTCATTGGCATGAACACAGGCATCAATTTCATGATGCTGCGCTATGCTGACATCCTCCTTATCTATGCCGAGGCAACCCTGGGAGAAGCAGCAACAACCAGCGACGCAACTGCACTTGAAGCATTCAACAAGGTCCGACTGCGGGCCGGACTTCCCGTAAAAGAGGTTCTTACACTGAATGATATCATGAAGGAACGTCGGGTAGAGTTCGCCTTCGAAGGTGATTACTGGTTTGATATCACCCGTCAGGGCTTCACAAAGGCCAAGCAGATAATCGAAGCTCAGAACAGAGGCACAATGCCCGGTAACCCGTACCGCGTAACAAACTTTACCGAGGACAAGATGTTCCTTCCGATACCTGCTTCGGAAGTGCTTCAGGATCCTTTGCTTAACGAAGATCCGGAACCCTATTACACAAAATAGACGATACCTGATATGAAAAAGATAATAAACAATACATTATCAGCATTATTGCTGCTGCTCCTGACGGGGGCCGCAGGAATTGTGTTCCAGGCATGCGAGGGCAACGAGGACGATATGCCGATGCCTGAGATCTTCTACATCCGCAAGGCAGATCCGGCCAAGTCAGACTCACTTGTGGCCCATGCATTCATGGGTGACAATATTGTAATCATAGGACGGAACCTCGGCAATGTTGACGAGGTCTGGTTCAATGACCAGAAGTCGGGGCTGAACCCCAACCTGGTCACGCCTACCACGATAATCGTTTCAGTACCCCAGGTGATCCCTTCAACGGTTACAAACTACATGTACCTGATCAACATGAACAAGAAGGATACGCTGAAGTACACGTTTGGCGTTGATGTTCCTGCTCCGCTGGTTGACAGGATGGTGTGTGAGTATGTGGCTGACGGCGAAACGGCAGTTATTAAGGGGAACTATTTCGTTGATGACCCTGCTTCTCCTCTTACAGTGCTGTTCCCCGGAAACGTGCCAGGAACAATAGTGAGCTCCACAATAAACGAAATCCATGTAACGGTTCCGGCAGGAGTAGGCCCCGGCCAGATACAGGTCAAGTCACTTTACGGATCAACCCGTTCACGGTTCTTCTTCCGCGATGACAGGAACATAATCCTGAACTTTGATGACCTGACAGCTGCCGGCGGATGGCGTTCGGGAGTAATGGGCAATTCAAACCCGGCCGGAATTTCTGGCAATTATGTAAGGTTTTCCGGTGCACTGGCAGGCGGTGCCGGGACAACCTGGAACGAGGACGGATTCAGTTTCAACCTCTGGCCACAGGCAAACGGCAGACCCGATGCGCCTGTCTATACCGGGGAACTTAAAGACGGTGAGATCAAGTTCGAGATAAACGTTGTTGAAGCATGGGAATCATGTGCACTGCAGATGATATTCACTCCATACTCTGTAACTGGATCAAACAGCTACATTGCAGACGGATCAGTGCCCAGGGGTGTATGGAATCCATGGAAGGCAACCGGCACATTTAAGACAGACGGCTGGATCACCGTGTCATACCCGCTGTCAGAGTTCAATTACAGCTTCGACGGCTCGGTCAGTGCCAACAAGCTTACAGCTGACATGATCCGCGGTCTTACATTCTATGTCTGGCACGGAGGCGTGGCAGGCAAGGACTGCAATCCGCACATCTGTATAGACAACATACGCGTTGTACCGAAGTAACATCAACTGAAAAAAGAATTGCAATGCATAAGATTCAATCAAAATTCCGCAACTGGGCACTGCTCTTCGCGACAATCTGCGTGGCGGGTGCCGGTCTTCTGTTCACCTCATGCGAGGGGAAGGAAGAGGAAGAAACCAAGGTGATTCTCCAGAGCTTCGGGCCAATGCCCATCGCAAGGGGAGCTGAACTTAAATTCATCGGGCTCAATCTTGACAAGGTGACGGCAGTGATACTGCCTGACAACATCACAATTAATTCATTTACAAAGAAGGAAGCCCGCCTGCTGACACTCACTGTACCCCAGGAAGCCGTACCAGGTTATGTGGTACTGAAAACTCCTGACGGTGACATCACTACAAAAACCACAATCGGCTTTTCGGAACCCATTTCAATCGCCGGCTTCGCCCCCGCAACAGTCAAGGCGGGCGACGAGCTGACTATCACGGGTGATTACCTGAACCTCGTGGAGGAGGTGATTCTCACTGACCGGATAACGGTGACTGAAGATGACTTCATCAGCCACAGCCGCACCGAAATCAAAATAACGATCCCGGCAACGGCACAGACCGGCAAGATAGCCGTCTCCAACGGTGACGAGGAGCCCATCATTGTTTATTCAACAGGTACCCTCACGGTTACCCTTCCGGCTTTCACAACTGTAACACCGAACCCGGTTAAGGCAGGAACCAACCTCACCATTGCAGGAACCAATCTTGACCTGGTGCTTTCTGTTAAGCTTGGAGGTGGCAAGGTGATTGAGGCAGCAAACTTCGTGTCACGTACAGCCACCCAGATTGTGCTGGTTGTCCCTGCAGATACAAAAGACGGCAAGGTGATATTGGTACCAGCATCAGGTGTCGAGGTGAGCACGGCAACAGACCTTGTAATGGTTGTCCCGACAGTATCGGTCACACCTGTGACTCTCAAGAACGGACAGGACATAACGGTCACCGGCACGAACCTTGACCTGGTTGATCATGTCATTTTTGGCGGCAACAAGCAGGGAACAATCAAGGCAGGCGGAACAGCCACACAGATCCTTGTCACCGTTCCCGATGACGCTGTTGACGGAGTTGTGACTTTCGTCACCAAGGCTGCCAAGGAGATTGCAGGCCCCAACCTTACTATGATCGTTCCGGCATTTTCATCATTCAGTCCCACTTCAGCAAGGGCCAATTCAACGATCACCCTTTCAGGTACGGACCTTGACCTGGTGACAAAGGTTATTTTTAACGGCGGGCTGGAAGGTACAATCGGGACAAGAACCGGAACCTCCCTGGCCGTTACTGTGCCTGTGGGAGCCAAGACGGGGAAGATTACTATTGTGACAAAGAACGGTACGCAGGTTGTATCTGCAATCGACTTCACACTGCTTGCCAATCTCCCGACTTTCGGCTCCTATACCGAAACACGGGGTGAGCCGGGCAAGATACTGACAATCAATGGCACCAATATGCTTCTTGTTAAGGAACTGATCTTCCCGGGAGACAAGAAAGCAACTGCTTACGGATCGAAGACAGACACACGGATCGAAGTGTATGTACCCGAAGATGTAACCTTTGGAACAGGTACAATAAAGCTGGTGACTTACGAGGGAGAAGAAGGATTCTTCCCTGCTCTCTATTTTGGCGGCACAGACCCGGTACTGAACCAGACCTTCTGCTTCTTTGACTTCAACGGAACAGGGAAAGACTCATGGTGGGGCAATGCCATCGGAAGTGGTATTCTTAATGATCCGGCTACATCAGCAGACGGTACGCCATACTGGAATATCAACGGAATGGGTGGCACTGGCTGGTGGGACGGCCTCTTCTTCCGCAACGGAAGCAACAACTTTGTGACCACCGGTGTGGACGTTAATACATGGGCAGTCAGGTTTGATATAAACGTTCGCGAAACGATCTTCGAAGGAGACCTCAGGATCAGGTTCGGTGATTATTATTATCACTTCCAGCCATGGAACAGTGTCGCCGGAGGATTCAAGACCACCGGATGGATCACTGTTACATGTCCGCTGACCGGATTCAAGACTGACGGAGGAGCAGTCATTCCTGATCCCGCTGTCGGCGGAGCTGAGTTTGGAATGATCTGGAGCCATGGCGTCTCTGTAAAAGTTAACATGGGAATTGACAATGTTCGGTTTGAACCGATGAACTAATTTGATTTTCCTGTAAACCTGAAGCAAAGGGTATCTCAGATTTTATCATTAAATTGAGATACCCTTTGTATTTAAAAACAGGGTAACTGATTTACATTATGGCATTTGCTTCCAGGCTGCTGGCATTCATATTGTTACTTGGCGTATGCCGTACGGCGGGGTTCGCCCAGGGCATGAAATACGAAGCTGAGAGCGGCACACTTACAGGAACAGTCTCGGTGATGACTACTCTTGCCGGTTATTCAGGTACCGGCTATACCGGGAGATTTGAGAATGACGGCGACAGGGTATCCGTTGCCTTTAACCTCGCCGCCGGCGGATATTACAACCTTTACCTTGGTTATGCCGGACCTTACGGTGACAAAAAGAATATCCTCACAATTAACGGGAACAGTACGGAGGCCTCTTTCCCGGCGTCAGCCGGCTTCACTGAGATCTCCTGCGGAAAAGTCTGGCTTAAGGAAGGAAGCAACACTATTTCGATAACAAAGAGCTGGGGCTGGTTCCTGCTGGACTATTTCCGCACTGAACCAAACACAGAGCCGGAGGTCACTGTTCAGTTGCCTTACAGTCTGTCAGCTCCATCCCCTCATATGGAGACGAGAATGCTCTGGAGCTACCTCATGGACAGCTTCACCCACAGGATTCACTCAGGCGCCATGAGCCTCAACGCGAAGGAGGAGGCTGAATGGCTCTTTGCCCAAACCGGCAAATACCCTGCCCTCATCGGTCTTGACTTCATGAACCATACCCGCAATTACAACTGGTTTGACAAATCGGTTGTGGTGAATGAGGCCCGGAACTGGTACAACCGGAATGGCCTGGTGGCCATCTGCTGGCACTGGCGTGATCCCTCACGGGCAACGGAGGCATTCTATACTGCGGACACTCAATTTGATATTTCAAAGATTTCCGAAACCACATCGGCCGAATACCAGGCCATGCTTAGTGACATTGACATAATCGCCGGATACCTGAAGCAGCTTAACAATGATCACATACCCGTCCTCTTCAGGCCTCTTCACGAAGCTTCAGGCAGATGGTTCTGGTGGGGTGCCAAAGGGCCTGAACCATGCAAGGCTGTCTGGAGGCTTATGTTTGACCGCCTGGTTAACTACCATGGACTGAAAAACCTTATCTGGGTCTGGACAACCGATGCCGCCCCGGACTGCCTTGAATGGTACCCGGGCGACGAATATGTGGATATCCTCGGAGCTGACATTTATGCCGCCGACGGCGACTTCAGCTCACAGCTGCTGACTTACGATGCTATCAGGGAAAAGTTCGGAGGAAAAAAGCTGATAACTCTCAGCGAGAACGGCCCTGTTCCTGACCCTGACATGCTCGTGGCTGACAGGGCTCACTGGTCATGGTTCATGCCCTGGTACGGCTCATTCATCCGTGACGGGATAAAGAACCCTTTAAGCCACTGGCAGAAGGTGATGGCACATGATTATGTTGTGACTCTTGACGAGATGCCGGACCTGAAAAACTATCCCCTGAGCGACGAGCCTGACTACAGCGCTTATCCTCAGGGGTTCTTCATGGCGGGATGGAAGCCGCGCATAGCCGTTGTGCCTGACTTTGCCGAAGTTGCGGCAGTGACCGATCCGGTTACTGTTTCCGTTACAGTTGACTGTGCTGACACTGTCACGCTTGTATCACCGTACCTCTTCGGCGACAATGCCAATCTGTGGACAGGACCCATGTCAGACAATGCCACCCTTATGAAGAACATCGCCAACCGTGATCAGGGAGTTATGCGCGGGCCGGGAGGAAGTACCTCAGATGCCTTCTTCTGGAACCGCAGCAGCAATCAGCGGCCGCCCGATGTGCCGGAGGCTCTTCTCAATGATCCAAATAATAAAAACTGGCCCTGGTACGGACAGCGTCCGGAAAACTGGACAATGGATGTCGATTCATTCTACAGCATACTGAGCAAGGCCAGCCTTACAGGGATGCTCACCGTTAATTACGGGTACGCCAGGTACGGCACCAGCGCCAATCCCGTGGCTCAGGCTGCACATATGGCAGCTGACTGGGTGCGGTATGACAACGGCCGGACAAAATTCTGGGAGATAGGTAACGAGGTGTTCGGCAGCTGGGAGGCAGGTTACCGCATTGACCGGTCACTCAACAAGGACGGTCAGCCGGAGTATATTACTCCACAGCTCTACGGCCAACACTGCCGGGTTTTCATTGATTCCATGAGGGTTGCAGCCGCGGAGACCGGCCATGAAATAAAGATTGGCGTGGTGATGGTTGAAGCCGCCTCAACAAATTCATCATGGAATACCGGCGTGGCAGCACAGGTGGGTGATATTGCCGACTTTTATATTGTCCACAGCTATTACACCCCGTGGAACACAAACTCTGATGTGGCAACTGTACTGAATTCCTACAGAAACACGGAAGGCTACATCAATTATGTCCGGAATACGGTTTCGGCCGCCGGTATGCCGGAGCTTCCGGTGGCGCTGACAGAATACAACATCTTTGCAGTCGGGTCAAAACAGCCGGTCTCGCACGCCAACGGAATGCAGGCAGTGCTCGCCACAGGAGAGATGATCAGGACAGGTTATGGCGCCGCCTGCCGATGGGACCTTGCCAACGGATGGGATAACGGTAATGACCATGGAATGTATTCATACAATGAACCTGTCGACCCCGCTGATCCCCTGTCACCCAAAATACCTCAATACACGCCTCACCCTGCCTTCTATCATCTCTATTACATGCGCCGGCATACAGGCGATGTACTGCTGAAATCGACTGTTACCGGAGCTCCCGGAGTGGTTATTACACCTACCGG
The DNA here is from genome assembly GCA_964579645.1 of uncultured Rikenella sp. Taxonomy (GTDB): domain Bacteria; phylum Bacteroidota; class Bacteroidia; order Bacteroidales; family VadinHA17; genus SR-FBR-E99. Next base: position 5,635 of record CAZOHL010000027.1, on the reverse strand, counting down.
GTTCAGTTCAGGACATATCGGAGCATCTCTTGTCAACACAACGAAGTTACGCAAAGTCGTTCGCCTTAACCTGAAGGATTTCGGAGTTGGCGACCGCTTCTACACCTATACGCTGACAGGCACTGATGGGCAGGATTTTTCCAGGAAGGTATTTATCAACGGTACCGGAGGCACCCTGGCGGCGGGAGGGCCTGACAGCTATGAATCACTCAAGGCCGATGCAGTTGTGATTGGTGATGAGATAAGGATAAACCTTCCTCCGCTCTCAGCCGTCTACCTGCTGGTTGAACCGGGCACAAGGCAGCTGGCCGTCAACAATGAGGTGACCACCGTACATGCTGTAAGGTCTGATGATGCTGTCACAATCTGGCCCAATCCCTCCGACGGTAACTTCACAGTCACCGGTATGCCAGATCATGTAAGCAGGATAGAGATATGCGACCTTCGTGGAAACCTCTTGCTTGGTAAGGAAACAGGGAGGGGAAACAATGAGGTTACAATTGGCACCGGTCTTACCCCGGGCATTTACCTGGTAACAATAACCGGAGATAACTACTTAGTAACAAGGAAATTGGTAATCAAATAATAACAGGCTATGAAGACGGGACGATTACTGGCTGCGCTGTCAATTGTGGCAGCACTCACCGCAGCCCTGGCAAACCAGTCGTGCTCCCATACACCCTACGAGCGGACTGACAACTGCGTGATCATAAGGCTGAACGGCAAGTCTGACCATCCTGGCCAGGCAGTAAGACTTATAGTAATAAATGAGCGGATAATCAGGGTTTCTGCTGTTCCTTCAGGAGAGTTCCCTGAAACAGCCAGCCTTATGGCTGTGGCGCAGCCTGATGAAAATGTGGATTTTACAATCGAGAAAGGTGACGGACATGTAACAGTCAATACATCATCGCTCAGCGCACAGGTCTCACTGAAAACTGGAGAGGTCTCATTCACCGATAATGAAGGAACGCTTTTCCTGTCGGAGCAGGAGGGCGGCGGAAGGAGTTTCATGCCTGTAATGGCAACGGACGAGAAAGGTTATACAGTGAGGCAGCAGTTCGAGTCTTATCCAGACGAGGCAATTTACGGCCTTGGCGCCAACCAGACATCATTCATGAACCTTAAGGGGAAAGATGCGGACCTGTTCCAGTATAATACACTGGCAGTGGTCCCGTTCATCATCTCGAACCGCAATTACGGTATCCTTTGGGATAATAATTCCAGGACAAAATACGGCGATATCCGCGACTGGAACGAACTTTCATCACTCAAACTATATGACAATCAGGGTACTGCGGGAGGACTTACGGCAGTTTACGCTGACAGAAAGAACGGCACGAAAGTCTTCACTACCCGTAATGAACCGGAGATAAGTTACCAGTTCATTCCTGATCTTGCAAAATTTCCGGAGGGGTTTAACCTTGCTGATGGCAGGGTGACCTGGGAGGGAGAATTTGAACCTGACACATCCGGGGTTTTCAAGTTCATGTTCAACTCAGCAGGCTATGCAAAGCTCTGGATTGACGGCAGGCTTCTCTTTGACCGCTGGCGCCAGTGCTGGAATGCCTCCACAAACTATTTCACCATGAACCTTGAGCAGGGCAGACGTTATCCCCTGAAAATAGAATGGATCCCTGACGGAGGGGAATCTTATATCGCCCTCAGGTATCTCACCCCTCCCGATGCCGAAGAGCAGCAGCGCATTTCTTTCTGGTCGGAGGTGGCCGATCAGATTGACTATTACTTCATCAGCGGCGACAGCATGGACGAGGTCATAAGCGGGTACCGTACCGTTACCGGGAAGGCTCCCGTAATGCCGAAATGGGCCATGGGATTCTGGCAGAGCCGTCAGCGATATACAAACCAGGAGGAGTTGCTGGATGTAGTCAGGCAATACAGGAAGAGGAGCATACCCTTTGACAACATCGTACTTGACTGGCAATACTGGCCCATAGACAAATGGGGTGATCACCAGTTTGATGCAACCCGTTTCCCGGATCCTGACGGAATGATCAGGACACTCCATGATGACCTGAACACCAGAATAATGATCTCGGTGTGGCCGAAATACTACGTGGGCACAGAGAACTACGAGACCATGAAGAGCAAGGGTTATCTGTACATGCGTAACGTTGAGAAGGAACGTAAGGACTGGATCGGGTATCTTTCAACCTTCTACGATGCGTTCAATGCCGATGCCAGGGCAGCTTTCTGGGACCAGATCAACAAGGCTCTCTACAGCAAGGGCATAGACGCATGGTGGCTTGATGCGACTGAACCTGACATCATCTCCAACTACCCGATGGATGAGCGCAAGGCCCTTATGAACCCGACAGCTCTCGGGTCAGCTGACAGGTACTTCAATGCATACTCCCTGGTACAGGCACAGGGCGTCTTCGAAGGGCAGCATGCCACCGATCCTGAAAACAGGGTGTTCATTCTCACCCGGTCTGCCTTTGCGGGCCTGCAGCGTTATTCTGCAGCAAACTGGAGCGGTGACATTGCGGCCAGGTGGCATGACATGGCTGCTCAGATCCCCTGCGGACTGAATTTTTCGATGTCAGGGATCCCCTGGTGGACCATGGACATCGGAGGCTTCTCAGTGGAGAGCCGCTACCACAATCCGTCCCCTGCTGACCTTGACGAATGGCGTGAGCTGATGACCCGCTGGCACCAGTACGGGGCATTTGTACCCCTCTTCCGCTCGCACGGTGAATTCCCGTACAGGGAGATGTACAATACCGCCCCCGAAAACCATATAGCCTATAAGACAATGGTTGATTACAACCATCTGAGATACAGGCTTATGCCATACATCTATTCACTCGCGGGACAGGCGTGGCTCAATGACTACACAATAATGAGAGGCCTGACAATGGATTTCAGCCTTGACACAGCCGTGTTTGACATAGCGGATCAGTATATGTTCGGACCGTCACTTATGGTCAATCCCGTTACTGAGTACGGGGCAAGGTCGCGTAAAGTTTACCTGCCTTCAGCGTATGGATGGTATGACGTTCGTACGGGAAGGCATTATCCCGGAGGGACGGTGACAGAGGCGGAAGCGCCCTATGAGTGGATGCCGCTGTTCGCAAGGGAAGGATCGGTTATCCCGACCGGGCCTGACATTCAGTATGCTGACGAGAAGGAGGCTGATCCCCTTTCATTATGGATTTATACAGGCGCCGATGGCAGCTTTACGCTTTACGAGGATGAGGGTGACAATTATAATTACGAGGAAGGTGCTTATACCCTGATCCCTATGACATGGACCGAGGCTGACCGCACCCTGACAATCGGAAACAGGGAAGGAGAATATCAGGGTATGCTCCATGAGCGGACAATAAATGTAATCATCGTATCCAAAGGTAAGGCTGTAAGGCTTGACTTCGGAAAAACCCCCGACAAATCGGTGAAATACTCTGGTCAGGAAATAAAGGTTAAGTTTGAGTAATTTATGATGTTGAGGAATAACTGAGATAAACAGTTCAAATGATTGTGGGAATGAAAAAAGTTATCACTGTCATGACAGGATTGCTGCTTCTTGCAACAACTGCCGTGGCTCAGAGCATTGTACCGGCCGAGTGGAAATTTCTTACGGGTGATAAGCCGGAATATATTGACTCTGCCAGGAACGAATACTGGTGGAATAATATCTCACCCCTCACCGTATGGGAGAAACAGGGATATCAGGGCTATGACGGCTTCGCCTGGTACAGGGTTAAGGTGGTTGTCCCGGCTTCAATGAAAAAGAATGCTGAAAAGTATGATGGCCTGATGCTTAACCTCGGGAAGATAGATGATGCTGATGAGACTTATTTCAATGGCCATAAGGTAGGCGCCACAGGCAAGATGCCACCTGACTATGCCGGTGCATACGATGTGCAGCGCTCATACCTGATACCTCCTGAATATGTGAGTTGGGGTAAGAAGAACACAATCGCTGTCCGCGTTTATGACGCCGGGGGCGACGGCGGCCTGTATGGCGGTCCGGCTGAGCTCACTAACAGGGGAAACCCTGACCTGCTCACCCTCGGAACTGCATTCGCACAGGAGGATATGATTCTGAAGGGATCGTCGGATGCGGAAATACCTGTTACGCTCCGGAATGAGTTCAAAAAGAAATACAGGGGCGCACTGACTCTTAAGATTGCAACTGACTTCGGCGACGAATTTCACAATGACTACAAGGAGGT
>CAZOHL010000027.1:0-1339 GCA_964579645.1 uncultured Rikenella sp. | reverse complement strand
GGCAATGCCCTCATCAGAGGCTGGTACCGCGTGCCTGTGAAACCCGGCCGCTATCCTGCAATCATGCAGATGCCCGGTTACAGTTCCGTTGAGGTGCCTTCATATGTGAACTACGGCGATGACATAATAGGATTCGCCCTGAACATAAGGGGCCATGGCAACAGCATAGACGATGTGAACCCGGGCTTCCCGGGATATATACTCACAAACCTGGGAGACAAGGAAAAGTACATCTACCGGGGAGCATATATGGACTGTGTAAGAGGAATCGACTTCCTCTCCTCGAGGCCCGAGGTTGATGCCTCGCGGATAGCTGTCGAGGGAGCCAGCCAGGGCGGAGCACTCACCTTCGCCACCGCAGCACTGGCTGCCGACAGGATCGCAGTCTGCGCACCCCAGGTGCCGTTCCTCTCTGACTTCCGTGATTACTTCAGGGTGGCAAACTGGCCCGCCAATGAGTTCATTGACCTTGTCGAAAACAAAAAAGCACTCACATGGGACCAGGCTTATTATACGCTCAGCTACTTTGACATAAAAAACCTGGCCCACATGATAAAGGCGCCCATGATAATGGGAGCAGGACTGATGGATGAGGTCTGTCCTCCTCACATCAACTTCGCCGCTTTCAACCTTGTAAATTCTGAGAAGAAATATATAGTTTACCCGTATGCCGGTCACGGACTCCCGGATCACTTCTATAATGCAAAGATGGAATGGATCAGGACAAAGCTGGGACTGAAATAAAAGAAATACTGTTATGGAGGGAAGAATAAAAATGTCAGGACTGCTTTTTGCGGTCGCAGTTGCTGTTTTGCTGCAGGGTTGTTCACAGCCTGTGCCACGTTCTCATGTCAGTTTCAACGAGGGATGGAAGTTTGACCTGGCTGATGCAGCTGAAGCATCACAACCCGGTTTTGACGACAGCGGCTGGAGAACCCTTGATCTGCCGCACGACTGGAGCATTGAGGGTGAATTCAGCGAGAAGCATCCTGCCTCACCCGGAGGAGGAGCTCTGCCGGGTGGTGTGGGATGGTACCGCAAAACCTTTCGGGTAAGCCCCTCAGATAAGGAGCGGATGACTTACATAACATTTGACGGTGTCTATCGCAACAGCGAGGTATGGATAAACGGAAATTACCTGGGTAAGAGACCTTACGGCTACAGCTCGTTCAGATATGACCTTACCCAATGGCTTAAGTATGGTGAGGAGGATAACGTGATCGCTGTCAGGGTTGACAACTCCGCACAGCCTAACTCAAGGTGGTATTCGGGCTCCGGCATCTATCGTAATGTCTGGCTGACAACCACTGAAAAGATTGCCGTTGACCAGTGGGGCACA
>CAZOHL010000026.1:5215-31273 GCA_964579645.1 uncultured Rikenella sp. | reverse complement strand
TTATATAGTGATCCCTCATTGATATGCCGGTATCCCTGGTGACAGGATTGGTATAACGGAATTCACTAAGATTTGAACCTTCATCCGTCAGGTTTTCGACCGGAATCACCTGTGCCGGACACGGAGCTGCCAGGAATGTCAGAATACAAAACAGCACTAATCTACATTTTGATGTTTTCATCTTGATAATGTGTAAGTTAATCTTAACTTCATTTTATCCGGTCAACCTCGGCCGGAGTATCACTTTCTGATGACAGGCCCGGTGTTACAGGCACAATTTCTCTCATCGTCTCTTCATTCAAAGCAATAAAACCATCCTGCCCGGGCAATCGGTTAAATCTACACCACCGGTCCTTGTCATCAACGTAGCAGACAATGCCCTCTTAAAGGAGGGAGGTAATTCCAGTTAAATGTAGTAAATGTTTACTACAGAAGGTGAAATATAATTACTATGAAATCGGTTGCATTTTTAAAAAAATTTATTATATTTACCATGTTGTAGACCATTTTCCAAAGAAAGAGTTTCAGGGTTTTGTTTGAAATGTGGCAGTAATAAGGATTGTGCCAAGGCTTTACTGGGGATCTGTCACTGAGGTAAGAAGGATGATTATTGATAGTTTGACCTTAATAATAATACATCAGACAAATTACCAGCCATGCGAACAAATGAAAATTCCTCGTGAAGCAGGGATGTTGCATCCTGAATGATCAGGGGGGGAGACTTAAATAAGTCAGTCCCGCATAAAACCCAGAAATTTAACCTTAAAACCAAAATCGTATGATTAAAAATCCATTAACTCCGGGTATTTTAAAAAAGTACTTTGGAAAACTACTTTTGAGCTTTACGCTCATTGCAATGCTGATTCCTGCCCATACAGGGACGGCATTTGCCTCAGGATCCAATCCTGAAGGACTGAACCTGTCTCAGCAGAGAGTCGTTACAGGACAGGTCACTGAGAGCGATGGCAACCCGTTGCCGGGAGTGACTGTCATGGAAAAGGGTACTAACAACGGAAGTCTTTCAGATGCGAACGGTCAGTACAGGATAGCGGTGTCAACAGCCAATCCTGTGCTAGTATTTTCATTTGTCGGATACACATCACAGGAAGTTGCTGTCGGATCACGGGCAGTTGTCAATGTGACCCTGGCAGCGAGTGACATAGGCCTTGAAGAAATTGTAGTTATTGGTTATGGAACAGCTAAGAAAAGCAATGTTACAGGATCAGTGGCATCAATGGGTGGTGAGGCAATCAGGGATGTGCCGTCGGCAAACATCTCACAGGCTCTTCAGGGGCGTGTCTCAGGTGTTGATATGTCACAGGTATCCACCAAGCCGGGAGCAGCAATGCAGATAAGGGTTCGTGGTACCCGTTCACTGAATGCCAGCAATGACCCATTGATTGTTATAGACGGGATACCATTTGCAGGGTCAATTGGTGACATTAGCCCCAGCGCAATCAAGAGTATAGATATTCTTAAGGATGCTTCTTCAACAGCAATATATGGTTCGCGCGGTGCAAATGGTGTAATTCTGATTACCACCAGCAAGGGCTATGCCGGTCAACAGGCCCGGATAAGCCTCGACAGCTATGTCGGAATGAAGCAGGTGTTTGCCAAATACCCAATGATGAACGGACCTGAATTTGTTGCGCTGCGCGCAGCCGCAAACCAGTACACAAACACACTGGATGAATCCAATGATGTGAATACTGATTGGCAGGACCTGCTGTACAGGACCGGGATGGTGACAAGCCATGATCTAGGTATCACCGGTGGGACACAGACTGGCAACTATAATTTCGGAGTAGGATACTACAGGGACGAAGCCGTCGTCCCCCTTCAGGATTATACACGTTATTCGATCCGGAGTTCACTTGATCAGGGGATCGGGAAATATTTACGTTTCGGTATCAGCACAAATACAAATTACTCAGTTACCAATGGGAATAACCTCGGAGCAGTTGGTTTGGCCCTCGATCATTCACCTATAGCCAACATCTACAACGAAGACGGCTCTCTGAAACAAAGATTCATGCAGGCCACTTCGGGTGCTCAGTGGGTATCGACAAGAGAAGTATTGGAAGGTTTAGGCGATAAGTATATTGATCAGAACAGGGCGTTCGGAACTTATAACGCACTCTATGGTGAAGTGAAAATACCCGGGATAGAGGGTCTTAAGTATCGCATTAACCTGGGTCTGAACTACCGACAGAGTAACAACGGAAGCTATACAGGGGTAGGAGTTTTCAGCGGCACACCATCTAATAACTCCACTGCTTCAATCAGCAACTCACATACGATTAACTGGGCAGTTGAGAACCTGCTGACATATGATAAAACCTTTGCGGGCAAGCATCAGGTGAATGCAGTGGCAATGTTCTCAGCTGAGCAATCAATGTATAACTCTTCATCTGTCTCGACAAAGGATATTCCCATCGATGCCTTCCAATTCTACAATCTGGGACAGGCAACAGCGGACAAAACAGTCAATCCTTCATACCAAAGCTATGAACTGACAGGCTTGCTTTCATACATGGGCCGGGTAATGTATTCATATGACAGCCGTTATATGGTAAGTGTTGCCGCCCGTACTGACGGTTCATCAAGGCTGGCTCCCGGCCAAAAGTGGCATACCTATCCTGCAGTGTCGGTTGGATGGAATATTGCAAATGAGCAATTCATGAAGAGCATCAGCCAGATAAACCTTCTGAAATTGAGGTTGGGTTACGGTGAGACTTCCAACCAGTCCGTTGCTCCTTACAAAACCCTTGGTCTGTTGAACACCAGACCCTATAATTTCGGAACAGTATATTCTATGGGGATGTATGTTTCAGAATTGCCCAACCCTACTTTAGGATGGGAATTCTCAAAAACATATAATATTGGTCTGGACTTCGGATTCCTGAAGAATCGTCTGTCAGGGACTATTGAGTATTACGCAATGTATACCCATGATGTTATTCTTAGTGTCGGGCTACCTGCCACCTCGGGCGTGGGAAGCTATATGGCCAATATTGGCAAGACTGAAAATAAAGGTCTTGAGTATTCAATTGACGGTGTGATAATAGACAACCCTAACGGATGGACATGGGAAGCAGGGGTGAACCTGTACGCAAATCGCAACAAGCTTGTTGAGCTTGCTTCGGGTCAGTTAAAGGATGAAACCAACTGGTGGTTTGTAGGCCATCCGATTGATGTTATCTATGATTATGAGAATATTGGTATCTGGCAGGAGGATGATCCATACTTTAATATCCTTGAACCGGGAGGCAATAGAGGTATGATAAAGGTAAAATATACCGGTGATTACCTTAACGATGGTACCACTCCTGCAAGAGCAATTACAGCTGCTGACAGGCAAATAATTGAAATGGAGCCTGTTTTTATGGGAGGCTTCAATACCCGTCTGGCTTATAAAGGAATAGACCTCTCCATTATTGGTACCTTCAAGAATGGCGGTATTCTCAACAGCGTTCTGTACGGATCCGGAAGCTACCTGAACAACCTGAACACAAGATCGGGCAATAACGTAAGGATAGACTACTGGACCCCGGATAACACAGATGCCAAGTATCCCAAACCAAACGGTGTTGGTGGCGACAATCCAAAATATGGAAGCACAATGGGTTACTTTGATGCATCATATTTGAAGGTGCGGACAATTACACTCGGGTACTATCTGGATAGTAATGAGTGGGTTAAAAGAGCTGGATTCAAGACACTCAGGGTATATGCAACCGTACAGAACCCGTTTGTATTGTTCTCTCCGTATACGAAGGAATCCGGGATGGATCCCGAGACCAATTCGTACGGTAATGAAAATGCTGCAGTGCCCTTGTCCGGATCTCTCAGAAGGCTGCTGACCATAGGCACAAACACGCCTGCAACACGCAATTACATGATCGGTATCAATATGACATTTTAAAAAAGAACAGTAATGAAACGTAAACTGATAAATTCTGTTTTAGGAACAGCCATCGCGTTGCTCCTGTTTGCGTCGTGCTCTGATATACTGGAGGAGCAGCCACGTGCTATATATACACCTGAGACTTTCAAAACCCCTGAGGGCGTTATGGGAGGTTTAACTGCTGAATACGCCACACTTAGACGTTTATGGGGCGATGCATACTTTTACAGTAATGGCCTGACCGGCACCGATGAGGCAACCTGGGCTGCCAGCGGAGGTACAGGTAACTTTAAGATCATGGACCTTTCCGGGGCAGGCGGACCTATCACTCCCAGCGCCTCAGATGCAGGCGGACTTTGGGCTAATGCATTCCCTGCAATAAACACCGCAAATGGTATCATTGAAAATGCTACCGCCGTAGGCACAATTTCCGATGCACTGATTGCTGAAGCCAGGTTTTTCCGTGCATTCCACTACTTCTATCTTGTACAAACCTTTGGAGGGGTGCCTCTTGACTTTGGCTCTGGTGAACTGGCGTTCAACATCTCACCGGTCAGAACATCAGTGCGCAATACTGTTCCTGAAGTCTACACCAAAGCCATATTTCCCGACCTGCTGGCAGCAGTGGAAAATTTGCCGGCCACCGGACGTTTAACAGGTGCTTTAACCAAAACAGCTGCACGTCTTTACCTGTCAAAAGCTTACCTGACATATGCATGGTGGCTCGAAAATCCCAATAATATCCCCACATATCCCGCTAGTCCCCGCACTGACCCTGACGGGCATAATGCGGCATGGTATTATCAGGAGGCATATAACATCGCAACGGCTGCCATTGATGATCCCGGACCTTTCGGGTTGCTGCCTTATTTCTATGATGTCAACCTGGGATCAAACGACCGCAACAAAGAAATAGTGCTGTATGCTGACCGTACCCAGGCAAGTGACTACTGGAATGACGCGAGCCTTTCTTATGCCTCAGGTGGTGGCGCTGATAATTTTGCATGCTGGATGATGACATGGAACTACACAACCATGACAAGCTCAAAGACACCATGGGCTTCTCCGTCGACTGTAAACTCTGTTCAGCGTGAAGCAGAACAGCATCTGGGACGTCCATGGACTCGTATGGCTCCTCCTATCGAAGTATTCACAAATACATTTGCCGACAAAACAAATGATTCCCGCTATGACGGGACCTTTGTAACCGTTTATCGTGGCAACTGGAATAAAGGCGGCGTTTCAAATGCTTTTCTGTATAATGCAAATGATATGTTGGTTTATCCTGGTGACCCGATACTGACATTCCTTGACAGCGATCCGGGTGGCATCGATTACTCTAATTCGCTTTATAAAAGCAATATCGGAGCAGGTATATTACCGGGAAGAGCAGATTATGTAATTGCTCCCAACGCAATAAGCAGGCTTGTACATCCGGGTTGCGGGTATAAGATTGGAACTTACCGTACTGACAACGGAGTCGGTCTGGGACAACCTAACGGAAGCATTACGCGTCCTTTCCCGATTGCCAAGTTTTCGGAGCTCTACTTAATAGCTGCTGAAGCTGCGGTTAAGGGAGCAACCACCGTAACGGGGAAAACAGCATTGGATTTGATCAATGTTATTCGGGCCCGTGCCGGGAAATGGCGCTGGAACAATAATGGCAGTGCCCCAAAAATTGAGGACCATAGCGCAGATATGATTGCTGCCACACCGGCAACCATAACTGTAGATTATGTTCTGGCTGAGCGTTCACGTGAATTTTATGGCGAAGGTGTTCGGTGGTATGACCTTGTACGTACACAGAAATGGGGAACTATAGCCCATACTTATACAATTTGTGGCCCTACTCTTGGAGACCACACACCTGTTACTGTAACCCGTACAATTGAGAATTATCACTACCTGCGCCCCATCCCTCAAAGTCAGTTGGATGGGCTGGAGATGAGCGCTGCTGAAAAGGCAGCTTATCAGAACCCCGGATATTGATCACCTGTAAAGGATGAGAATGTTCAGATCTGTAAAACCAACGACTGATTTTGTTCAAATATATGGTTAGAGGGTTTAATTAGGGTTGGTTCATGTAAAAGTGTCCGTGGCGTCGCCCACGGGCACTTTTTACCTAATTTCGCCTCCGTTTTATATCAGAGCCTGCCGCCAGGGCAGGTAAGGCTTATTGTTATTGATAATTGAAATGACTGAGATACTTGAAAAGATCTCAACTTGCGTGGAATTCGGCAAGGTTGACATCAAATCACCATACCCTCCAGCAATGAAGGGACAGGAGGGGGCTTTTGAGCTCACAAGGCATGCCCTTGATGAGGGTGTCAGCCCGGGAGATATTCTCGAGGAAGCGCTGATACCGGCAATGTCAAGGGTGGGGCAGAAGTTTTCACGAAACGAAATATTTGTGCCTCAGATGCTGATGGCTGCCAAGGCTATGAGCAGCTCAATGACCCATATAAAACCCTTTTACCTCTCCGGCGAGACAAAGAGAAGGGGAACATTCATCATCGGTACCGTCAGGGGAGACCTGCATGACATAGGCAAGAATCTCGTCTCTATGATGATAGAAGGTGCCGGCTGGGAGATTGTTGATCTTGGAGTGGATGTCAGCACAGAACATTTCATCGAGGCAGTCGAACAGCACCCGGGAGCCGTCATCGGTCTCTCTGCCCTGCTTACCACTACCATGGAAAACATGAGAAAGAGCACAGCTGATCTGCGGCAGAGATTTCCGGACCTGAAAATACTTGTGGGAGGAGCTCCGGTGACGGAAGAGTTCTGCAGGAAAATAGGGGCAGATTTCTATTCGCCTGATCCCCAGGGGGCAGTGGAATACCTGAAAACACTGGCCTGATTTAAGGATTTATTTGTTATTTCGCTCTGCGGTACCCGCGGGTGATACATTTATGGAATGCCCTCAAAATATTCGTACCGGCGGCAGCATGCTGTTTGCCTTTAAATGAAAATGACTGTAAATGAAGACTATACTTAAAGGAGTAACAAAGGAGGTTGTTATTGACACCGATGGCCCTGTTGTCATCATAGGGGAATGCATAAATCCTACCAGGAGGAAAAAGCTGGTTTCCACCCTTCAGGCCCGTGATTTCAGCTACATGCTGGAGCTTGCAAAATCACAGATTGCAGCAATGGCTGACGTCCTTGATGTGAATGTCGGGTATCCCGGGGTGGATGACGCGGAGCTGCTTCCGCAGGCGGTGATTGCTTTGCAGGAAAGCTTCGACATACCGTTGTGCCTTGATTCACCCAATCCGAAGGCTATAGAGGCAGCCCTGAAAGTGGCCAGGGGAAAGTGCCTGATTAATTCCGTCAATGCCGAAGAGGCGTCACTGCAGAGACTGCTGCCTATAGCCAGGGAGTACGGGGCGGCTATCATCGGTCTGGTGCTTGACGATGACGGAATCACCCATGATCCGGAGAAGCGTCTGAAAATTGCCGAAAAGATTATTGAAAGAGCAGTCCGCATCGGGATCAATGAGGCAGATGTTATTATTGACCCGATGGCAATGGCTGTCAGCGCAGATCCCAATGCCTGCCGGGTGACCCTTGAAACTATCAGGCTGGTACACGGGAGACTCGGCCACAACATAACACAGGGCGCCAGCAACATCTCCTTCGGACTTCCCAACCGCGAGAACATCAACAATGCCTTCATGGCTATGTCAATAATGTACGGTCTGACCTGCCCGATAGCCAATCCGGATAAGATAACAGGCCTCGTAAGGGCTGCTGATCTTGTCCTGGGCAGGGATGATTATGCAATAAGGTTCATTGAGCACTACCAGTCGACTCAGCCTTCCTGATGAGGGTAAGTTATCCATACAGAGAACTTATTCCCGGTATAGATGCCCTGGCCGGGATAATGGGCTACCTGCCTGGAACAGCACCAGAACCAGTGACCGATCTTATCGCCGAGTTATCCGAAGAGCTTCTGATGACCGGTGAAGCCAGGGCGGAGTATATCATCTTCGATAACATAAGGCTTGATCCGGTCAGTAGAACCATTGAGGTTGGTGGAACCAACTTCAGTGTTAAGCCAATTGTGTTCAGCCAGCTAAGGCATGCCGAAGGTGCAGCGCTCTTCATCTGCACAGCCGGGCCGGAGGTTGGCGGGCGCAGCCGGCGGAGCATGAAGGAGGGCGACCTGCTCCGCGGCTATGTATATGATGTGTTAGGCTCGGAGATTGCAGAGGGTGCCACGGATAAAATGCAGGAGGCACTAAGAGCAGAGGCCGCATTATCCGGCATGAAGATCACAAACAGGTTCAGTCCCGGTTACTGCGGATGGGATGTTGCGGAGCAGCATAAGCTCTTCAGTTTCTTCCCGGACAACTATTGCGGAATAACTCTAACCGATTCTGCCCTAATGAATCCCGTGAAATCAGTCAGCGGGATTATCGGCATTGGGCAGAAGGTTAAGTACGAACCTTACCAGTGCCGCAGATGCGATGATAAACACTGCATCTACCGGGGAAAAAGTCTGAAGGTCTGAAGGTCTGAAAGTCCGAGGGTCTCCAGTCTTCAGGTAATCAGTAATTTATCATATTTTCACTATTGCCTATTGCCGACTGCCTATTGCCTGATCTGTCCTGAATGGTGCTGCCGGCAATCCCCCTTTGTTGTAGAGATTGGCTCCGACCGGATTGTCAGCCCATGCATATCTGACCGCAACCGGTTTTTTTACTTTCCTGTTCTTCACAATCACCTGGTCACCTTTTATTCTTGCCTTCGCCCACACGAACTGCATATCCTCGCCGGCGATGGCGAAATGGCCAGGCCTCCTGCTGCCCCGAGCAATCAGTCCTGATCCGGTATTGTCAAACGAGATAAATATCCTGCGTCCCTTTATTTTCATTGACCTGAACGTGGGTCCGGAGGAAACCACTTCGTTGTCCCTGTAAGCTACTTTCCTGGCAGCAAGTGCCAGCCTTATGCCTACATCCTTCTTGTTCAACGGGTGAATATCATTCCATTCGCCAATGTCATATGTGACAACCAACCCTGTTGCCGGCAGTTTAAGCGCCTCTGCCTGTGCCTCCCTGAAAAGAGCCCAGCCGCTGTCATAAGGAGTCTCCCTTGCCTCCATATAGTTAGGCAGCTGGACCACCAGGAACGGCACATCGCCCTGACCAAGGTTGTATCTCCAGTCGCGGATCAGCGCCGGGAGGAGGCTTTTGTACTCTTCCGGTCTCCCGGCATTGGATTCGCCCTGGTACCACAGAATGCCTTTTATGCTGTAATTGAGCAACGGAGCCAGCATCGCGTTGTAAAGACCTGATGGCTTGTAGCCGAAGAAAGTCTGGCCTCTCAACGGTGGCATTACAGCCCCCACTTTGTAATTCCACTCCCCCTCGAGGCTGATCTTGAAGTCACCGGCAGTCAGTTCATACGTTTTGTCAGGTACGAAACCACCGTCACCGATATTGCTGATCACCCTGACTGTAAGAATGTTTTTTCCCTCTTTTAGAATTCCCTCAGGGACCTTATACCATCTCGGGGGGTACTGGTAGGATATTGTGCCGATAAACGTGCCATTCAGAAATGCAGAATCCGCATCCACGATCCTCCCAAGGTTAACTGAGGCCGGCTTGCCGGCAACAGATGCAGGTATATCGATCTCTTTTCTGAACCATACAACTCCGTTGATGCCTTTCAGGGGTGTTTTTGACCAATATCCCGGAACGGAAATGTTGCTCCAGTCGTCAGTGTTCAGGTTCTCATCATACCATCTTACTCCCGGCATCCGGTAACCGGTGTCTGCCTTCTGAAGGTTGTTGTACCACTCAGCAATCCGCTGGCGGTCTTCCTTTTCAATATTGCTTATATAGGATTCTTCATTCAGTTTCCTCAATTCATCATAGTATACCGGGAATGCTTTCAGGTTCTCTCCGCTTATCCATGCCTCTGCCGGCGAGCCTCCAAATGCAGACGTCAGAATTCCGACAGGAACGCCGTATGTTTTATTAATCTCCCTGGCAAAGAACCACGCGGTGGCTGAAAAGTCAAGAACCGTCTCAGGGCTGGCTGCCACCCATTTGCCTCCTGGCAGGTCATTTTGCGGGCCAGTAAAAACAAATGTTTTTGGAACCGTAAATGACCTGATCAGGTTGTTTTCCGCTGCAGCAATCTCAGCTTCATAGAGAGGCCTTACGCGTCTGACCGGCAATTCCATGTTCGACTGACCGGAGCAGAGCCACACGTCGCCAATCATAATATTAGAGATAGTCAGCTTGTTGCTTGCAGTTATCGTCATAGTGAGAGGTCCCCCGGCCTGCATAGGAGGAAGCATTATCATCCAATCGCCGGAACCATCAGTCCTGGTGGTGTATTGTTTCCCGGCAAATTCTATGACGACATTTTCGCCAGGCGATGCCCATCCCCATATTTTCAGTTCAGTGTCACGCTGCAACACCATACCATCGCTGATGAGCCTGGGAAGCCTGACCTGGCCCTGCATGGAAGTACAAAGGCCGAGTGCAACGAGGAATGCAGTGATGAAATGAATTTGTGTTTTCATATGTTCTAATATCTGAAAGTCTGAAGGTCTTAAGTCTTGCGGTCTTGCAGTCTTGCGGTCTTGCAGTCTTGCGGTCTTGCAGTCTTGCGGTCCTGCGGTCTCAAGGTCTTGCGGTCTTGCGGTCTTGCGGTCCTGCGGTCTCAAGGTCTTGCGGTCTTGCGGTCTTGCGGTCTTGCAGTCTTGCAGTCTTGCGATCTATATCATTGATTATAAGCAAACTGCACTACCGCCTATTGCCTACTGCCTACTGCCTGATCTCCTTCCTGTCATCATATAGACTATCATCAAAATGGCGGCCAGGAGAGCCATGGCTGAACCGAACATGAATGGAACCGATGAATTGACCCTGTCATAAAGAAAACCTGCAATAAGGCTCGCAGGAAGAAGGGTTATTCCGAGCATCGCATTGTAGATGCCGAGCGCCGTCCCTTTCTTGTTGGCGTCTGCCACATCAGCAACAAAAGCTTTCTGTATACCGTCAGTTGCTGCTGAATACAATCCGTAAAGTGCAAACAGAATAAACAGAGTTCCCTCCCCCACATCCGTACCGAAAAGGAAATAAACAACCGCGTAGATCAGGAATCCTGCAATGAGCAGCTTTTCTTTCCCGATCCTGTCAGAGAGCATTCCGGCAGGAATTGCAGCAATGACTGAAACAACATTGGTTATCAGATAAACCAGCGGTATGAAAGCGACTTTTATCCCTGCTTCATTGGCTTTGACAAGAAGCAGCGCATCAGTTGAGTTGCCAAGGGTAAAAATAAAGATGATTGCCAGAAAGAACCAGTACCGTTTCGAAAAATCCCCGAAACGGAACTTCCTTATCAGTTCAGTCTTGTTCTTCTTCGCCTCTTTTATCCCGAATATTATGACGAAAACTCCTGCCAGTGCAGGTAACCCGGCAATCAGGAAGATGAGCCGGTAGTTATCCGGGAAGAGGCTGAGGATGGCAAAAGCTATCAGCGGGCCTGCAATAGCGCCGCTGTTGTCCATCGCCTTCTGCAGGCCAAATCCCTTGCCGGTCTCGTTATTGGTTACAGAACCAGCAATAAGGCTGTCACGGGGCGCTGTCCGGATTCCCTTGCCGAATCTTTCGGCAAACCTGAGCAGCAACACCTGCATCGGAGAGATCACAAGGGCATAAAACGGAAGTATAATGGCTGACAGTGCATAACCGGCCAGCATGAAGGGTTTGTTCTTCCCTATCCTGTCACTCCAGAATCCGGACAGGGCTTTGATCAGAGAAGCGGTGCTCTCGGCAACGCCTTCAATCAGTCCCAGGCTCGCCTTCGAAGCACCGATGGACATTAAAAACATAGGCATGACCGAATAGATCATCTTGACGGATGTGTCCGTAAGAAAGCTGGTCAAACCTGTAAAAAGAATATTCCTTTCGAATCCAAATATTTTCGACCCTTGCAATTCCCTGCCGGATCTGATGCCGGCCATGTCTTTGTCTGCCATGTCATCTGCATTCCGCACATGCGGACCTAAGCATTGTCACTCTTTAATCCGTTGATCCTGAAAAGCTTGAACAGTTCAACAACAGGTATCGGCGCCAGGGCCATCAATATAACGATTATCCAGTGCTTGCTATCCATCACCGCGAGACTGAAGGCATCACGAACGGGTGGCACGAGCAGCACTATCAGCCCGATCACCGCAGAGGCAGATATTGCTCCTATAAGCGCCTTGTTTTTCAGGGGATTGAACAGGAATGATGACTTTTCATTTGAATGCAGGTTACGTACATGTACCAGCTGTGCGAACATGAGCGTGGCGAATGCCATGGTACGGCCCAGTACCTCGCCGCCGTCATGCATGCCCATTATATATGACACCAGCGGAATGCAACCGATCATCATTCCCTGGTAAATCACACGCCATACCATTCCTCCCGTCATGAACCCTTTCCTGGTGTTGCGGGGATTGCGGTTCATGATCCCTTTTTCAGGCGGATCGACACTTAGCGCCAGCGCCGGAAGACTGTCAGTAACCAGGTTGATCCACAGAATATGAATAGGCAGCAACGGCATCCCCATATTGAATATGGAGGTGACCAGGATCAGGAAGATCTCACCAACATTGGTTGAAAGGAGGTATTGGATTACCTTGAGGATATTGTCATAAATCCGCCTTCCTTCCTCAACAGCGGAAACTATTGTGGCGAAGTTGTCATCAGTAAGTATCATGTCGGCGGCACCCTTGGCCACATCGGTTCCTACAATGCCCATGGCAGCGCCTATGTCAGCCTGTTTGAGCGCAGGGGCATCATTCACCCCGTCGCCGGTCATGGCAACCACCTCGCCATGACTCTGCCATGCCTTGACTATTCTTACCTTATGCTCGGGAGCCACCCTGGCGTAGACCGAGAAACGATACACCGATGCTTCCAGCTCCTCATCACTGAGTTTCTCCAGTTCGGAACCGGTAATCGCCACATCTCCAGTGCGGAAGATGCCTATTTCGCGTGCAATAGCCAGGGCGGTGCTCTTATGATCACCGGTTATCATAACAGGACGTATGCCGGCCGTATTGCACCTGGCAACGGCGTCGACAACCTCCGGCCTGGCCGGGTCAATCATCCCCAGCAGTCCGATGAAGATAAGATCATTCTCTATCTGTCCTATTGTTACCAGCTGCGGCGCCTCATGATAATCCTTATAGGCCATGGCCAGTACCCTGAGCGCTGAGTTGGCCATACTTTCATTGGCTTCGCGGATCTTCCCAAGATCATCATTCACCAGCCGCCTTACTTCTCCGTTAATGATTATCCGGTCGCAAACGTTCAGCACCTCATCAAGACCTCCCTTGACATTAACCCTGGTCTCCTTATCTCCCATCCTGTTCACTGTGGTCATCCTCTTCCGCTCGGAGTCAAATGGGATCTCAGCCACCCTCGGAAATGATTTCTCAAGCTCATCCTTATACACACTGTAGAGAACCCCGAAATCGAGCAGTGCCGTTTCAGTGGGATCACCAGTAAAGGCAAACTTTCCGTCCTGGTTGACTTTCATGGTTGCATCAGCACACAGGACAGAAATTGAAAGCAGCTTCTTCTCCTCATTATTCAATACGCTTCCCGGTGCGCTCCGGTTAATCACATCATGCTTGTGATTGACGTATGCTTCCACCACCGTCATCCTGTTCTGAGTCAGGGTTCCGGTCTTGTCGGAGCAGATAACAGTGGCACTTCCAAGCGTTTCAACTGAAGGAAGTGTTCTTATAATGGCATTGCGCCTGACCATACGCTGAACACCCATTGCCAGAACTATTGTCGATACTGCCGGCAGGCCCTCGGGTATTGCTGCAACCGCAAGACTAACAGCAGTCATGAACATACTGATAACAGAATTTCCATAGAGAACGCCTACTATAAATATGACAGCGCAAATCGCAAGGGCCACAATTCCAAGTAGTCGTCCAAGCTGATTGAGCCTTTTGCTCATGGGCGTCTCGGTGTCTCCGGCATGCTGAAGCATGTCTGCTATTTTTCCGACTTCGGTATGCATACCTGTGGCCGCAACAACTCCCCTGCCGCGGCCATATGTAACCATTCCGCTCGAGAAAGCCATATTCTTCCTGTCACCGAGAGGAATATCATCTCCTGTCAATGCACCTGTAATCTTGTCAACAGGGACGCTCTCGCCGGTTAGGGATGATTCCTGTATCTTTAGATTTATGGCCTCGGTAAGCCTTATATCAGCCGGGATCACTGCGCCGGTTTCCAGGATTACTATATCACCGGGGACGAGTTCCCTAGTGTTTATTTCAGTGATGGCACCATCGCGAAGCACCTTGGAAAGGGGCGATGCAAGCTCCTTAAGCGCTTCCAGTGAGGTCTCCGCCTTCTTCTCCTGGATTGATCCGATGAGAGCATTTACAATCAGGATTCCAAGTATTATGAACGTATCAAGAAGCCCCTCTCCTTCCATCACTCCCACTACACCTGAGATGACTGCAGCAATCAGCAGTATAATTATCATGAAACTTCGGAACTGCTCCAGGAACATCCTCAGAAAACTCTTTTTGGATTTTGACTCGAGCTGGTTGTAGCCGTATTGTTCCTGCCTCTTTTTTACTTCCGCCGTTGTCAGCCCTGATAATTCATTGGCTCCCAGTTCCCTGACCAGGTCAGCGGCTTCCTTTCTGTATGCTTCGGTCATGTGTTTATCAGATCTTTTCTGGTTGAAGTGAATGAACCGGCCCGCTCAATACGTCATCCGTACAGGAGCTCTCTAAATCAACATTATTCCGGATTTGCCCGGGCTTAATCAAGGCACCAAAATTATTAAATATAACTGATTGCACCTAAATCCGACATCTGAACAGGCATTGCAAATCACAGCAGTGGTTCAAGGCTCTTCTTCATGTTGTCATAATGAGATCCCTCCCAGTATATCCTGTCGCATGATGGGCAACGCCTGAAGACCGAGAAATACTTACGTGTATCTGCCAGCAGACGGTCTGCGATCTCCTCCTTCCTTACATCTTCCAGCAAAGAATTGCAGGCAATACACCTTGAAAAGAGCCTGACGCGGTCTCTGAGTTTAAGCTCTTCGAATACTTCCCGGAGCTGTTCATCATGGTACTGTGACTTAACGAGGTAACCCTTAGCCTCCCGGGCTCCTTTTATCAGAAGCCTGTCACGTGTTACTATCACACGTGCTTCCCGTAGGGCGATATCAATTATTTCCCGGTCGTCATACAAAGCACTGAAAAGCGTGTCAAATCCGCAAAGCCTGAGATATTTAGCAAGCCTGCCGAGATGCACGTCCAGAATGAATTTTATCTCCATGACCGTGGTTTAGTTTCGGTCCTTTCCTGTGATCATATCCTTTTAAGCAGTATCTCAGTCATATGCTCCTTTGATAAGGGCACCGGGTTATTCTTACAGTCTGAGTGATATACTATTTCAGGGATATCTTCAGTACGCAGTCCGTACCGGGCAAGCCCGGGTAATCCGAGACGGTGCGTCATTGCATTCAGATAATCAATGAAGAAATCAGTATAGTAGCTGTCATTTTTACCGGTGGCGTCAGCGAAGAGCCTGCCAAGGATTGCGTACTTCGCCAGTGCCGCAGAGGTACCTGAAGCGGAATTGTTTCCCTGAACATGCCCTGATTCATTCAGCCTGCGCAGTTCCCTGACATTGACCTCATTGGCCGGGGCCATCAGGGTGCCGCAGACAGCACCGTGAGGAATGCTGTGAAGGGCGCCTATTGTTCCGGCGAGGCCGTGGACCGCGCCCAGCCCTGCATTGGCAAGGCAAATGCCTGACATAAGCGCCGCATATGACATATCTGACCGTGCCTTAATGTTATCACCGTCTGTATATGATCTTAGTAACGAACGGTTTACAGCTTTCAATCCATCTATGGCCAGGGCATCAGTCAAAGGGCTTGCTTTATCTGAAAGATATGCTTCCGTAAGTTGTGTGAAACAGTCCATGCCTGCAGCTGCAGTTATTTCTTGCGGACAGTCAAGTGTCAGCTCAGGGTCAGCAAGTGCCAGTTCCGGCACAAAATTGTCATGACGCAGTGAGCGCTTGAAACCTTCCTTCCCCACCCGCGAAATGACAGCGTTTTTCGTCGCTTCGCTACCCGTGCCCGCAGTTGTTGGTACGGCAATGAACGGCACTTTATTGCCGCTGTGTTCACGGCTGCCAACCACCTCGAGATATTCAGCCACCGACCCGTCGGTTGTAAGCATGGCCGATATGGCTTTCCCGGCATCCATGACGCTGCCCCCTCCGATACTCACAACCAGTGATATCCCTTCCCGCTTCAGCCGGCCGACGGCCTCGTCGATCAGGGCAGGAGAGGGTTCCCCTGCGACGGTTACATTGTGAATCGTAACTCCCCGGGAGATCAGCTGTTCGTTAAGGCGGGCAGCGCGGTCCGATGCTGTAAACGACCTCACACCAGTGACAAGTGCAATGCTCCTGCCATAGCCTTCAGCAATAGCGGGCAGTTCACTGATTGCACCGATCCTGAACAAAATCCGAGGTATCCTGGAAAGCCTGAATGGTTTCACCACGAGGATCTGGCTGAAGGTTCAATTATCTCGTACCGTATTCCCTTTCGTGGTTCAGCCATCCATTGCTCAACCATATCCCTCCAACGGAGATAATGAGGTGTCTCCTTATGGAGCCTGACAGCCTCCTCTGATTCAAAAACCTCGTAGATCATGAATCTGCACGGATCATCGGACTGTTGAAGCAGATCGAACCTGATGTTCCCTGGCTCGGCTGACGTCCCCTTATAATTCATTCTAAGGGCTTCCCTGAAATCTTCAATCCTCCCAGGTAACACATGAACATGAACACACGTGACAATCATATATCTCCTCCATCATTAAAATTCAAATCACATTACACTTTCTATTTCAGAATGGCTAAGCAATGACTTCAATACCTTTGTATCTGCATGCCAGAAGCAGCAGCTCCGAATAATTGCCAGGCAACAGCAGCAGATGATTCCCCAGGGGCTTATCCCTCAGCAATTGCAGCGATCCAGCACCAACCTCAATCTCAACCTGTGTGCGGCAGGCGTCTGCCATCCTCGGGCGGCTGACTGTTTTTCCCCCGGTCACGAAGACTCTGTCAAGGTTCTCTGAAAACCGGAAGATTGTTACTTCATCTGCAGTTATCTTGCCGTCTACTGCCAGTGAATAGCCTGTCTCATAGTGTGACGGCAGACGCACCTCGCTGACAAGATCAAATTGTGCTGTACAATGTGACAGAATCACTGATTTTTCTGTCAGGCGGGTAGTGTTTGCCATCCACGGAACCCTTCCTGTGAGGGCCTTCCCGACCATCATACCGGCCATCGAAGCAAGGTCGCCCTCGCATGCCGCCACGGTTCCTTCGGCGTTAAGGTGAGCCAGGGCAAGGCATGCTGTAACCTTCCGCCCCTGCACAAGGCTGAAGCACTCCACAGCAATGGCATCCAAACCTTTCCCGGAGATTATCGTCCGCAGCAGTGTCAGCACTCTTGCGGCTTCATCAAGGCCCTTCGGGTTAATGTCGCTGAACCTTTCAATCAGAGCCTGATCAGGTTGGGAAGCTGAGTAATCAGGCAACCCGGACCACGGAATTTCTGTCAGGATGATGCCAAATTTGTCTGTCAGGGTTTGAGCTGGCACACCTGAAGCCACCAGCCATTCAGATACATCCCCTATCAGGCCTGCCGCCGATCCGTGAATTCTCCCCCATGCGCCTGCCACCCTGCACCAACGGCTTAAAAGACCTGACTCTTTCGCATCGGAAGCATCAGACAGCATGGCGATCCTTTTATTGTTTACCATCCATGCCATCACCTCTGTGGCTGCAGCATAGGCATTGTTGCCACGGATGCTAAGGAGCAGCACAGGTTTCCCCGGATCGGCCAGTTCAATGGCCCTTCTCTCCGAGCCACCGCTCATGAAAAGAATAATGTCAGGATTTGTATCCGTTATTACAAAAGACTCATGCATCAATAAATCCCGTATCCGCTTTCCGGCATCCGCAGAGGTAGATGGTGAAGCTCCCCTGTGAGCACTCCATGCAATCCTGAGCACATATGCCTCCTCGGCATCTTTTCCGGTTTTTCCTGTCATTTCCTTGTATTAATTGAGACCTTTAAAAATACATTTTTATTGCGGAAGTGTATTTGTCAGATAACACAAACTGATCTGTCCGGAATGGCTGTCTGATCCCTTAATCGTTATGAATTGTTTAAATTCCGTATTCATTTTGTTGTGAATATTACAGGCATTCCGAATAATTGCCCAGAATTTTTATATTTACGGGCTAATTAAAGGCCTGATTTTTGTAAACACGTTAAATAAACAGAAAATGAAAGTGAAATCTTTTTGTACAATAGTATGTCTGCTGGGTGTTTCAGCAATATTTACATCCGGTCTCAGTGCACAGGACCGCAATGAGGTAATAGCTGTATACAACGAGGGTGCGAAAGCGATCCAGACTGATGTGCCGGCAGCCATCACAGCATTTGAAAAGGTGGTAGAACTGTCAGACAAGGTTGGCGAGACCGCCAATGATCTTAAGCAGAAGGCGGTACAGGTACTTCCGGGATTGTACTACAAGGTGGCTGCTGCAGCCTACAATGAAAAGAAACCTGCTGCCGAGATAATTGCAGCAGCGAAACTTGCAGGCACCATGGCTGACAAGTACGGAAGCAAAACCCACGGGGATAATTCGAAAAAGATCCTTGTCAACGGTTACTACAAGATGGCGACGGAATACTTTACAGCAAATGACTATGACAATGCAATGCTGGCATTTGACAGTGTGCTGACACTGAATCCTGATCACATTGCATCGATATATAACAAGGCTCTTATCTATAAAAACAGGGATGAGGCAGACCTCTTCGAACAGACAATTGACCAGTTCCTTGCCAAGCTTGATCCCGCTAAGGATGCTGACAAGGCAGCTCAGGCCAAAGGTGCCGCTCTTGAGTATTTCCGCGCAGCCGGATCAAAGGCAAACAGCGCAAACAAGCTCGACGAGGCACTGGCTCTTCTGAACAGGGCAGCCAAATATGGTGACGACAAAACCATGTTCTACTTCTTTGCCGATGTCTATAACAAGAAGAACAGCTTCACTGAAGGAGCCGAGTATGCCCAGAAAGGGCTGGAAATGGAAACAGGTGACGCCGAGGCTAAGGCTATGTTCTACTATCAGCTTGCCGTTGCCCAGGTGGGCAAGGGTGATACCGCTGCTGCATGCGAGTCATTCAGGAATGCACTCTACGGCCCGTTTGCCGAGGCAGCAAAGGCACAGAGGACCAACCTCAAGTGTCAATAGTTGCTGACCTGAATGTATTTTAAATAATCACATAATACGGTCCGTCGGGAATGGCGGACCTTATTTTTTCATGCGTGCAGGCTGACCAGAAACATCTCCTGTCAGGAAGGATCGATCATAGAATGTTCAGTTGATCCTTGCCTGAATTTCTCCTATTATATCCTTATAGGTATTCAGGATCCGGTCCCATTCCTTGAAGTTCTCGTCTTCCTTGACACTGGTACCCGGAACAATGCTCTCCTCGCTCACGATTTTGATTACGTAACGTAACGGATTTGAATTCCCAAGTTTCACTATACAACGGGTCCGGATGGTCTTACCGTTTCCGAAAAGCTTCACATTCCATGCAGTCCTCAGGTAACCTGTAACCGGATCACTGATTTCAATCACATCGAATTTCTCCATTACAATCTGCCCGATTATTTTCCAGGCCGCATCATTTCCGAGACTGGAATTAACAGGAATTGAGAAGTTGACATTTGCCTGATCGCTTCTGATCGATGACAGCCAGGCCTCGTCCTCTGCGAGCCTAATATGATCCGTAACAGGGGGCTCACTCATGTTAGCCTTGTTGCAGTATGACTTTTTGTTTGTGTCGAAGCCGTCTTTCATCACCTCAATCTCAGCACACTGATCACGCTTTACAAGCAGCGAATAGCTCCCTTTGCCCACTGCCCTGCCGTCAACCCTGATAGCTGCATCTTCAGGAGTTGTGTTTATCTGTACCACCCTGTCCTTCAGCATTATTTCCTCGGTAACCGGGGGAAGCGCAACCTCAGCCTTGTTGCAGTATGACTTTTCAAACGGGGCGAATCCGTCCCTGACAACCTTCAGTGTAATGCATGATCCTTTAGGAACGACAACCTCGGCAGAGGTTTCTCCCACTGACCTGCCATCGACAGATATCTGGCATCCGGGCGGATTGGCCAGAATCTTGACCAGTCTGTCTGCCAGTTCAATATTCTCCTTCAGGGGCGGGATCTCAGTATTCTCCATGTTATAGTATGAGCGTCTCGCAGTCTGATAACCTTCTCCCCTCACTTCCAGATTAACCATGTTGTTATACTTTACAACTACCTCAAGTTCGTCACCGCCTTTGCCAATGTAGACATTATCGGCATATACCTCTGTGGTACTGGGCGATGCCACGATTTTAACCACCCGGTTCTGCAGTACAACTGACTCCGTCAGGATTCCATTATTCGTCCTGGTGTAGGATTTCACAAAAGGTTCAAAGCCTTCCTTCCAGATCTTTACTGTAAAAACCTCATCTGATCCGATTTTCAGCTCATACGAACCCTGGCCGAGAAGGGTGAATTCATTATTCTTTTCAAGATAGATTCCCGCGTCAGACGGGGTAGTAGTGAAGATTACCTTTTTCTGTGCCTGGATAGACGAAGCACAAAGCAAAATCAGGATGACTGATACCAGGGGCAGCTTGTTCATGGTGAGAGGATAGTTTTAGTGAATGGTCGGAGTCGGAACAAATTTACTACAGATAAATTTACTAACTTTTTAATACTCCTTTACACTAAATGCGAAAAATAAACCGTGCCTGTATTAAATAACTTGCAAAGTCTGTCCATCCTATGGCTGACGGAAAGCATCGCAGCGGATGTGAAATAGAATTAGGGCCCTCCCTGCTGTCGGTCCGTGATTCGCTTTTTTTGGGGTTTTGCTTTACATTGTTCTCTCGTTTTACCCTGAAATGGACCTGACCTTGCAGTGAACCTTGCATGTTTAAGACAGATCTTTATTTGTATCGAAAGTCTCATCCAGGTTCATGCCACCAAGGTTATGGCGTGTTGTCAAAGTATTTGAATGACCGAGCATCTCCGATATTTTCTCAATTGATTCTCCAGATCGTAATAAACAGGTCGCATAGAAATCCCTTGCGGTTTCAAATGTCAACGGGACTGATAGGACATTGATTCATTCTAGTTATGCCGGATTGCCGTACCTGTCACGGGCGTATGGCCTTGACTCAAAGGTGTTGACACGGATGGCAGAACGGCATCCGGATATACAGGCCATAAGTATTAAGGACCGGTTATTCATTGACCTTGATGCTGCACAACGGGAGGCAGCAGCGGAAAATATGAGTTTGTCGGGATTTCTCAAAAGATGCTCCCGGCAGTCACGAAGATAATAGTTCCCGTCAGAAGCGATGAGGCAGGGTATTATCCATGAGTCTAGCGGAAACCACCGGAACCACACCGGTGGTTTCGCCATGTCAGGTGGTCATAGGCTGGCAGGGCTCTTTATTTGATTTTGGCACACAGAGAACAATCTTTGGGACGATTAGCAAAATCGTTTACCGTTTTTAAGTTGAACTTTAAGTGGTAATTGAAAATGACTTAATTCTCCTCTGCCATGAAAACAAAAAGAAAACTCGGATGCATTCCAACACTCATGATGGGGTTAATTCTGGTTCTGACATATGGTTGCCAGAAGGAAGAAGAACCTCCTGATAAAATTACCGACAAGGATGGCAATGTTTATACCTCTGTAACCATTGGCACACAGGTATGGTTGGTAGAAAACCTTAAGACAACAAAATATAATGACGGAACCTCGATACCAAATGTGACCGATGGGACTGCTTGGGATAATCCGACAGGAGGTGCTTATTGCTGGTACCAAAATGATATTTCCAACAAAAACCTATATGGTGGGTTATATAATGCATCTACAGTGACTTCCGGTAAGCTTTGTCCTTTAGGCTGGCATGTGCCAACTCATTCTGAATGGCAGACACTTGTAGGATTTGCTGGAGGAAACATGAATGCAGGGGGAAAGTTAAAAGAGACAGGAACAACTCATTGGAATACTCCAAATACAGGAGCAACTGACGAATTTGGTTTTAAGGCTCTTCCAGGTGGATGGCGATCGGTTGGCGCCTCTTTTATCAATCTAGGCAATCAGGGAATCTGGTGGACTTCTACCCCCGGGTTGCAAGGGTACGGTCTTAATGCCTGGGATATAGAAACTAGTAAAACAAGTATAGATTATGAAACTGGTTATGAACCCAGGTTCGGAATGTCAGTTCGTTGTATTAAGGATTAAGTAGTTTTGACTTCAGTATGAACAGCCCCCGGACATTTTATCCGGGGGCTGTTCATTATCCTTGGATTACTGGCAGCCCCTTCCGGTTATCAGACAGCCCCGCACTGGGACCAATGCAATGAGACATTGGGGGCTGACCTTATTGTAACAATCGCCCAGTACGCCAGAATTCAATATTTTGTGAATTTAAGTTCATCTTTTATGTTAACCAAATTAAAATTCACAGATCCGGTGTTAATTACTTCGAGTAATTTGGTACACCTCATGACCCTTGCATGAGAAAGTCATGTATTCACCCAAGTATTCAAAGAAAAAAACAGCTACTTATTACTTTCGTAACTGCTTCTTTTTCTGGTTTCTAGAGAGAGAATTACGGCCCTCCCTACAGTCGGTCCGTGTTTCTCTTTGGGGGTGCCTGACAAAGTCAGTCCCTTGCGGCTTAAGCCGCTGACAGGGCTTTTTGTCTCCATGTCTCCCGGAGCAAGCTCATGAGCCATTCAACAAAAAACCCCTCCTGCTTTCGCAGGAAGGGCCTGGCTTTGTAGCGAGAGAGAGAATTGAACTCTCGACCTCATGATTATGAATCATGCGCTCTAACCATCTGAGCTATCTCGCCATATAACTATTTCATTGAACTCCCGACCTCTTCGATCCTCCAGCCGCCTGATGCGGGACTCTCTAACCAAATGGCCCCAAACAGGCGGGTTTTTCAAGGCTGCAAATATAAATATTTTTTCATTTTGCCCGGCAAACTTTTTCTTTTCAGCTATTATTTTTATATTGCATGACACTGATCCCATGAAATGAGAGCCAGATTTGAAATTGAATACACATTGAATACGCCTGTAAGAGTACTCTACGACAGGCTTAGCACCCCGGAAGGCCTCTCAGAATGGTTCGCTGACAATGTTACAGTCGACGGTGACGTCTTTACATTCCACTGGGATAAAACAGAGGCAAGAGCCCGGCTCATTTACGCCAGGGAAAATAAAGCCGTCAGATTCGACTGGCTCGACTTCGCCGACACCGAATCAAACTTCTTCGAATTCAGAATCATTGTCCATGAACTGACAAATGATACCGCACTCATAATAACAGACCATGCGGAAGAAGACGAAACCGAGGATGCACGGGACCTGTGGGACACCCAGATCTCATACCTGAAAAAAGTCCTCGGTGTCACCGAGTGAGAGAGCTTTGCATCTTTCTCAAAAATAACGTACGTTTGCACCACACCCGAGACAATGAAGAAGATCGATCTGTTCATGATAAGATCGTTTATCGGACCGCTGGTCCTGACGTTCTTTATTGTGCTCATTATCTTCATTCTTCAGTTCCTCTGGATGTATGTCGATGACCTCGCGGGGAAAGGCCTGGAACTTAAAGTGCTGGGAGAACTCCTCTTCCAGTTCTCACTGACATTCGTTCCTCTGTCACTCCCCCTGGCGATACTCCTTGCATCCCTGATGACCTTCGGCAACCTGGGCGAATTCCTCGAACTTACTGCCCTCAAATCATCAGGCGTGCCACTCCAGAGAATCATGACTCCAATCTTTATCTTCTCCTCCCTCCTTGCTATAGGATCCTTCCTGTTTGCTGATTACGTACTTCCCATTTCAACACGAAAGGCAAGAACCCTGCTTACAGACATCCGCCGCATGAGGCCTGAACTCAATATACAGGCAGGAACATTCTACAATGGAATAGATGGCTTCAGCATCAAGATAACTGACAAGGATCCTGAGACCAACCGCCTCGACGGAATATACATATATGATCACAGGGATGGAATAGGAAACACATCGGTTATATATGCTGATTCCGGCTATATGAATGTGACACCCGATGAAAGCGGCCTCATCCTGACTCTCTTCAACGGACACGCATACAAGGATATAGAAGAAAAAAACGTTCCCCAGGAAAAAAGAAAATTCCCGTTCAGACGTGACAGGTTTTCCGAGCAGACAATGGTGGTGGAACTTGAAGGTTTCGGTCTGAACCGGTCAGGAATGGATATCTACCGTTCCAACTACGCGATGCTGAACACTGCAGACCTCACATTCTTCATCGACTCGCTTTCGACCAGGTTCCGTTCACGGACTGACGCCTATTTCTCGGAGTTCAACCAGACAAGGCTCCTGACCATCCCGCAGTACGCCTCCCGCAGGATTATTCAGGAAGAAGACTCCCTCGCAGCATGGAAGACGCAGAAATTCAATGCCCGGGCTGCCTTCGACACCCTGAGCTACAACGACAGGAGCACCACAATAAGCAGGGCCCTGAGCTTCGCCCGCGAGGGCACCTCATTCATGATAGAAAAAAGCGAGGCCCTGGTGGCTGAAGCCAAGAACCTCCGTAAATATGAAGCTGAGAGGTACAAAAGGTTTACCCTTCCCTTTGCATGTCTGGTCTTCTTCTTTATTGGGGCACCACTGGGAGCAATAATCAGGAAAGGGGGACTCGGCACCCCGGCAGTGATATCAGTTCTCTTCTTCGTGATATATTATGTGATCACCCTCTCCGGCGAGAAGTTTGCCAAGGAACTGATCATAAGCGTACCCCTGGGCATGCTTGCCTCGACTATAATCCTGCTTCCGATAGGTGTGTTCCTGACCTATAAGGCCACAACCGACTCGGCCATAATGAATGCCGAAACTTATATCCTCTTCTTCAGGAAGATAGGTGCCTTCCTTACCGGCATCAGGCCCGAAAAGGATGATGAAGATACTGGTACTGGCGCCTAGACCCCTGTGGCCCGTACATGACGGTGGCACTGTGGCATCAGTTCGCTGCATCAGCGGATTGACAGCCTCCGGGGCAGACGTTACAGTGCTTTCAATGATTACCGAAAAGCACCAAACCTACGGAATGCCCGCCCCGGGCGGGAAACCAGATTACGTTAATGATTACATTACAGTTCCGGTAGGTACCGCGATCAGACCCCTCCATCTGGTCCTGAATCTGCTTTTCTCACGGAAACCGTATGACATCTTACGTTTCAGGTCGGATGAATACTCCCGAAAACTTCACTCACTTCTTACAGGCAATAACTTCGATATAATACATTGCGAAGGTCTTCCCTTCGTCTTGTACCTTGATGAGATCAGACGGTTTACAAAAGCACCTGTGGTCATGAGGGCTCATAACGTCGAACATATGATCAGGGCGATGATGGCCGTTACTGAATCCAACCCGCTCCGCAAATATTACCTGTCTGTTCTCTCACGGAGGCTAAGGAGAACGGAAATAAAAGCAGCAAGGCAGTTTGACGCCCTGATACCCATCAGCGAACCTGACGCTGAATGGTTCAATTCGGTGGCCCGCCACAAACCGGTGTTCCTCTCAGAGACCGGAACATACAATGCTGTTCTGCTTCCTGAACCGCCGCCACAGAATCCTAAGATTGGATTCATCGGAGCAATGAACTGGCAACCAAATGCAGAAGGGATAAAATGGTTCATCTCTGAGGTTTGGCCCAGCGTCCTGGAAAAATTCCCTTCAGCCACCCTGCATATCGCAGGAAGAGGCCTGCGACAGGATGCAAAACCGAAGACTCGCGGAAGAGGTCTGCAACATGATGCCATCCTGCCCTCCGGAATAAACATCTTCAATGATGGGGAACCGGATGACGCCCTTGAATTCATGGCTTCAAACCATGTTATGATAGCTCCCCTTTTTGCCGGAAGCGGAATCCGGATCAAGATTATTGAAGCCATGAGCATTGGCAGGCCT
>CAZOHL010000026.1:0-5115 GCA_964579645.1 uncultured Rikenella sp. | reverse complement strand
TTCTCACCTGTGGCACCTGAATCCCTGCCATCAGTGACCGTAGTGATGTCACTGTACAATGAGAAAGAGGTGGCAGAGAAAAAAATACGCAGCATGCTGGCCTCGGATTATCCGGATGATAAGCTTGACTTCATTGTTGGTTCGGACGGCTCAACAGATGGCACCGGTGCTGTTGTCGCTGCCATGGCAGCCATAAACCCGCATATTCAGGTTATCATCAATGCTGAAAGAAGAGGAAAGGCAGCAATGCTCAACGAACTTGCCATCAGGGCAAAGGGAGAAATCCTGGTTGTAACTGATGCCAATGTGATCTTCACCCCTTCAACTGTCAGGAACCTGGCAGAGGGATTCGCCGATCCCCGCACCGGATTATGTGATGCAACTGTCCATCCCCTGTCTCCTGCTGATACCGGAATAACGAGGCAGGAGATCATGTACAGCCGTTTTGAAACAATCCTTAAGAGAGCCGAAGGGGATCTCTGGGGAGCCATGCCCGGGCCATACGGCGGTTGTTATGCAGTGCGCCGGAAACTCTTCCCCCGGCTTCCTGAAAACATACTGGTTGACGACCTTTACGCAGGCTTAACTGTTCTTAAAGAGAACTACATGGCATTCAACCGTCCGGATGCCGTGGTTTATGAAGACACCCAGCCTGATATGTTCGGGCAGTTCCGCAGGCGGATAAGGATCGCTGCCGGATCATTCCAGAACCTGTTCCGGTTCGGATTGAGCTTCTCACGCAGACCCGGAGTTGTCTTTGCTTTTCTTTCACACAAGATAATGAGATGGTTAACCCCTCTGCTGATGATGCTGTTTTTCATGACAACGATCATTCTTTCAGGCCATTCTGATTTATATTTTTGTCTTACAGCAGTTCAGCTGATTTTCATAATTTTGTCAGCGCTTGACCTCGCGCTTGACAGGAAGGGGAAAAAGTTACTCTTTCAGCGTTATGTGACCCAGTTTCTGTTGATGAATGCAGCGCTGGCAGCAGGGTTTGTGAAGGCAATAAGAGGGATTGAAAACGGGATATGGGAACCCACCAAACGTGTTTAAAATGACAGATGAGACTAAGCTGAATACGATCAATGAAGCCATCGGGGAAATCAGGGAAGGCCGGGTAGTCATTGTTGTTGATGATGAAGACAGGGAGAACGAAGGCGATTTCATCTGTGCGGCCGAGCTGATCACACCTGAGATAGTGAATTTCATGGCGACACACGGTCGCGGACTGATTTGCGTGCCACTGCCGGAAGAGAGATGCGAGGAGCTGGAGCTTAATATGATGGTGGGGCACAACACATCTCTGCATGAAACCCCGTTCACCGTATCTGTTGACCTGCTCAGTCCGGAGACAACCACCGGCATATCGGCAAAAGACAGGGCACTTACAATCAAGGCACTGGTTGATCCATCCACAAAACCTTACCAGCTGGGAAGGCCGGGCCATATATTCCCTCTCAAGGCCCGAACAAAAGGGGTTCTCCGAAGGGCTGGGCACACCGAGGCTGCCGTCGACCTGACAAGGCTCGCCGGACTGAACCCGGGTGGTGCACTGGTTGAGATAATGAACGAGGACGGTACAATGGCACGGCTGCCTGACCTGATAAGGCTCTCCGAGAAGTTCGGCATCAAAATAATATCAATACGCGACCTCATCCGGTACCGTCTCGGAATTGAATCGATAGTTGAGATGGGAGAACAGGTCAAGCTGCCCACCGAGTATGGCGACTTCGACTTCATACCCTTCAGGCAGGTCAGCAACGGCCTTGAGCATGCCGCCCTGGTAAAGGGTCATTGGACAAAGGATGAGCCTGTGCTTGTACGCGTGCATTCCTCATGCTTCACCGGTGATATATTTGCATCGAAGAGGTGTGACTGCGGGCCACAACTTCACATGGCCATGCAGATGGTCGAAGCCGAAGGGAAAGGGGCAATTATTTATCTCAGCCAGGAAGGAAGAGGTATCGGCCTGATTAATAAAATACGAACATACAAATTGCAGGAGCAGGGACGTGACACTGTGGAGGCTAATATTGAACTCGGCTTCCGTGAAGATGAACGCGACTACGGTATCGGAGCAAATATAATGAGAGGCATCGGCCTTGGAAAAGTAAGGCTTATCTCAAACAATCCGGTAAAGAGGGCAGGTCTTGAAGGGTACGGCATATCAATTGTGGAGACCATACCGCTTGTAATACCTCCCAACCAGTACAATTCATTTTACCTCGAGACCAAAGCCACCAAGATGGGGCACAGTATCACCTGCTACAAGACGCCAACAAAAGGCGAAAATGACTGATTCGGAGCTGCGAATAGTATTCATGGGGAC
Source organism: uncultured Rikenella sp. (assembly GCA_964579645.1). Taxonomy (GTDB): domain Bacteria; phylum Bacteroidota; class Bacteroidia; order Bacteroidales; family VadinHA17; genus SR-FBR-E99. The sequence continues at coordinate 2,783 of CAZOHL010000026.1, read as the reverse complement.
ACCGGAGTTCGCTGTTGCGAGCCTTAAGGCTCTGCATGAAACGGGTTTTGACATCGCTGCAGTGGTCACGGTTCCTGACAGGGCTACCGGACGCGGCCGCAAGATCACCTTCAGCCCTGTTAAAGAGTATGCCCTTGAAAATAATCTTGCACTGCTTCAGCCTGAGAAACTCCGTGATCCTGCATTTATATCCGCTCTCAGTGATTTAAAAGCAGATCTGTTCGTGGTGGTGGCTTTCCGGATGCTTCCCGAGGAAGTCTGGAGTATGCCACCGCTCGGGACATTCAACCTTCATGCCTCGCTGCTTCCCCAGTACAGGGGCGCTGCCCCGATCAACCATGCCATAATCAACGGAGAGACAACTACAGGCGTCACAACTTTTTTGATTGACAAAGAGATAGATACAGGGATGATCCTGCTTTCAAAGGAGACAGAGATATCACCTGAAGAAACCGCAGGCAGCCTCCATGACCGCCTGATGGAAATGGGCGCCTCCCTTGTGGTGGAGACCGCAAGAGGATTGGCTGCCCGAAGTCTGGTTCCAGTGCCCCAGAAAAAGATCGGTGACTTGCTGATGAAACCGGCGCCAAAGATATTTCCTGCAGATATGGTCATCAGATGGGAAGAGAAGGCAGTAAAGATTCAGAACCTTGTAAGAGGTCTTTCGCCCTATCCGGGCGCAACTGCAATGCTCAGGAAGGAGAACAGAAGTATGAGGCTTAAAATTCTGGACAGTTCCATTAACGTTAATATCACTGAAACCATTCCGGGAACGCTTATACTAAAAGATAATTCAAGGCTTATTGTAGCCTGTGGCCAGGGCACCCTGGAAATTCTCTCACTTATTCCTGAAGGACGAAAGAGGATGAGTGGCGCTGAGTTCCTGCGCGGCTTTGATCCGTCAGGATGGGAAATGGTATGAGATCTTCTATCTCAGCCTTAGTTTCTGCCCCGGACGGCATTCAGTACCCTCGTCCATAAGGTTCAACTTATACAATGCTGACAGCTTGATTGCATATTTCTGAGATATGCTGTGCATAGTCTCACCTGTCCCGGCGGTATGAACCGTCAATCCCTGCGCCGCCCTGGTTCGCTTTGGCTGAAGGTAAAGAACCTGGCCCGGCACAAGCTGTGCACCCGCAGCCAGATCATTATAGCGGGTCAGCTCCCAGGAGAGAAGCTGATGCCGGTCAGCAAGAGATTCATAGGTATCTCCCTCTTCTACAATGATGTATTCCACATTGTTGTTCTCCAAAGTCTTTTTTCCTGTAGTAAGGCTTATCACTTTTATCGGCTCCTCATCATCACGGACTGCAGTACTTTTGTCAGGTAGGGACTGCACCTGTGCCGTATCAGTTTCTTTCACCGCCGGATTGCGTGGCACGGTAGTCCTGGCCGGTGTCGCCACAACAGGAGCCGATGCTGTATCATTTTTCACCGGTGATGAGACTGCCGCGGGCTGCGGAACTATTGGCGATGTGCCTCCTGTATCATAAGCCCACAGGCTGTATTCTTCTATCTTCCGTATGAGGAGTTCAGGATATTTCGGGTCAGTGGCATAGCCAGCCCTTTTAAGTCCGTGCGCCCAGCCCTTGTAGTCGGTTGACCTCAGACTGAAAAGATCACGGTAACGCGAGCCATTCACAAGAAAGTCTGAGTGGTCCCTGAAAGACTCCTCCACAGAGCTGTAAGATCTGAAGCACTCTCCCTTACGGTTGTCATCATGGTATATTTTTTTTCCTGACCAGTCACTGTGGCATTTGATGCCAAAATGGTTGTTGCCCTGTGTGGCCAGCCGGCTCCGACCGTAGTTCGACTCCAGCATTCCCTGCGCCAGGGTGATGCTGGCAGGAACGCCTGATCGTTTCATCTCGCTTACAGCCAGATTGCTGTATTTGATGATATACTCACTTGCATATTCAGAGGCCGGGCCGGTTGAGGGCGTGGTCCTGGCTGCCCTTCGGGCAGGGCTGCAGGAGTCAAAAAGCAGAACAGAAAGAAGGATTACATATAAAAACAGTTTTTTCATCCGAAGCCTTTTGGCAAAAATATAAAAATGTAGGCTGCCCCGACAAATCCTGATACCGGCGGTCAGATTTTTATTACTTTTATGGCACTGTAAATCACTGTTATTATCTATGAAAAAGAGAGAATCAATCATCTCTTTCCTTGAATACAGCAATGAGAATGAGTTGCCGGCAATTGAAAAGGCACTTGTTGGAGAAGCTGTTATGGCAGCATCCGGAGCTTATGCTCCCTATTCACATTTCATGGTAGGAGCGGCATTGCTTCTTGACAGCGGGGAGGTTGTCAGGGGAGCCAATGTTGAGAATGCCGCTTACCCCTCAGGAAGCTGTGCCGAGAAAACTGCACTTTCATTTGCAGTTGTCAACTTCAGGGGGAAAAAAGTAGTTTCGATAGCGATCGCCGCTCTCGCAGACGGCTCACTGACCGAGGAACCTGTGCCACCCTGCGGCAATTGCCGGCAGATGCTGATTGAAGAAGAACAGAGGAGTGGTGGTCCGATAAAAATCATCCTGGCAGGAAAATCTGCCATTTATGTCCTGGAAAACAGCCAGGCGCTGATGCCCCTCAGTTTCACCGGAAGAAACCTCGGGAAATAATTTGCGATTTGAGAGTTGCGATTTTCGATTCTCCTTCACAGACTGCCCATCCGCACGACCTTCAGACCCTCAGACATTCGGACCTTCAGACCCTCAGACATTCGGACCTTCAGACCCTCAGACTTTCAGACCTTCAGACCCTCAGACTTTCAGACCTTC
>CAZOHL010000025.1:0-31455 GCA_964579645.1 uncultured Rikenella sp. | reverse complement strand
ATCTCAATTCCTCTCCGGCGGTACTCTTCAAACTTCTCAGGTGTAACATACTCAACCACAGGGATATGATCAAGACTCGGGGCAAGGTATTGTCCGATTGTCACAATTCTGCAACCGGTTGCATAAAGGTCTTTCAGGGCTTCGGTCACTTCCTCTTCGGTCTCTCCAAGGCCAAGCATAATTCCTGATTTTGCGCGTATGCCGCGCGAAGCCATATGTTTCAGGACTGCAAGGCTTACCTCATACTTTGCCACTGATCTTATAAGGGGGGTCAGCCGCCTTACGGTCTCTATATTGTGCGAAATCACCTCCGGGCCCGCATCAACTACCCTGTCAATATCTTCTATATTTCCCCGGAAATCGGGAATCAGCGTCTCGATTGTCACGCCGGGGTTTACTTCCCTGATTCTCCTTATAGTCTCAGCCCAGTGTGCCGAGCCGCCGTCCGGAAGGTCATCGCGGTCAACCGAGGTGATGACACAATGTTTAAGGTTCATTGTCTTTACGGCCTGCGCCACCCGTTCCGGTTCACCCGGATCGGGAGGAAGGGGCCTGCCGCTTTTCGTTCCGCAGAACTTGCATGACCTTGTGCATATGTCGCCGAGGATCATCAGGGTGGCGGTGCCTGCGTTCCAGCACTCACCTATGTTAGGGCAGTTACCTGAGGTACAGATTGTATGAAGGTTATGACTCTCCACGAGGTTCTTCACCATCGTATAGCTCTCCCCTCTTGCCCTTTCCATCCTCAGCCATGATGGCAACCGCCTCGTAACAGTCATAATTAAAACTTCCCGAATTTCAATAATACGCAAAGGTACATATTTAAAAGAACGGAAAGGATGATTTTCGAATGACCAATGCAACGAAAGTGTATCTTTGAGGGATACAATTCCTCAACCCTGCGAAGGGAAGGGTATGATGCACGGGAACATGGAATTAAAGACCGTAAGTACCAAATTTTATAAGATATGGATGAGGTTTATCTGAACGGACAGTTTATCCCCCGGGATAAGGCTGTGATAAGCCCCGACGACCGGGGTTTTATTCTGGGAGACAGTATTTATGAAGTAGTCCGTTGGTACGGGGGTTATTTTTTCGATATCGGAGGTCATGCTGCCAGGCTGAGAAGGAGCCTCTGCGAAACCAGGATAGTATGGGAAGAAAATCTGAAGTTCGAGGAGATTGCCGAAGACCTGATCCATCGAAATGACCTGGGCACAGAGTGTGCCATAGTATATTTCCAGGTCACACGGGGAGTAGCGCCACGGACCCACGCTTTTCCTGATCCGCCGGTAAAACCCACAGTCTACGGTTTCGCCCGCAGGCAAAGCATCAATACTCTTGCTGCCGAGAAGGGTGTTGGCATCTGGTTAACTCCGGACCCCAGGTGGAACAGGTGTGATATCAAGACGACTGCCCTGATAGCCAATATCCTGCCATACCAGGAGGCTCATGACAATGGATTTGCAGAAGTTTGCTTCGTGCGCAACGGGTTAGTAACCGAGGGGGCCCATTCCAATATCTTTTTTGTCAGGGATGAAACGCTTTACACCCACCCTGAAAATAATGACATTCTTTCAGGTGTAACCAGGAAGAACGTACTTGCAATAGCCAGGGCGAACGGTGTGACGGTTGCGGAGGAGGCTGTCTCCGCTGATATGATCCCCTACATGAATGAGGCATTCATTTCAAACACCACCGGAGAGATTGTACCGGTTACAAGGATAAGTGAGCAGGTAATCGGAGACGGTATGCCGGGGACCCTGACACGCCGTTTGCAGAGGCTGCTGCGGGAGCTGATCCAGTCCAAGGATCCTCGCAGATAGGCTGCAGCCGGCTTCACGGGACTGAATGGTCAACGACCATATTTAAAACTATACCTGTGTCTACAATGGTTTATCCTGCGGATACTAATTTTCCAATGGACACAGTCCACCTGCCTGTCTTTTACCTGTCATGCAAACTGGCGTCTTCGCCAGAATGGCCTGCCGGATCATTTATGAACCTCCGGCCAATTGCTGCCTGTTGCATCCTGCCGGCTGCCTCTCACTACTGCCCGGTATCCGGTGCTTTTCGCCTGGCCCCGCCTGCCTCTGACTGCTGCCCGGTGTCCCTTGACACCTGCCTCTTCTCCTGCCCCTTTCCAACCTTTTCCACCTGAATCGCCACTATATAGACAGAAGACCAGCATGCAACAGAGTGAACTGAACCAGACTGACAGGGAGCTTGTCCGGGGGTGCCTGGAAAACAACAGGCTGGTGCAGCGTGCCCTGTACGAAAGGTTCAGCACAAGGCTCTACACCCTGGTATACAGGCTCATAAGCGATCATGATGCAAGCAATGATGTTCTTCAGGATGCGTTCATTGAGATTTTTCGGTCAATTGCAACCTTCAGGTTCGAATCATCGCTCTTTACATGGATGCGCACAATAGTAATAAGGAACGCAATGAGTTACCTGAAGCAGAATACCCGCCTCCATGTGGTAACGGATGAGATACCGGATGAAGCGTCAGAAACGGGATTCAATTTTACCGCTGAGCACCTCGAAAAGGCCATACTTTCACTCCCCCCACAGGCCAGGAGTGTGTTTGTACTGACCGAGGTCGAAGGCTATAAACACCAGGAAGTGGCCGAAATACTGAATATAAGCGACGGAACCTCAAAGTCCCAGCTGAATTATGCAAAGAAACTGTTGAGGAAAAGACTGACAAAAGGGTCGGATGAATAAAGGGTTTGATGACATATTGAACGAAAGACTGGGTGAGCTTCCCTCACATGAGCCTGACAGGGAGCTTTGGAGCGTTATCGAAGCGGGGCTTGAGACATATGAGGCCATCAGCCGCAGGCTGCAGGAGCTGCCGCAGTATGCACCATCCGTCCAGACCTGGGAGGCAATTGAAGCTTCACTGCCGGCAGGTTCACCGGCAAGTTCGCAGGCAGGTTCGCCGGAAAGACCCTCACGCAGGCTCATCTACATTGCTGCTGCAACCGCTGCCGCAGTGATTCTTATCCTCGGAATACCCTGGCTGATGAGATCAGGCCAGGAAATAGTGGTGGAGAGTGAAATTACCGTGACCGAGGAATATGATGGCGGCACAGTCGTTAAAAGCACTGAAGAAGACCCTCTGGCAGTGATTGAAAACCTTTGCAGAACAGGGGTACCTGTTTGCCAGTCTGAGGCTTTCAGGGAAAAACTTCAGCTATGCCGCGAACTTGATGTGGAACTCAGGCAACTTGAAACTGTCATCGGCCAGGTGGGTGACTCCCCCGAGATCATCCAGGCTGTAATACGCATTGAAAATCTTAAGTCGGGCACCTTGCAGGAACTGATTCAAATGATCCATTCATGAAACTCCTTCATTACATAGCATTAACCTCTGTCATGCTGTGGACCTTCAACCTGGCAGGCCAGGAGGTCATTCAGAAAGCCTCGGGGAGTGATGAACGGAGCTTCGGAAAGGAGATCAAGGCGGTCTCCGTCTTCGGGGAAAAAGCCTCTGTAACCGTCAGAGGGGCAGACGTCGCTGAGGTGAAAGTAATGCTGAGGCCTGTCTCCCGGAACAGCGACAAGGAGAAAGCAGTAGCCGACTTGAAATACATAAACTACTCCGTCGAAAAAGAGGGTGACAGGCTGATTATCAGAAACTCCTTCCGGGGAAATCCCGGACAGATCACAAGCAACCTGACAATGGAAATTGAGATCGTTATGCCAAACTCTGTTCAGGCTGACATAACAAACCTGTACGGTCCGGTGAAGATCAGCAACATTGCATCGGTAAACGTCAGTGTCTCCTTCGGTTCACTCCGTCTCACCGGCATAAGTTCTGAAAGTATAATTAAAGCACGCTACTCTGACATGGAACTTGAGGCCGTTCACGGCAAGCTTGAAATAACTTCAGAAAAGTCGGATATCAATGCTACAGCCCTTGACGCCGCCACTACCATAAACTGTTCATACGGAACTGCAAACTTTGAAACTGTCGGGGCAGAGCCACTGACCGTCAGGGGTTATCGGACCACGGTCAATATCAGGGTTGATGATCCGGGCAAATATCAGTACAATCTCAGGTCGCCGCAGGGCACCATTACCATGCCTGACGGGAAACAGTACCGGAACCAGCCGGTGGAGGTCACTCCTCGGTCCTCTGCCGGACTTATTGATGTAACCACCTCATATTGTGACATTACCATAGCAAAGAAATAATTCGTCCATGAAAACGAAGTCCATACTGAAAAAAACGGCAACCCGGGGCAGGCATCGTCTGCTGTTCCTTCTTGCCTTCATCCCGGTCCTGATTCTGAGCCAGGGAGCAAATGCGCAAACCTTCAGGGAGAGTCAATACAACAAGCGGATCTTCAGCGTGAGCAGCGGGGCTGTCTTCTCAGGCGATGGCGACTGCTGGGGAGTCGGAACATCTGTATCACACATGAAGACCATCAGCAAACGGTTTTACATCCGTCAGAACCTGACCTCATGGATAATTAACGGGGAGAGCTGGATAGAAGGTGCCTTTGAGAACCAGACTGCCGTTGACCTCAGCGCTGAGCTCGGATTCTCCCCGTTCAGGATGGGTGAGCGTTTCTTCAGCGTTCACGGCGGTGTCTGCGGCGCCTGGATGGTCAGTACTGATCCTGTAAGCGGTGGCACATGGCTGGCTTACGACCTTAACACAGGCGAGTACAGCTACATGCAGTACTATGAACAGGAGCTCACCAGGGACCTGGATTTTGGAATCACTTTCGGTGTGAACTACCACCGGCAGGTCTCTCCCGCCCTTTACCTGACCGCAAGGGCTGACTTCCGGACACATTTCAGCACCGGATCAGCATTTTCGATGATCACTGTCGGTGTCGGCTTCGATGCCCGCCAACTATTTAAAAAGTAACAGGAAATGAAGAAGTCAGCATTATTCTTGCTAATGTGCATTGCTTCCCTGGCGGGGACTGACTGCCTTGCACAGACTGACACGGTGAAGATCGAGACCGAACTGCAGCAGGATCAGGATTTCTATTACCGTAACAAGTACCGCTACCTCGATGTCAGGCTTGGTGATGAAGACCGGCTGCTGAAAATAGGCGTACAGCCTTTCAAGCCCAGCGACAATTTCAATTTCCTTGTCTTTACCCTGCATGGCGGATTCGAGCAGAAGTTAACAACTTCGATTTCTGTTGTAACCGAATTGAATTCGGTCATGACCTGGACTGAAGAGCAGGCATTTCACCAGCAGGGAATTTCACTCGGAGGCCGCTACTACTTCCTGAAAAAGAAAGAAATTGAACAGGGCCGGAGCGGCAATAACCTCCAGGGAGTTTATGGTCTCTTCAAGATGAGTGACCTTCTTTCTCTGGTTACAATCAGGGAGAAAGATTCAGACCCTGATCCGTTTTCACGCGATCCTCTGCTTGAGCGTTCAATCAGGGGTTCTCTCACCCCGGAGATAGGCATTGGCTACCAGCAGCGTCTCGATTACCACCTGTATTTCGATTCGGCTCTCTCATGCAACTATAACATCCTGGATAATGATTTCGGATTCCAGATAAGCTTTCTCTTCGGAGTACTGTTCAGTTATACCAAATAGAAAACCTGTCATGAAAACACACCCCATACTCACCCTTATACTGTCTGCGGTACTCATTGCTTCATGTGACCGGGAGGAGCTGACCTCACCAGTTGCCGTGTTCAGCACACAGACGGCTCCCAGGTACATGTTCAAGCTCAAACTTGATGCTTCCGGCTCATTTTCAACTGTGGAAGGTGATTACCTGGAATACCGCTGGGACCTGAACGGAGATCACATGGATTGGGAAACCGACTGGAGCAGCAATCCCGTGATAACAGTCCAGTTCCCGTATGAAAATAACGGTTACATAGGCCTGCAGGTGAAAAACCGCAGCGGTAACATTACCGAGCTGTACCAGGGTTTCTACTCCTATACCGACTACAGAATACTCAAAGCCTGGACTGACCTGGCAATTGAATTCCGCAGGATAGATTATTATATCGACCTGCCTGACCGGTTCTGGACGTGGGTATGGGCATATGACAACATACAGCTGCCTGACTCGCAGGAGTGGTACAATTTCCCGTTTTCCGCTGACCGGGCAGCTTACGGCACCCTGATGCCGTGGGCCGTTGCCAACGCACTGGATGAGGACTTCAGGCTTCCATCGAAGAATGACTGGCAGAAGATGATCGATTACTGCGGCGGATCTGCCCTCGCAGGCTTCAATCTGCAGGTAAAGGCAGAACACGGGCTCCGGCTTCCCTGCCCCGGTATCGTCAGTAGCGGACAGCTTCAGGAACACGGCGAGTCGGGGTACTACTGGACTGGTGATGAGGCTGACGAAGACTCTGCCTGGGCCCTTAAAATCACCGAAGGAAGTGATGCTGCTGAGTTTGTAATCCTTGACAAGTCAAACCTGGCTTCAGTACGGTTAATGATTGAGTTTTTCCAGTATCGCCAATAAGACTATATTATGAAAAAGCTGATTATATCATTGATGATTCTTGCATTCGCAGGGGCGCTGCATTCACAGGAGAAGGGGTCACTCGGTTTTTCGGGTTCATATGTGTATATGCCGCAGTACCGGATGCACGGTGCGGGCTACATAATATCACTCCAGCACAGTATAAAGCCCTGGCTCGGCCTGGAGGCAGGAGGCGGATACACTCTCGGATCACGGACAATTGAAAGGGGCGGGACCGTTAACAGCGTGAAACTGCTTGACCTGAACTATCATCATGCCGCCTACAGCCTGTATGCCGCTCCTGTCATTACAGCCGGTAGCGGCAGAACGGTTTCATTTGATCTCTATGCCGGACCGGTAATCACATGGCAGTCAAATGTATTCGACCTAAACCGGTATGAACTTCCGGTCAGTCCTGATTATATAGGCAGGATGACCGATATAGTGTACGTCAACAGGGTACTTGAGGGGACCTTTTTCGGTGGCATCGCAGGCTGCAGGGTTAATGTGCGGGCCGGGGAGAACTGGCAGGTAAACCTGGGGCTTAACGCGATGGGTATAATTAAGGCTGTTTCTTCTGTCAATGCGAGCCTTGGGATCAGATACAAATGGTAACATGGTTGCATTCGCATTGATAACATGAAAGATCAGTCAAAACATACCATTTAGCGAGGGTAGCAAAAGGGGTACTATTCACCGGAAAGTAATGGCAATCCGGGTAAATTCCATAGCTGCACATGTCTGATTCCGCCTCTGACAGGCAGTAACACCTCATCCAGGGAAACGACCAATTTTTCAAAGTTATCATCAATAGCTTCAAGGGCGGAGTATTCGCGCTCGATAGTCGCCTCATCGTGAAGCAGATAAGCACATTGAATATAGACAATCTGTTCACCTTTGTGAGCTACAAAATCCACCTCTCTGTTTCGCAATGTTCCAACGTAAACGCTAAAACCGGCGCGTCGCAGCTCTAGAAAAACAAGGTTTTCTACAAGATACCCGAAACCATATCCAAATCCGGGGTAAAGGTAATTCCTGTATGCCAGATCATTGACATAGAATTTGGCATTACCCGATATTGTATCTTTTCCCTTTATGTCGTATCGGTCGCAGCGATGTATGAGAAAAGCTACCAGTATATATCCGATATAATTCGCTATCGCATCATAACTTACCTTCCGGCCCAGTCCTCTGAAATAGTTGACGATATTGGATACCGAAACAAGATTTGAAGCATTGTTTACCAGGTAAACAAAAACATCTTCGAGCAGTCTTGGTTCCCTTATATTATTCCGCTGGATTATATCCCTCAACAGCACGGTATCTTTGATAGCAGCCACATAGCTGCGCCTGAACTCCTCTTTTGCTATCATGAACAATTCAGGAAGACCTCCGCTGTTCATATATGCAATATAGCTTTGGCGTCCGCGCTTCTGATCTGTAATACCCAGGTATTCAAGATAACTGAAAGGGAAAACCTCAAAAGTTATATATCTCCCAGACAGGAGTGTGGCAAGCTCTCCTGACAACATTTTAGAGTTTGAACCGGTGATGAACAGTTCATAGCTGTCTGAATAGTCCTGGGAATATGAATTAACAACCTTCTCCCACTCTTCAATAATCTGAATCTCATCTATGAATACATAGACTTTCCCCTGCGGATTAAGTTCCTTCCTGTAAAGTTTTATGAGCCCGTCCAAATCCTTGTAGGTTCTTAAAAAGTCAAAATCGGCAAACTCACGATTTATGAACAGGGTATTTTCAGGCCTTATACCACTTTCTATGAGTTGTCTTGCGACCTGCCTGAGGATATAGCTCTTGCCTGAACGTCGTTGTCCTACTAATACTTTCACCAGGCGGTTCCCGATGTAACCGGCTATCTTTTCAGTGTATTCACTGCGTTTAAATCCAAAATCAAAGGTCTTTGCATCCCACAGATTATATTTACTTAATAATGCAATATTTTCGTCCATACGTGAATATTTTTATCAAATTTAATATATTTTAGTCTATAATGGAATTATTTGTTCATTTTTATCAATTTCAGGACTTTGAAACCTACCTGCAAGACCCCCTAACATCTGCCTCTATTGACTATTGTCTTCATAATATTACCTTTGCAAAAATTTTTCACAGCATGAGTACACCCCAACTGAGCGAGCAGGAACTGGTTCGCAGGCAATCACTTGAAGAAATACGTAAACTTGGCATTGATCCATATCCTGCTGCAATGTACCCGGTCAACATTTCGGCTGCAGAGATACTGGCAGGTTTCAGTGACACAGAAAACAAATTTCCCGAAGTGTGCCTCGCCGGCCGCATCATGAGCCGCCGCATCATGGGAAACGCCTCGTTCGCAGAGCTGATGGACTCATCAGGCCGCATACAGATTTATGTGCGCCGTGATGACCTCTGCCCGGGAGAGGATAAAACACTATACAACACACTGTTCAAAAAGCTTCTCGATATTGGTGACATTATCGGTATAAAAGGCTTTGCCTTCCGCACCCAGATGGGCGAAATCACCGTCCATGTTAAGGAGCTGACCCTCCTCAGCAAGTCGCTCCGCCCCCTGCCGATAGTCAAGGAGAAGGACGGTGTTCAGTATGATGCCGTCACCGATCCCGAGATGCGTTACCGCCAGCGTTATGTTGATCTGATTATAAACCCTCAGGTACGCGAGACCTTCCGCAAGCGCACCCAGATAATCAAATCGATGCGTGAGCTGTTCGACTCTTATGGCTACCTTGAGGTGGAAACCCCTGTGCTTCAGCCTATACCCGGAGGCGCGGCTGCAAGGCCATTCATCACTCACCACAATGCCCTTGATATACCGCTCTATCTTCGCATAGCGGACGAGCTTTACCTCAAGCGCCTCATAGTGGGCGGTTATGACGGCGTCTATGAGTTCGCAAAGGATTTCCGCAACGAGGGGATGGATCGCACCCATAACCCGGAGTTCACAGTGATGGAGATATATGTGGCCTATAAGGACTACAACTGGATGATGGAATTCACCGAGAAGATACTTGAAAAGGTTGCCATGGACCTCCACGGAACCACACAGGTGCCTCTCGGGGAGCATATTATCGACTATAAGGCACCCTACAGGCGCATCTCCATGACCGACGCGATCAAGGAATATACCGGCATCGACATCACTGACATGACCGAGGATGACCTGCGCCGCGAATGTGACCGGATGGAGATCGGCCACTCGCCCTCAATGGGCAAGGGAAAGCTGATTGACCAGATCTTCGGCGAGAAGTGTGAGCATCACTTCATTCAGCCCACATTCATAATCGACTACCCCCAGGAGACATCACCGCTGACGAAGAAACACCGCAGTAAGCATGGTATGACAGAACGTTTCGAGCTGATGGTCAACGGCAAGGAGCTGGCAAACGCCTACTCCGAGCTGAATGACCCCATTGACCAGCTCGAGAGGTTCCAGGAGCAGCTTCGCCTCTCGGAAAAGGGTGATGACGAGGCGATGTTTATCGACATGGACTTCGTCAGGGCGCTGGAATATGCAATGCCTCCTACTTCAGGAATGGGAATGGGCATCGACAGGCTGACAATGTTCATGACCAACCAGCCCTCGATACAGGATGTGCTCTTCTTCCCGCAGATGAAACCGGAAGTATAGCGAGTCGGCAGTACCAGTCAGCAGTCGGCAGTCAAAACATTAATTGTGGATAGACTGAAGTACAATGAGTTGGATAGGCTGATGAAGCCTCTTGATACTCCGATGAAGATCCAGGAGTTCCTGGATTCCATTCCATACAACTCAACCAAACGGACGTTGTCACCGCTGCTGGTAATGAAGGAAAGGATGGCTCACTGCATGGACGGCGGGATGTTTGCCGCTGCCGCCCTGCGCCGGCTGGGATACCCTCCGCTGATTGCCGACCTGACTGCCGAAAATGATGATGACCATATCATTGCCGTATTTCGTGAGGGAGGATGCTGGGGCGCCGTCGCAAAATCAAATACAACCGTGTTGCGCTTCCGCGAACCGGTATACAGGTCCCTTCGTGAACTGGCAATGTCTTACTTCGATCTCTATTATAATCTTAACGGGCAGAAATCGCTGCGAAGCTACTCGCGGACAATCGATCTCTCAAGGTTTGAAAACCGTGACTGGGAAACAACTGACGAGGACCTCGAATACATCGGTGACTATACATACACAGTCAGGCATTACCCGCTCATCACGCCGGCCCAGGTAAAGAGGCTCAGCAATGTCCCTAAGTATCTCTATGATGCCGGTTTCGCCGGTGCGGATATCAACGGATTATATAAGCCGGACTGAACAGGTAGCCGGCACTCTGCAGTCCGCGGTCAGCAAGTGATGCATTACTGCCGGCTGCCGGCTGCCGACTGATACTGCCGACTGGTACTGCCGACTGGTCATTCTGACTGCCTGCTGGTAATGCCAGCAGGTACTGCCGGCTCCACTATCCCTTTGCCTGCAGCTGCTGCTCGAGCCTCTCACGTTCGGCCTCAAAGCCCGGTTTGCCCAGAAGAGCGAACATATTCTTCTTGTATGACTCCACGCCCGGCTGGTCAAACGGATTGACGCCAAGGAGATAACCGCTGATTGCACATGCAAGCTCAAAGAAATACATAAGCTGGCCAAGGTTATACTCATCAATCCGCTCGATGCTGATCCGTATCACCGGCACCCCGCCGTCGATATGGGCGATCCTCGTGCCATCCTCCGCCTTGTGGTTTACCTCGGTCATCCTCTTCCCGGCAATGAACCCGATCCCATCAGAATTGTCAGAGGCACCCGGCACAACCAGTGAATTGCGTGAGTCTTTAACATGGATCACTGTCTCGAACAACTTGCGTTCGCCCTGCTGTATGTACTGACCCATGGAGTGAAGGTCGGTTGTGAATGTAACTGATGCCGGGAAGATTCCCTTGCTCTCCTTTCCTTCACTCTCGCCGTAAAGCTGCTTCCACCACTCGGCCAGGAAAACCAGTGAGGGTTCATAGCTGATAAGTATTTCGGTGGAATAGCCACTGTCATAAAGTGTGTTACGGGCGGCCGCATAGGTAACCGCTATATTTGCCGGGGTATCATTCCCCTCCCTGACGGAGAGAGCCATGTCAAGCATACCACGGGCAAAAGCATCAATGTCATACCCTGCGAGAGCCAGCGGAAGCAATCCAACAGGTGTGAGAACAGAATAGCGTCCTCCCACGTCATCGGGTATCACGAAAGTTTCATAACCCTCGCTGACTGCCAGGTCGTGCAATGCACCCCGCCGTGCGTCAGTAATGGCCACGATATGCGACTTCATGGCAGGTGCACCCAGTTTATTCCTGAGGTGGTCACGAAGTATCCGGAAGGCAATTGCCGGCTCGGTGGTGGTGCCGCTCTTGGAAATGACGACTATATTGTAGGCAGTGCCGTCAAGGAATCTGAGCAGGGTTGCATGATAGTCCTCGCTGAGTGTATGACCCGCAAAGAGAAGCCTGTGCTCCTGCGGAGCGAAGGGGTCATTAAGCGCCTCAGTGAGGGCCCTGGCGCCGAGATATGATCCGCCAATACCCACGACAACAGTTACAGGAGCCTGAGCACGAAGACGTGCAGCACAACCCTTTATGGCAGCCGTTTCACCTGATGCCCGGTCGGGGAGCCGCAACCATCCCGTGAATTCACTTCCTCTTCCCGTCCCTTCACGGAGTGCCCTGAGATGACCAATTGCTGAGGCGCTGAGATTTTCCAAATCACCTGCGCCCACAAATGAACTGATGCCGTTAACGTTTACAGAAAGCTCTTTCTTCATATCCTATTTAAGTTTTTTTGATAATATTTTCATCTCCTTTGCCGGCGCCCCGTTCAAGTAAAGAATCCTGTAAACAGCATCGGCAATCGGAATATCTGTTCCGGTTTTAGCCCTGACCTCATTGATACAACCGGAAGCATAATATCCTTCTGCCACCTGTGTCATCTCGAGCAGAGCGTTGCTTACAGAATAACCCTTGCCTATCATGTGCCCGAGGGTCCTGTTGCGGCTGAACTGCGAGTAACCTGTCACAAGAAGGTCTCCAAGATACGGAGAATCAGTTATATCCCGGGTTTCAGGTGAGAGGGCGTCAACAAAGCGCCCCATCTCACCGGCAGCATTGGCCAGAAGTACCGCAATGAAATTATCACCATAACCAAGTCCGTGAGCAATACCGGCAGCAATAGCATAGATGTTCTTCATTACAGCCGCATATTCTGTACCAAAGATATCCGGGGATGTTTTTGTAATTATCCATCTGTTTGCGAAAAGAGCTGCAACCTTTGCTGCATTGCCGGTATCCTGAGAGGCAAATGTCAGATATGTAAGTTTTTCGGCTGACACCTCCTCGGCATGACTTGGGCCGGTAATTATGACGATATCATCATACGGCACACCGTAACATGAATGGATATACTCACCGACAACTGTATTGTCGCCCGGCACAATGCCCTTTATTCCGGAACATACAGTCCGTCCCATGAATGCATCGGCACCCAGCCCCTCAAGCTCATTCTTAAGGAATGCCGCCGGGGTGACAAGGATAACTGTTGCTGATGATGCAACCGCAGCTTTAATATCATCCAGGGGTATTATCATCTCCGGATCAAATACCACAGATGTCAGGTAATGTGGATTCTGGTTATAACGCCTTATATGTCTGAATATCTCAGGCCTGTCAATGTACCATGAAACTCTTTTCCCGTTTGAAGTAAGCACCATGGACATCGCTGTTGCCCAGCTTCCCGAGCCGACAATTGTCACATCCGAAGTCTTAAGATCAGGCATTTTTAGGTTTATGCTGCAAAGATAGGCAAATTAAACCGCGAGCCCGCAATTGCCATCCGGCAGTCGGCGGCCGGCAGTTGAACAATCGGCGGTAGGCAGTTGAACAGTCGGCGGCCGGCAGTTGAACAATCGGCAGCCGGTTTGCAAAAAAGAAAGTCCCCGGTCAGACCTGCCCGTTTCCGGGTTGCCGACCGAGGACTTCACTATTGCCTATTGCCTACTGCCTCTTGCCTAAAGCTTGTGCTTCTTCACGAATTCATCAATCACCTCTTCAAGGTTGGGGTTTCCGATCTCCTGCAGGTCATACCATACCCTTGTTGAAGGCTTTCTGATCCTGATTATCCTGTTCAGGTCAATGGGGGTGCCAATCACAACAGCATCACACTCGGTATTGTTGATTGTGGTCTCCAGGTCTTTCAGTTGCTGGTCGCCGTATCCCATTGCCGGGAGCAGGGTGCCTATATTCGGGTATTTCTCGAAGGTCTCGGTTAGTTTGCCGACTGTGAAAGGTCTGGGGTCAACCAGCTCGGCTGCTCCGAACTTGCGGGCGGCAACCACACCTGCACCTATCTTCATCTCACCGTGAGTGAGTGTCGGTCCGTCTTCAACTACAAGCACCTTCTTGCCCTTGATCACTGACGGATCATCAACCCTGATGGGTGAAGCGCCGTCGACAACTATTGCATTCGGGGCAACCTTTTCGATACTCTCGCGAACAGTCTGGATATCGCCGGGAGCCGAGCTGTCCATCTTGTTGATGACAACAACATCAGCCAGGCGGAGGGTCACCTCTCCGGGGTAGTACGAGAGTTCGTGGCCCGCACGGTGCGGATCAGTGACTGTGATCATCAGGTCAGGATTGTAGAAGGGGAAGTCGTTGTTCCCGCCGTCCCACAGCACAACATCACATCCTGAAGGATCATTTTCAGCAGCGCGCAGTATTGCCTCATAATCGACTCCTGCATAAATTACGTTCCCGCGGACAACGTGGGGTTCATACTCTTCCATCTCTTCAACGGTACACTTGTGCTTCTCCAGGTCCTCAACCTTTGCGAAACGCTGTACCTTCTGCTCCATCAGGTTACCGTAAGGCATCGGGTGACGTACGGCAACAACCTTCAGACCCTTTTTCATCAGAAGTTCAATTACCCTGCGTGAGGTCTGGCTCTTGCCGCAACCGGTACGGATTGCACCGACGGCAATGACGGGCTTGGTGCTCTTAACCATGGTTTCCTTCCATCCAAGCAGCATGAAGTTTGCCCCGGCAGCGTTCACGACGGCGCTCACTGCCATCACCCTCTGGTATGGAACATCACTGTATGCGAAAACACAGTCAGTAACCTTCAGTTCACTGATAAGGCGAGGAAGATCACTCTCGGAATAGATTGGAATGCCGTCAGGATAAAGCTTGCCTGCAAGCCCTGCCGGATACTTTCTGCCATCGATATCCGGAATCTGGGCAGCCGTGAATGCAACGACATTGTACAGTTCATTGTCGCGGAAATAGGTATTGAAATTGTGAAAATCCCTGCCCGCGGCTCCAATGATAATAACATTCCTTTTTAACATATAACCTCCTCGTTAGTTATTGATTTATTTTAAATAATATCTTCATAATTCAGTTGCCGTATCCGGCAAATTTATAATTTGTAACTGAAATCGGAAGTGATAATAGTCAGTTTCATTCAATCTTTCTGAGACTTATAATATTTTGATATTATGCAAGTTAATAAATCAGTCGGGTTTGTTGATTAAATCGCTTCTTAATATTTTAAACCACAGCATATTGGCAGAATCTTTGCACTAACTTTCGGCGGATGAATGTCCTGGCGCACATATACCTTTCAGGCGACTCTGATAACATAATCATCGGCAATTACATAGGTGACTATGTGAAGGGCCGTGATTACCTGAAGTACCCTGAGGGAATACGCAAGGGAATAATAATTCACCGTCACATAGATGCCTTCACTGACAGGCATCCGGTGGTTCACCGCAGCAAGCTTCACTTCGTAGGGCGTTACCGTAAGTACGCAGGTGTGATAACTGACATTCTGTATGATCATTACCTTACGAGGGAATGGGATCTCTTTTCAAGGAGACCGCTTGAAAGCGTGACCTACAACTTTTACAGGGCCATGGTGAACAACTTTGAAATCCTCCCCGATTCAGTGCGTGAGAAGATGCCATTCTTCATAATCGACAACTGGCTCGAGACCTACCAGACGAGAAGGGGCATACGCAGGGTGCTGAAAACACTTAGCGGCATTACTTCTCTGCCGAAGGAGACACGGTGGGCCATGAGGATATGGAAGAAGCAGTATTATTCAATTGAGGAAGACTTCATGGAGTTTTTCCCGCAGCTGATCAACTACGTGGAATCGGAGTTCGGAATAGAACTTTCACCGGGCATACGTGTACCGTTCTGAATAATCATTACTGGCTGAATCTGACGCTGATCATTCATGCCCACCTTCACCCGGTGTATCTCAGAGGGGGTCAGTCATCTGGCCTGTTCCCGGCTGACATGCCCCGTTAGCCCAGGTACTCGGTTCTGCCTGCGTCAAGCCTGAGGAAGACGAACAGCAGTATTGTGAAACCCCAAAGTGAGCTTCCTCCGTAGCTGAAGAAAGGCAGAGGTATTCCAATCACCGGCATTACCCCGATTGTCATCCCGATATTCACAAAGAAGTGTACCAGGAACAGTCCGAATACCCCATACCCGTAAGCGCGTACAAAGGTTGTCCTCTGACGCTCGGCCATCATTATGAGCCTGAGGAGCAGCCAGACGAACAGCCCGATAACCACAGTGGAACCAATGAATCCCCACTCTTCTCCTACTGTGCAGAAGATGAAGTCAGTGCTCTGCTCGGGAACAAACTTGAACTTCGTCTGTGTTCCGTTCAGGTAACCTTTTCCGGCAAATCCGCCTGAGCCGATAGATATCAGTGACTGGTTCAGATTGTATCCTTCCCCGAAGGGATCATCTTCCATACCCAGCATGATGTTTATCCTGGTCTGCTGATGTGGTTTAAGAATCTCGTGAAAAGCGTAATCAACAGTGAAAAGGTATAGCAGCCCTCCAAGCAGGAAAGCATATATGATTGCCTGGTTTACCATCCTCATCCGGTAAATGAACCAGGCGTAAACCACACCTGCAAGGAACACTGTAAGAACAATAATAAGTACAGTATCAAGGTCAAGAAGGTAATGTCCGATGAGAAATGCTACTCCTCCGGCGACTGCCATAACTGCAGCGGCTCTGAGAGTCAGCATGTATCCCGATGTCACGAGCAGTGATATTGCCGCAACCACAAGAAGGCCTATTGCCACCGGCAGGTTTCCGAGTATCAGGGTCAGGAGGAACAGAACCACGGCGAGTATTGCGGTGATGAATACCCATATGCTCATCCCCTCACGGTATAGTACGATAAAGAATGCGAAGAATGTAACAACTGATCCCATGTCAGGCTGCACGGCAATAAGCAGAACCGGTGCAATTATGATAGCTGTGGCAGCTATCATCTCCCTGGTGCCAAGCGACTGACGTTTTGAGTTGAGATATGAGGCCAATGCCAGGCCGGTTGCAAACTTGGCAAACTCGGAAGGCTGGATGCTGAAGGCGCCGACGCCAAACCATGCCCTTGCGCCATTGATTTCCTTCCCGACAACCAGCACAAGCACAAGCAGCAGAATGAAGAATCCGTATATGAACCAGGCAAAAAAGAACCAGAGCTTGTTGTCGGTGACAATCACCATGACGGCAAGGACAAGTGCGGCGATAATGAAAACAAGCTGTTTCCCGTAACGCTGTGACATATCAAAGATGCTTGTGTGCTGTTCATTGTATACAGCCGCATAGATATTCAGCCATCCCATTATCATCATTGCCAGCCACAGCATCACTGTGACCCAGTCAAGCCTTGCCAGTATGTTATTACTCTTCTCCACCCGGTTTAATTACCATGTTCAGTACGTGATCCTCAAGATATTTTCTCTTTACATCGCCTGTAAGGTATTTCTCAATCAGCAGACTGGCGATAGGTGCGGCAAAGGTGGAGCCGAAACCGGCGTTCTCCACATAAACAGCAATAGCAATCTGCGGGTTATCCTTCGGGGCAAAGGCCACGAAAATGGAGTGGTCTTTCCCGTGCGGGTTCTGTGCCGTTCCGGTCTTTCCGCATATTATAATGCTGTCAAGCCGGGCGCCACGTGCTGTTGAGCCAGGGCCTCCGTTGACGGCACCCTCCATCCCTTCAATCACAGGTAAGAAATTATCCGGGGAGATCCCGGTTATGTACTTCTGGGTATAAAGCGGAGACGGGGTTCCGTTATCACCGATTTTTCTGACCACATGAGGTATATAGAATGAACCCCTGTTGGCAATCACAGCAGCCATATTGGCCATCTGCAACGGTGTGGCTCCAATCTCCCCCTGTCCGATGGCAAGTGAAATCACCGTCAGAGCTTTCCACCGGTCCTTCCCGTAATAACGATCATAGTATGACCTTGCCGGAATATTTCCTGACAGCTCGTTAGGCAGGTCTATTCCCATCTTGTTTCCAAAGCCGAAAGCCACAAGATATTCCCTCCACTTGTCAAATGCATCCTGTACTGATCCGTAGGCTGGGTTCTCGAGGATATTGCGAAAGGCATTGCAAAACCATGCATTGCACGATTGTGCTACAGCCTGCGGAAGGTTGAGGGGTGAGGCATGTGAATGACACCCCACTGTCAGTGACCCGGCATGGTAGCCGTTGCTGCAGCTGAACAGGGAAGCAGGGCGGATTACATTTTCCTGAAGGCCAATAAGGCCATTCATTATCTTGAAGGTTGAACCTGGCGGATACGAGGCCATCAGGGCCCTGTCAAAAAGCGGCTTGACAGTATCTGCCTGCAGAATCGAAAAATTCTCTGATCTTACCCTGCCAACCAGCAGCGACGGATCATATGTTGGAGAAGAAACAAGAGTAAGGATTTCACCTGTAGATGGTTCAATTGCCACTATTGAGCCTGTCTTGTTCTGCATCAGCTTCTCCCCGTATTCCTGGAGGGCAAGGTCAATCGTCGACCACAGGTTTGTGCCCGGAATGGCCACCGTGTCATAACGCCCTTCGGCGTATGATCCCTTTATGTTGTTGTGGACATCAACGAGGAAAATGTTGACCCCCTTCCGTCCCCTGAGCTGTTCCTCGTATGATTTCTCAATGCCGCTGGTGCCGATGTAGTCGCCAGACCGGTAATATTTGTCCCTGGCTATCAGTTTATTGTCAACCTCACCCACGTAGCCCAGAAGATGTGCCGCCACGGGCCGGGTGTATTTCCGCAGGGTCCTGGCCTGCACATAGAATCCGGGAAAGCGGTAAAGCTCCTCCTGCAACACGGCATAAGTCTCTGATGATATCATCTTCATAAAGACAGAAGGAGCCCGTCTTGAATAGGAGACGGCGAGCTTCATCCTGGCCTTGAAATCAGCCATTGTGATGCCAAGGATCTCATTGAACCTCGTGGTATCAAAGGCGCTGGTCTGAACCGGAATCACCAGGAGGTCATAAGCCGCCTGGTTATAGACTATGAGGTTCCCGTTGCGGTCATAAATAAGCCCGCGGGCAGGGTACTGGGTGACAGGCCGGAGGGCGTTGTTGGCCGCAGAGACGCGATAGGTCTTGTCAACTATCTGGATATAGAAAAGCCTGGCAACGAGTATCAGAGCCGCCAGAAGCACCAGCGCTATGATGAAGTATTTCCTGTTTGCAAACCGGTCCTTCATATCTGCATCCTCATCTGTGTGGCCTGATGAAGTCGAAAAGCAAAATGAAGAATGTGGTTACCGCAGTACTCAGCAACACTCTCAGTAAAGTATGAAAGAAATGCCTGAGGCTGAATAGTTCCACGAAGAAGAGAGCCAGATGATGCACAAGTACCACTGTCGCGGTATAAATGAAGAACCATCGCAGACCGCTGCGGTATGAAGATGGCGACATATCACCTTCAGCAGCTTCGGCGGTCACGTTGAGAGACAGCACCCACGGACGGACGAAGCCGGCGAGTACAGTGGCAAAGGTATGAACACCCATTGTCCCTGTGAAAATATCGATCACAAAACCTGTAAGGAAACCCAGAAGGAGAAGTATCCAGGAAGGTATCGACACCGGGAGGATCAGGATAAACATCAGGTAGACATAGGGATTGACATACCCGCTGAACTCTATATTGTTGAAGATCAGGAGCTGCAGTATTACCAGCAGTATGAAGACACCCGTGTACCTGAGGATGCTGTTCATTTCACCACCTCCTTCTCAAGGCTTTCCCTCTCCTCTCTTTTCAGGTTGCCTATTACATACACATCGGTCAGCCTTTTGAAATCTACCGAGAGCATTACCTTCAGAGAGATAAAGTCCCCTCCCCGGCTCTGATCGCCGGTTAGTGTCCCGGCCATCAACCCGGCCGGGAAGATTGCTGAATATCCGCTTGTGACTATAGTGTCGCCCTCATTTATCGTTACATGATGAGGTATCTCAGAAAGTCTTGCATAACGGTAATTTATACCATCCCATGCAAGGGAACCGAAATAGTCATTCCGGGCAATACTTGCACTAAGCTTGAAATCAGTATTGAGGAGTGACATCACAATGGAGAAATTTGGTGAGACACCCACCACCACACCGACCACTCCTGAAGGGGAGGCTACTCCCATGCCCACTTCCACGCCGTGCTTTGATCCCCTGTCAAGGGTAATGAAGTTCTTCTGCTTGTTAACAGAGTTGCTGATGACCCTGGCATTCAGGTAAGTGTAATTGATACCGCTGATTGTATCACGTATCTCTGTAAAACCATCCATGGGCCTTGATGTCAGACCCTCGATCCGTCTCCGGAGCATTGTGTTTTCCTTAACGAGCTCTTCGTTTACACTGCGCAGGCGGAAATAGTATGTGCCCCTTTCCACCCTCCTGGCAACGAATCCTGATATATTCCGTGACAGTCCGTAGAAAACTGTCTGATGGTAATAGTGGGATGTTGAGAT
Source organism: uncultured Rikenella sp. (assembly GCA_964579645.1). Classification (GTDB taxonomy): domain Bacteria; phylum Bacteroidota; class Bacteroidia; order Bacteroidales; family VadinHA17; genus SR-FBR-E99. Next base: position 11,153 of record CAZOHL010000025.1, on the reverse strand, counting down.
CATGACAAGAGCCACCGCTTCCAGCACAAGGAAAAGGATCAGGGTTTTAAACCTGAGCAGGAAGTTCAGAAGGCTTCTCATTCATGAACAGGATTTATCTCATCAGGAAAGGATATTTCTCCACATTCTTCAGAGCCACACCGGTGCCCCTGACGACTGCGTGCAGCGGATCTTCAGACACCCTGAACGGGATATTGATCTTGTCGGTAAGACGCTTGTCAAGGCCTCTCAGGAGGGCGCCGCCGCCGGCAAGAAATACACCCCGGTTGACAATGTCAGCATAGAGTTCGGGAGGTGTCTGTTCAAGAACCTGGAGGATTGATGCCTCAATCTTTGTCAGTGACTTGTCAAGGCAATACGCTATCTCCTGGTATGATACGGGAATCTCTATGGGGAGCGATGTCATGAGGTTCGGGCCGCGAACAACAAAGTCAGCCGGAGGATTTTCAATGTCAGGCAGCGCTGCCCCGACGGCAATCTTGATATCCTCTGCTGTTTTTTCGCCAATCTTGATGTTGTGCTGATGTCTCATGTAGGCCTGAATGTCAGCCGTAAATCCGTCACCGGCTACCCTGATAGACCTGTTGCATACTATGCCTCCGAGAGCAATCACGGCAATCTCTGTGGTTCCGCCGCCTATATCAACAACCATACAACCCTCCGGGGCTTCCACATCAAGGCCGATACCAATCGCTGCCGCCATGGGTTCATAGATGAGGTAGACATCCCTGCCGCCTGCATGTTCCGAGGAGTCACGCACGGCCCTGATCTCCACCTCGGTGCTGCCGCATGGGATTCCGACAACCATCTTCAGCGAGGGAGAAAAGAACTTGGGCCCGGTATTGATCATCTTTATCATGCCCCTTATCATCAGCTCAGCGGCGTGGAAGTCGGCAATCACACCGTCGCGGAGGGGCCTGATAACCCTGATGTTCTCATGTGTCCTGCCGTGCATCTGGCGGGCCTTTTCGCCTATTGCGATGAGCTTGCCGGTATTCCTGTCGATGGCCACGATGGAGGGCTCATCCACTACAAGCTTGTCATTTGCGATTATATTTGTGTTTGCCGTACCCAGGTCTATAGCAACCTCCTGTGAAAGAAAAGAAAATAATCCCATAGGTCCTTGAAACTGTTTCTTGTTAGTCTATTTTAATGTTTGAAATGTCTTACACCTGTAAAAACCATTGCAACACCTGTTTTATTGCAATAATCGATTGATTCCTGATCACGTACGGATCCTCCCGGCTGAACAACGGCTGAAATTCCTGCCTCATGAGCGGTGGCCACCGAGTCAGGGAAGGGGAAGTAGGCATCGGAAGCCATCACGGCTCCTTCGAGTGAGAAGCCGAACGCCTTTGCCTTCTCTATAGCCTGGCGAAGGGCATCGATTCTTGATGTCTGGCCTATTCCGCTGGCACAAAGTTGCTGCCCCTTTGCCAGCACAATTGCGTTGGAGCGGCTGTGCTTGACAATCTTATTGGCAAAGACCATGTCATCGTACTCCTCTTCCGTGGGCTGCCTTGTTGTGACGGGCCTCATGCCTGAAGCCTCCTCGGTGGAGGTGTCACGTTCCTGCCAGAGGACTCCACCCAGCATTGATCTGAACGACTCTTTGTCACTCCCGGTACTGCGCCGCTGCAAAATGATCCTGTTCTTTTTCGAGCTGAGGATCTTCACCGCGCCCGGCGTGAAGGAAGGGGCCATCACCACCTCGAGGAAAATCTTATCCATCTCCGTGGCAGTGGTATCATCAATTTCACGGTTCACTATTACCACGCCCCCGTAAGCAGATACAGAGTCACATGCAAGCGCGTCCTCCCATGCCTCCTTCAGCGCCGGACGCGAAGCCACCCCGCATGCATTGTTATGTTTGATGACGGCACATGTCACCTCGCTGAATTCATCAATCAGATTGATGGCCGACTCAATGTCAAGGAGATTGTTATATGAGATCTCCTTGCCGTGCAGCTGGACAAAGACCCTGTCAGGGTCACCGAAGAAGACCCCCTTCTGGTGGGGGTTCTCGCCGTATCTCAGGGCATGCGCTTCCGTGAGGCTTTTCCTGAACTGTTTGGCATCTCCGTTCCTGTTGAACCAGTTGAATATGGCCGTGTCATAATGAGATGTCATTGCGAAGGCTTCAAGGGCAAAACGGTAACGGTCGTCAGCACTCACCATTCCCATGCCATTCTCCAGTAGCTCCATCAGGGCGCCATACTGGTTCCTTGAAGAGACAATGAGCACGTCTGCCCAGTTCTTGGCTCCGGCCCGTATAAGGGATATACCTCCGATGTCAATCTTCTCGATGACCTCCTGTTCAGAAGCACCGGAGGCAACTGTTTCCTCAAAGGGATACAGGTCAACAATCACAAGGTCAAAGAGAGGGATGTTGTATTCGGTCACCTGCTTCATGTCAGTCTCGTTCTCCCTCCTGGCAAGAATACCGCCGAATACCCCGGGATGGAGTGTCTTAACCCTGCCTCCCAGAATTGAAGGATAAGTTGTTATCTCCTCAACTTTCCCTGCCGTAACACCTGCAGCGGTTATGAAATCCCACGAACCTCCCGTCGAAATGATATCGACACCAATCTCACTCAGTTTTTTTACGATGGCCTCGAGGCCATCCTTATAATAAACCGAAATAAAGGCTCTCTTTATTTTTACATCACTCATCATCAATGGCTTAGATTAACGATACCACGGCAGAAGCAATCGGATAAAAATAGATATTTTTTTTGATTGGCAATGTTTATCAAATAATTGAATTGATGATTTACTGCCGATGTATTGATGTTTCAGATTTAACTATCTTTGATCGGAATTAAAGACGGGGACATGTGGTTAAAAATGTTCAGGGAGAGCTTTTTGTTCGCCTTCGGTTCAGTGGCGGCCAATAAGCTGCGTACTTTCCTATCGCTTTTCGGAATTACAATCGGAATTCTGTCTATCATCTCGGTATTCACTGTATTCGACTGGATGGAGAACAGCATAAAAGAGAGCATAGCCACTCTTGGTGATAACACAATCTATGTTGAGAAATGGCCGTGGACCTCTGACGCCAACATAAAGTGGTGGGATATGATGAAATGGCAACCCCCTTCAGTGGAGGATTATGAGGCCGTTGCGAAGCGGTCTGCCTTTACTGACGCGGTCTGTTATACAGTTGGATCTGGTGAAGCTATAAAATACCGCGGTAACCTTGCCAGTGACACATATGTCATGGCAGTCACTCACGATTTTGAAAACGTAAGGTCATTCGAGTTGGAGGAAGGCCGCTATTTCACATTGTCAGAGTCAGCCTCCGGAAAACCGGCTGCAATACTCGGCTATGAGGTAGCTGATAAGCTTTTCGGAGACGTCCAGCCGGTAGGAAAGGAAATCACAATTAACAAATACAAGGCCCAGGTCATCGGGGTGTTCAAGAAAGAGGGCAAGGGCGGAATGAGTGACAACGGCATGGACCAGGCAGTGCTTGTTCCGCTCAACTTCAGCCGTCAGTTCATCAATTTCCGTAATCCCTTCCTCAACTCTGATATAATGATCAGGGGAAAAGAGGGAGTGCCGGTTCAGCAGCTTTCTGATGAGGTTGTGATGATTCTTCGCGCCGTCAGGCGCATAGGTCCCGGGAAGGAAAACACCTTCTCCATCAACAGGGCGAGCCAGATAACAAGCACCCTCGAGCCTGTGTTCAGGGGGATCAACATAGCGGGATGGATCATCGGGGGCTTCTCGATTCTCGTAGGCGGATTCGGCATTGCAAACATAATGTTTGTCTCTGTACGGGAGCGTACAAGCATCATAGGTATTCAGATGGCACTCGGGGCAAAGAGAAGGTGGATACTTCAGCAGTTCCTGACCGAATCAGTTCTGCTCTCTGTAACCGGAGGAATACTGGGTCTGATACTTGTATTTGTAGGAACCCTTTTTGTCAATTACTTCTTTACCCTCGGGATGCATCTTACCGCAGGCAATATACTGCTGGCTGTTGTTATCTCCGCTACAATAGGGATTGTTGCGGGCTTTGCACCGGCTTCCTCTGCCTCAAGGATGAACCCTGTGGAGGCAATAGGGTACTCATTCTGACAGCTGATCAGGCTGAGGCCTGGCTGCAGTCACAAAATCATCATATATTGCCGGTTTCCGCTAAGGCGTTGGTTTCCGGCCAGCAATCCGGATGTTACAGTTTATTTGCTTCCACCCAGTTTGTAAGCTCCACAAACTGGCTGACAGACAGTTGCTCAGCCCTCATCGACAGAAGAGGCATTTCCCCGGCTCCGGGACGTACAAGTGCCTTCACGGGGTTGCGCAGCATCTTCCTCCGCTGGTTGAAGCAACACTTTACAACGCTGACGAACAGCTTCTCATCACACCCCAGGCTATCTACGCTGTTGCGTGTCAGCCGGATCACGGCAGATTTGACCTTCGGAGGAGGCGAAAAGACATGTTCGCTGACCGTAAAGAGGTATTCAATGTCATACCACGCGCGGAGAAGAACGCTCAGTATGCCATAGACACGGCTGCCGGGCCCGGAACAGATACGCTCCGCGACCTCCTTCTGAACCATTCCCACCGTCTCTGTTACATTGTCACGGTTATCAAGTATTTTGAAAAAAATCTGGCTTGAAATGTTATAGGGGAAGTTCCCTATTACGGCAATCCTGTGCCCGAATAGCTGCATGTCAATATCCAGGAAATCGCCTTCGATGATTTCCACCCTGCCTGCCAGGTTTTGCTTCAGATAATCAACTGACTCGCGGTCTATCTCAATCACCCTCAGCGAGGGGAAGTTCCTTTCAGCAAGAAAATGAGTAAGCACCCCCATCCCCGGCCCGACCTCAACCACCGCATCACAATCATCCGCATGCAATGCTTCAACTATGGCAGCGGCAATCCGCTTATCCTTAAGGAAATGCTGTCCGAGGTGCTTTTTAGGCCTTACATTACCGGTTGACATGGCAGTTCCTACTTGATCAGTTCCCATGGGGGTACAATGCGGTCAGATCCGATACCCGGGATTTTTATCCTCTCCATCAGGTTCAGCAACAGCTTCAGCAGGTTGAAATAAAGTGTGACAAAGAGGAATATGTTCAGTAGCCAAATCACCAGCATGTTGAACCACAATGTCCCTATCTTAAGGTTGCCAACCATTTTATAGGGTGCATAGAAATGAGCCCGGCCGATGTGGGAATCGGGCATCATAAGCACCGGGTCCGACTTCTGGATTATCCGGTGTTCAGTCTCGTAGTATTTTGTTTGTACCGTCCGGTTCAGCACAATATCTGCAAGGTCATTGTTGTATGTAGCCGTTTTCAGGCGAACCAGCTCGTCCTTTCCCATCTTAGCCACGAGAACACCTGTTATGCTGTCCTTTACAGCTGTCTGTCGCAGATATTTCCTGCGGATGTTCTTCTGCAGGGAATCGACGTAATCATTTACGATGTACGAGGCATCGCGGGTGAACGGTTCCCTGTTTATCACCCTCATGGCCTGGGCGGGGTCAAGCCCGGTTTCGGCGCTGAGTTCGCCGATATGGGTTTTGAGGATCTCCAGGCTGTTCCTGTAGACCTCTTCATACTCCGGCTTACCGGCAGTATATGCAGCCTCATTGCTCTTGCGCTTCAATTCGTTGACCAGGTAACCCGATTGCCAGTCGTACCGGCTGATCAGCATATCCGTTTCAAAGAATGGCTTCATATACCTGTTTGACCTGAACTGCTCAACAGCCATTGCTTCATATGCCCACCGCGTTGTCATGACATCACCTATCACCGGGACATACACCTTTCTTGTAAGGGAGTGGTGCAGGTCATCAAACCTTATCATGGCGCCACCGAGAAGCAGTTGCGGCACAAGCACAAGCGGAATAAGTATATAAATGCTGATCACTGATTTCATGCCGGCGGATATATTCAGTCCCACCATATTGCCGAAGCATGAAGTGGTGAACAGTATCAGCCAGTGCCGCCACATCATCCCCTCAACCTGAAGGATGCGATGTGATATAAGCACATACATCAGCGTCTGTACGGCTGACAGCCCGAACAGGAAGGTGATCTTCGAGAAGAGGTAACTTGAGCGGCTTATATTGAGGTATTTTTCACGCTCCAGTATCCTGTTGTCCCTGAATATCTCTTCCGCGCTGACCGTGAGGCCCAGGAACAGGGCTACAACCACGCTCATGAACAAAAACACCGGGAAGCTCTTGTTATCTGAGAAGAGGTAGACACCGTCAGAGAGATACTTTGAGACGACGGCGAGAATAAAGGCAAGCAGCGGAGGCTCAAGAAGGTTGATGACCATGTACTGCTTATCTGCATACTTCCTGACAAGGTTTCTCCTGACAAATGTGCCAACCTGCTCCCTCCGTTTCGGAAGTTTGAAGTTACTGGCCGGCAGTGGTTTCATCTCAGGTCTTCCCGTGAGGGAGGGCTCCATCTTCTGCCTGTACCGGTGGTACCACTCCACGGGAGACACCTGTCTCTCCTGCCCTTTCCTGCCGTCAGGATCAACGACCTTCGCCTCCACTATCTGGAGGATCTCGTCTGTCTCCACATTACCGCATGTGGGGCACTCACTCTCTGCCGCGTTAGCCTGGGAGGTCTCCGTTTTGAAATATACAATTGCATCAACCGGGTCACCGTCATAGATCATATACCCGCCCCTGTCGAGCACCCAGAGCCGGTCAAACATCTTGAGGATGTCAGATGATGGCTGGTGTATGATCACAAAGACAAGCTTGCCGTTTATGGCCTGGTCCTTAAGCAGTTCCATCACATTCCCCGAGTCATGCGATGCCAGTCCAGAAATAGGTTCGTCAGCAAACAGCACTGCCGGTTCGCGCATCAGCTCCAGTCCTATATTCAGCCTCTTGCGCTGCCCCCCGCTGATTTTCTTGTTCAGCGGATCACCCACCAGCATGTCACGGTACTCGTAAAGATCCAGTTCCTTCAGCACATCAACCACAACCTGGTTCAGTTTCTCCTCGTCATAATCTCCGAAGGTGAGGCGGGCATTATAATACAGGTTCTGGTAGACTGTAAGCTCCTCTATCAGGAGGTCATCCTGCGGCACATAGCCGATCAGGCCGTTAAGCTCCTGTGGTTCGTTGTGGAGATCATAGCCATTGATAAAAACCGAACCGTTCTCCGGTTTCAGTTTGCCGTTGAGGATGTTCAGAAGGGTGCTTTTGCCGACGCCGCTGCCACCCATTATGCCCACAAGGTTACCCGACTTCACGCTGAAGCTCATCGGTTGTATGCCGTTATCAGAGCCTTTAAAGTGGTATTCTATGTTTTGTCCCTCAAAGATTATGTCCTCGGTGAAATTGGCCTTGATGAATTTCCTGAAGATGGCTGTATAATAGAGTGGTGCCAATCCGTGAGCGCGGATGTTGACGCCCGGTTCCAGCAGGAACGGCCTGAGCGGTACAACGTTGCGCCCCTTGAAATGAAGCTGCATCTTTCCGTCGTACATGAATAGCAGATGTCCCGTGCTGCGGATGAAAAGGACGTATATTGTGCCGCGCAGCCCCCTGGAAACCATGTGGTGCCATTCATGATAGTTGGCATACCTTGATGACGGTTCTCCTATATTGCTTTCCCCTTCGATGGCAAGGAAGGTGTCAGGGGTGATCCTGTCAAACCGCATCCCGAGCATGAAAGCCTGGGCATTGGTCTTCTCTTCCTTCGAAATACTGAAGGTCCGTGCAACAATGTCAATTATGGAATACTCCTGTTCGGAGACGGTGCCGTCCTCAAAGACGAACTCAAGCAACTGGAGGAATACTATCATCCTCTCCTCGAGGAAGAGCCCCTTCTTGATCTGCCTGCAGATGTTCGTTATCTGGAATGTGATGAGCGAGTCCTCATCTGACAGTTCACCCTCTTCAACAGCCTTGAGCTCCCGTTCATAGAAATGGAGGTTGTTCTCATAGAGCTTGAAATACTCCTCTTCGAGCTCCTGGTTGAGGTATCTCCTGAGGTAACTGCGAAGGATCTTCTTGCCCCTCGGCGTAACCCCGGCAGGGTTTACGGTAGAGATAATGGCAAAAATATGTATCAGCGCATGTAATACTGATTCCCTCATAACCTCAAAAAAAGACCGCAATTTTTATTTGCGGTCTTACTGTATCTGTTAATTGTTACTTCACCAGTTCGGACCTGACCGAGGTGACGGCTTTCTTCAGGTTTTCGATATCTGCCATTGTCAGGCTGGTGCCCAGAGTGGCGTACACATCGGTGACAGGCTGCATTGATGTCAGCATCCTCGAGACGAGCGGGTCAGTTGTATGGGGAGCGGCAAGCTCCTTAAAAAGGTCAAACGACTTTTTCTGGTCAAGCAGAACCGATTCAAATCCTGACAGATGAGCACCTGACTCGGAGACAGACATGGTGAGATACATACCCTCAACCCATGCACCTCCTACCATCAGCAGGGCAAGATTTGCCTGTCCGGCATCAACCATATATGAATAAGTACGGTCAAAGGCGCCTGTCAGAATTGTGACCAGCGTATCCCTGTTGTCGAAGTTGGCCCTGATCCTGTCATAAAGCGATTCGTCATATATCTGCGACAGGTTCTGCTCAAGAGCCAGGGTGCGGATGGCAGCGAGATAGTCAATCACATCCTGCTGCATGTTGTACAGCGTTGCATAGCTGAGGTCAGCGCCGTAAACGCCGAGGTTCACCGAACGGTTGTAGCTCTCGACATAATTGCGGGCATTGGCAGGTGGATTGGTGGCGCCGAGGATGTAACCCAGGTCCATGTCGGTGAGCTTCTTTATCACCTCTGCCGATGTGGGAAGCGGATAGACATTTTCTTCTATCTTCTGTTCAAGGGCTTCGAGCTCTACAGCGTTGATCTCCTTCTGTTTCCTTGATTCACCCCTGTTCTTGCAGGCGGATGCACCGGCAACTGTCAGTATAAGTACAGCAACCAGGATTTTCGTGAAAGTCGTTTTCATATGACTGATGTTTGGTACTTGTGTTTTAGCTACGTAAAAGTAAGACTTTTTAAGTTTATGGCCGGAATAATATTTCAAGAATTATTAAGAGCTGTTGAGTACCCGGAGTTAATGCATCCTAAACACCGGCAGCCGTCCTGTTGTTCATTCTCATTTTCTGCTAACTTTGCATCCCGTAGCATTTACAGTCTCATGATATACAACTTCGACGAGGCACCATGCCGGGAAAACACCAACTGCCTTAAATGGGACAAGCGTGAAGAGGTCTTCGGCAAAGCCGATGTGATCCCGATGTGGATAGCCGATATGGACTTCAGCACACCTCCCTTTGTTATTGAGGCGCTCCGTGAAAGGCTGAATCACGAAATTCTCGGATACTCATACAGGCCCGACAGCTATTTTGATGCATTCATAAACTGGGTTTCGGCACTGCACGGATGGAACATCAGTCAGGAATGGATAGAGTTCAGCCCGGGTGTGGTACCGGCTCTTAACATCTGCACACTTGCATACACCTCTCCGGGTGATGAGATAATCATCCAGCCGCCGGTATATCCGCCTTTTTACGGGGCGGTGAACGATCATGGGCGCAGGCTCGTCTTCAATCCGCTTCTTGAAACGGATAATGGATATTTCATGGACTTTGAGGGTCTCCGCAAGATCATCACCCCTAAAACAAGGATGCTCATCCTCTCAAATCCGCACAACCCGGTGGGGAGGGTATGGACACGTGATGAACTGTCAGAGCTTGCGGAGATCTGCAATCAGAAGGGAATAGTAATTCTTTCTGACGAAATTCATTCTGACCTGCTGCTGCCGGGGATGAAGCATGTGCCGCTGGCCTCAGTGTCCGGGAAAGCGGCTGCCATTACGGTGACCTGCATGGCACCGAGCAAGACATTTAACCTCGCCGGCCTCTCAACCTCCTCAATAATAATCCCGGATCCGGGGTTGATGGAAAAATACCGGACGACGCTGATCGGGCTGCACATGCACCTGGGGAATATATTCGGGAATGTCGCTTCAGAGGCAGCCTATACATTTGGCCACGAGTGGCTTGAGCAGCTCATGAAATACATTGAGGGTAATGTTGACCTGTTGATGGACTTCTGCCGTGACCGGCTGCCGCTGATCAGGCCGGTACGGCCGGAGGCTACATATATGATATGGCTCGACTGCCGTACCATGGGCATGAGCGGAGAGGCGCTGAACCGCTTCTTCGTTGAGCAGGCCGGCGTCGGGATGAATGAAGGGTCACGGTTCGGCCCCGGGGGCGAAGGATTCATGCGCATGAACCTGGCCTGCCCGCGGGCAACGGTGCTCCGTGCTCTTGAACAGATTGAAACCGCTATAAACAACAAAGGGTGAGAAACAACGACAGACTGAGCGTGAAGCTGACGCTTGAGGATGGTACTGTGTACCGCGGATGGTCATTTGGTGCACCTGTGGCTGCCGCCGGCGAGGTGGTCTTCAACACGGCAATGACCGGATACCCCGAGAGCCTGACAGACCCATCGTACAGGGGCCAGATACTATGCCTCACCTACCCGCTGGTGGGCAACTACGGTGCACCGGGTAAAAGCGAACAGGATGACCTGTTCATGTTTTACGAATCGTCAGGCGTGCATATTTCGGCCCTGATAGTCTCAGACTACTCCTTTGAGTACAGCCACTGGAACGCAATCGAGAGTCTTGACGAGTGGCTTCGGCGCAGCAACGTGCCGGGCATTTTCGGTATTGATACCAGGGCGCTGACAAAAAGGATCCGTGAGAAGGGAGCCATGCTTGGGAAGGTGGAGCCTGAAGGGATGACAACAGAGTTTTATGATCCCAACAAGGTAAATCTTGTAGCTGAGGTGAGTACCTCTGCCTGCAAGGTTTACGGCAACGGGAGGTATCGCATACTGCTTGTCGACTGCGGGGTGAAGTTCAACATCATCCGCAACCTGCTGAAGCGTGACACAACAATCATCAGGGTGCCATGGGATTATGATTATTCAGTTGAAGACTATGACGGACTGTTTCTCACAAACGGCCCCGGCGACCCGAAGATGTGCCGGGCTGCAATAGACAATATAAGGAAGTCGCTTGACGATGACCGGCCTATCTTTGGTATCTGCCTTGGCAACCAGCTCATGGCGCTTGCAGCCGGGGCCGATACGTACAAGCTCCGTTACGGTCACCGCAGTCA
>CAZOHL010000024.1:0-31732 GCA_964579645.1 uncultured Rikenella sp. | reverse complement strand
ACCTTCTTTCCCGTATAGGGATCAAACCCGAGGTAAAACATGGCCGTGGCCAGTGTCATAGGAGTCGGGGTGAAATCCTGAACCTGCTCAGGATGCATCCCGAGGTCGGACAGTTCGCGCGCCAGAGTCTCCATCTTCCTGGAATCAGTACCAGGATGTGCCGAGATGAAATAGGGTATCAGCTCATACTTCAGCCCGTTTGCCCTGATAATTTCAAGAAACTTTTCCCTTAGTTTCCTGAAGTGCCTGAATGAGCTTTTTCTCATGAGGTAAAGCACCTCATCGTCTGTATGCTCGGGTGCCACCTTGAGCCTGCCGCTTGTATGGTTCACAATCAGCTCCCTGAGGTACTGCTCTTCATCCCTGCCGGCTTTCTCGTTATAATCCTTCATAAGAAGGTCATACCTCACCCCGCTGCCGACAAATGCCTTCTTAATGTATGGCAGGTTGTTTACCTTCCTGTAGAGAACTGTCAGATCCCTGTGTGAGGTCTCCAGGTTATCACATACCGAAGGCCAGATACATGAGGGTCGCCCGCATTTCATGCAGCGTTCCCTGTCCCTTCCCGCCATGCGGTACATATTGGCTGAGGGTCCGCCAAGATCAGTCAGGTAGCCTTTGAATCCTTCCATCCGGCTTATCTTCTCAATTTCTCTCAGTACCGATGGTTCCGAACGGCTGCTTATGAACTTCCCCTGGTGAGCGGCTATTGCACAGAAACTGCAACCGCCGAAACAGCCACGATGAATGTTCACAGAGAATTTTATCATCTCCCATGCAGGTATGGCACCTTTCTTATCATACCTCGGATGTGGTGCATAGTTGAATGGCAGCTCATAAACGGCATCCGTCTCAGCCCCGGTTGCAGAGGGAAGAGGTGGATTGACAACTACAGTAGTATCACCGCACTGCTCGGTTAGCCTGACAGGCTTCATGCTGTTGCTTGTCTTCTCGAACAGGACAAAGTTTTCGGCGTAGGCTTTTTTTGATGCGACTGCCTCATGGCAGGGCTTCAGTGCCCTGTCCTTCGCACCAGGTAAAGGAGGAAGGGGCGTTCCTGATCTTATCAGATAGGCAGACTGAGGCAGGTCATGAATCTCCCGAAAATTCTCCCCGGCCAGCACCCTGCGGGCCAGTTCCGCTACCGCCCTCTCAGCCATTCCGTAGATAAGAAGGTCGGCACCGCTGGAAATGAGTATTGATGGTTCCAGTTTATCCTTCCAGTAATCATAATGCATCAACCGCCTCATAGATGCTTCAATGCCACCGGCGACTACCGGGACAGAGGGAAAGAGCTTCTTAAGAATGCCCGTGTAAACAACTGTTGCATAGTCAGGTCTGAACCCTGCTGCGCCACCGGGAGTGTATGCATCATCTGATCTCAGCCTGCGGGCGGCAGTGTAATGATTGACCATCGAATCCATGTTGCCGGCAGTGACAGCAAAGAAATACCGGGGCTCTCCCAGCTTGCTGAAATCGCGCAGGTCATCGCGCCAGTTGGGTTGCGGAACCACCGCCACGTTCATTCCTGCTGCCTCAAGCACACGGGCTATGACAGCAGCGCCGAACGATGGATGGTCAATATAGGCATCACCGGTAAACAGGATGACATCAGGTCTCTCCCACCCCGCAGCCTCCATCTCCTTCTTCGAGGTCGGAAACCATTTCATGCCGCTTTTTTTCCCGTTTTTCACCCGCCGAAGTTACATATTATGGATAAAATGATCCTATATGTTACAGAAAAGTGTTACCTTCATCTTTCAGGGTCAATTATCGGGTCAATGCGCGGACAGTATCATAAAATGAGGGGTACAATATTCTGTCTTGTGCTGTTGGTTATTGCAGCGGGTACAGGCCGGTCACCTCTTTCAGCCCAGGAGAAAGATTCCAGGCCCAGGCTGGGTCTTGCTCTCAGCGGCGGCGGCGCGAAGGGCCTTGCTCACCTGGGGGTGATTAAAGTAATGGAAGAAGCCGGCCTTAAACCTGACTATGTAACCGGGGTAAGCATGGGAAGCATTGTCGGGGGGATGTATGCAATGGGTTACACCCCTGACAGCATAGCCCGGATGTTCAGAATGTTCGACTGGGAGCATGCAATGTCAGACATGATCCCGGAAAACAAGATTATTTTTCTGGAGAAGAGACACTTCAACAACAGCCTTCTCGCTCTGCCCGTTACACGAAATGCTATCAAAATCCCGTCAGGTCTGATCAGTGGTCAGCAGATAGAGAGCGGGCTGAACCATTACTTCTGGCCGGCAGCCACTATCACGGATTTTTCGGAACTTCCCATACCCTTCCTCTGCCTTGCAACTGATGTGGTGACAAGCAAAAAGGTGGTTTTCACCGGCGGTTATCTTCCTGATGCAATACGGGCCAGTATAGCAATTCCCTCTGTCTTCACCCCGGTCAGAACAGATACCGCAGTGCTCGTCGACGGCGGTGTGGTGCGCAATTATGCTGCTACTGAACTGCGCGAGATGGGAGCAGACATAGTAATAGGTTCTTACGTAAGCTTCAGGGGATACAAGGAGAAGGACCTTGGAACTGCCTACGGAATACTGAAACAGATCGGGTTCCTGAGCAGCCTTGCTGACTATGAGGAGCAGAAGCGTCTGACCGATATCATGATTGAACCCGAACTGGGGGAAGTAAATACTCTCTCGTTCAACAATATTGATAGTATAATAGCCAGGGGCTACCGCGAAGCGCTGAAATACAGGGATGTGTTTGAAAAACTGGCAGATTCCCTTGATTCATACGGTCCCCGTGAACCGGTCATCCCGCTTCATGATGTCATGTATTATATCTTTGATACAATAAGGGTCACCGGCAACGAATTAATCAGTGATGAGCAGATAATTGGCGTCCTGAATGTCAGACCGGGTGAAAACGTCGACAGGGATCTCCTCGAGGAGAGAATTGAACTGCTCTATGGGAAAAACTGGTTTGAAAAGGTACGGTACAGGATCATACCCGAAGAAGCAGGGCTGACACTGGAGATCGACTGCATTGAACGACCGAGGGCTATGCTGTACGGATCTCTCCATTATGATCCGGCTCTCAGTGCAGGCGCAGTGGTAAGCATCTCAGTGAGAGACCTGTTCACCCCGAAGTCCGTCATAAACATAGATTCATACATAGGTCAGTTCTACAGGGCCAGACTGAGTGCCACCCAATTTGTGGACAAAAGCCAGAAATTCGGGATTGAATTCTCATTCTTTGCTGACAATACCCGACTGCCGCTCATTAAACTCAGAAATGAAACAGGTCCGATGCTCAGCCAGAACTTCAATACTGCGCTCAGCCTCAGCAAACGCCTGAGTCTGAATCACCTGATGACCCTGACAGCTTCATTTGAGAACCAGCACATGGTCCCTGATTACCTCACATCCACCCGGATCAACAGATTGTCATATGATTACCTCAGACTCAACTACAGCTACCAGGCCAACTCCCTTGACAGGAAGCACTTTCCTCAACAGGGTATCACTTCCGGTATCTCCCTGTCAGCACTCAGAATGGTCAGAGGTGCGGTCATAACCGGATCAAGAAGGTCAGTGTTTGGCCCCGGCAGCACAGATTCGCCCTTCAGCTTTGACCGTAACTATTCAGCAAGGGCATGGATCAACTCATATTCACCTGTTTCAGGAAAAGTGACATTAATGGTCGGTGGTGATCTTCTGCTTACAACCGGCACAGATTCTGTAACCTCAGGAAACGACTTCTGGCTGTTCGGAGGAATTGACCCCCTTACGGACCGCTCATTCCCCGCGGTCGGATTCCACCCCAACCAGATAACAGTCAGGAATGTGGGAGGATTACGCCTCGGAACTGACATTGAAATAACCACTGACCTTCACCTCACTGTCGATCTCAACCTATTTGCACTGAAGGAGCCGTACCGCGAGGCTGGCTTCACAATTACGGGGGGTTACGCAATTGGTGCAGGCTATATGACAGTCGCCGGTCCGGTCCGGATCGGGATCATGCACGGATTGTACGACCAGCAGGTGCTATACAGGGATGTCAAGGGTTATGTAAGCCTTGGATTCAATTTCTGAGCACCGGGAATGGCGCGATTGTTGTCTTATTACAGTGGATGGCCATCACCAGACAGACTATGAACATCAATACGGTCATACTGAAGCACAGGAGCGTTTGTAACCTCATCGTAAAGAGAAAGGTACGACAGAGCTTTGACATCATGTCAGATATGCTTGATAATGTGTCTGATGGCGAGCTGAGGGATCAATTCACCGAACTGCAGATGACCTACAGAAACATCCTCCGGTACACTGTCGAAGGGATACACGACCCTGAAAGACAGAAGGTTTATAACAGGCTTCTGCAGAATATACTCAGGTTGAACGACAGGATCAAACAGGACATTTTGGCACGTTATTCCGGGTGGTACACTTATTCTGTCAGGGCAAAGGAGCAGAAGGAAGACAGTCTCAGGGGTGGTAATATTATCCAGAGTGTGGATGACCTAGTATTCAAATCACGGCTTGATGACCTTCTTTCCTCTAAAGAAATTGGACAGCCTGCCCCAATGAGAGAGGCGGCAAAAGAGACTGAACGCCTCTCAGGAATAATCTTCAACCATTTGTGGCTGACAGATTATTACGGAGAAGCCGAGGAGAGTCTCATGGATCTCCTTGTAGGATCGGCCCGCTTTGAGTGGCATGAAATAGCAACATTCGTTAGTGCAGTAACGCTCAGCAGCCTCAGGGTATGGGACCCGGCCAAGATCAGGCTCCTGGCAAGGCTGACTGCTGACCTGACACCACAGGTAGCTGAAAGAGCAGTCACAGGACTGGTCTTCAGTCTCCATTATTACGATGACCGTCTGAATCTTTATCCTGATATAATTCAAACAGTCAGGGACCTTGCCAAAGTGAAAAACTTCAGGGAGAGATGCCGTATAGTAGTGCTTCAGACAATCAGATCACGCTATACGGAACAGCTTAGCCGGAGAATGAACGAAGAAATACTTCCGAAAGTCGTCAGGCTGAAACCCCGCATCGAGGAGAAACTGGACCTGGACAAAATCCTCGGTGAAAATCCGGAAGAGGGTCAGAACCCCGACTGGTCCGAAATGTTCAGCGGTTCAGAGGAAATTTTTAAGACAATGGAGGAACTTACAAACCTCCAGATGGAAGGATCTGATGTTTACATGTCAGCTTTTGCCGGATTGAAGCAGTTCGACTTCTTCAGGGAACTCCGCAACTGGTTCATCCCGTTCTACCCTGATCATGAGGCTGTAGACTCTGTGTTCAGG
This sequence comes from uncultured Rikenella sp., assembly GCA_964579645.1. Classification (GTDB taxonomy): domain Bacteria; phylum Bacteroidota; class Bacteroidia; order Bacteroidales; family VadinHA17; genus SR-FBR-E99. The sequence continues at coordinate 26,448 of CAZOHL010000024.1, read as the reverse complement.
GATGAAATCCTCGGTCCGGGAATAAATGAGCTGGCAGAGGCACTCTACAAAACACCGTTCATCTGCAATTCTGACAAATTCTCTCTTATCCTTAATATGAAGTACCTTCCTTCCGAGCAGAAAAACATGATGCTTAAGGTATTCAGGATGGAACTCGAGGGACTGGAACAGATGAAGTATGACAATGAGCTTACTGATCCAGCCGCACTTTTCAGGACAACCGTGACACAGTATGTGCAGGATCTTTACAGGTTCTTCAAGCTCTCTGATTTCAGAAATGAGTTTGATGATTTCTTCACCGGCAGGCTTGATCTGTACAACTCCTTGTTTTACAGGGAAACCTGTGGTTCAGTTACTGATGACAGGTCTCTGGCTGACTATTTTTTCAGCAAGGATTATTATGAAGACGCCCTGGCTCTGTATCTGACTATTCTCAAGGGTGTGAGCGATGATGCTGAGCTGTATGAGAAGGCAGGTTACTGCTATCAGAAAGCTGGAGAATACGAGAAAGCGCTGGAGAAATACTCAATGGCCACGATTATCGAACCCCATACATGGACGCTTCGCAAGACCGGCTGGTGCCTCCGAAAGCTTGGCAGACCGGCTGAAGCGCTGGAGATGTATCGCAGAGCCCTGCAGAACGAACCTGATGACCTGGGCACTGTCCTGATGGTCGCCCATTGCTGCCTTGACACAGCCAGGTATGACGAAGCGCTGAAACATTACTTCAGGGCAGAGTATGAAAATCCGGGAAACTCAAAGGTCCTCCGACCAATTGCCTGGTGCTACCTGGTTACAGGAAGGTACGCGGAAGCAGAAAAGTACTTCGATAGACTTGCCGAAACAGGACTTACACCATATGACAGGATAAATATGGGTCATCTGGCCCTCTGTCAGGGTAACACAAGAAAGGCTTCCGAGTACTATCTGAGTGCCGTATCAGGCGGAGAAATGTCAGCAGAAAGCTTCCTGGCAGCTTTTAATGATGATATACCTGTTCTGGAAATGAATGGCGTCAATCCTGACGACCTGCCCATCCTGCTCGATTACGTACTGATGAACCTGAGAAAGGAGAGCTGATCTGGTCACCCTGGTCATCATCACCTTTCCGGAACCTGTAGCCTGATCTCAGGATTTCGATTGTCATATCCTTGCGGTAATGCAGTATAAACAATCCCCTGTTCTCAAAGCCGTCATAACGGTTACTCCGCCAGAAGTCAGGCTCCAGGCAGAGAAGTTCGGGGTTGAACATCCCCGGATCTTTCAGGAATCTCTTTCCTCCGGTTGCGATGCCGCCAACAAAGTACCAGGCAATGTCGAAACCTCGCCAGGCGAAGCTTTCAGCCATCGGTTCGGTCCTGAACTTCTTCATGTACATTGCTGTGAACGCTTTGGCACCGGGAGCATCGAAGTCCACAAAACTTTCAGACGGAAGATGCAGTTCGAGGTCAAAATAGTACTTCAGGTCAATTGTTTCGAGACCCCGTATTTCGGGATACCCGATCACCATTATGTCATAACGCTTTGTCAGACTGTGAAGGGCGGAGAATGCTGAGCTTACCACGGGAGTACTGTTTGTGGCAAGTACGATTATATTCTTCCGGTTCTGATCCAGAAGGCTTTCAAAGGAGGCAACAATGCTGTACACATTTCGCTTTTCTGTCACTCCTGTATAAAAGTAAGGTACCAGTCTGCCGCCACCATAGCGGGAAGAATCGCCTGCAACCCTGCTCACTTTCTGCCAGAGGCTGACAGTAGCCGGGTCATACATTGCAGTATCTGAATAGAGGAAGATAACCCTGCTCCCCGGCCGTGCCTCTACCTCGCCGGCAATTACTTCCTGAACCGATTCCTGACTGGGGAAAACCCTGTAAAGAGAAGGTTTGTTCTCATGTATGTGACTGTCGCGAAGTGGCACAGGCGATACCACAGGAATATCCCGTTCCGAAGCCCATCCGGCAATCTGCTGCAGATTGAATGAAAATACCGGTCCGATTATCAGGTCAACATTATCCAGTTCTCCTGTCCGCATAAGTCTCTTGATTTCTGCAGAGTCAGCCCCGGTATCGTACACCTTCATCTCAACAGTCAAACCCAGTGACCTTAAGCTGTCGGCAGCAATCAGCATTCCCTCATAGGCCTCCAGGAAGGGGAGGCTTCCTTCATAAATCTGAGAAGTCGTCTTCATGCCTTCCCTGCCATCAGATGTTCTCTCTGTTGTATCTGCGAAAGCCCTGGCGCTGTTTTCCCTTACGAAGAAAGGAAACAGAACTGCCACCCTTACAGTACCGTTCAGCCTGTCAATCCTTGTTTTCTCACCTGGTATCGTAAAGTTCTCCGGTTCCTCTGTAACAGTCATTGTATCAATGAGAACTGTATCAACCGTGATTACGCCGGGTGCCTGCTCCCTTTCGGCTCTTTGTTGCATGCTGTCTTCTGAGACCTTTTTCCGGGGTATCAGGAGGTAATCACCTTCATGTGGAAAAAGCAGACCTTTGTTTGCCCTCTTCAGGTCTCTGACTGATATGCCGTAATCACTGGCAATGGTTCCAAGAGTCTCCCCTTTCAATACAAGATGATAAATATACCTGTCGTCCCGGGTAACCTGCCTCTGAGGAACCTGAGCGCCGGCGCCGGTTTCTGTTCCCGAAACAGGAGGCCTTCCCTGACCGGGCCGGCCAGTCTGCGATCCGGCGCCAGTCTGTCCGGCAGTACCTGTCTGCGTGCCGGCAGTGGTGTTCTTCATTGCAGCCTGACCCTGTGCAACAGCGGCAGCAGGTATCTTCAGCACCTGGCCATCCTTGATTGCATTGTCAGTCAATCCGTTTACATTTGCCACCTGGTCAACACTCACGCTGTAAGCCCTTGCTATTGAATAGAGTGTCTGCCCCTTCAGAACCTGGTGCATGTAATATACCCTACCCTCAACTACTATCTTCTCACCGGAGATTGTAACAGGAACCGGGGCCGGGGCCTGCGTCTGGGCCCCAAGCGGCAGTGGCATCAACAGTGCTGAAAAAATCAGCAGGGCTGCCGTACGCCACAAGAAAAACAATCTCTTTTTTCCTTCCATTGAATTAGTCATTGGTATTACTGCCACCCCCGTATCGTCTCTTTTACAGCTTTTTAAGGTAGTTATTGACATTCCTCTCAATTCTCTTCAGGGGATCTTCAGTATCTGCCTTTACAAATTCCCTGCCGGTAATGTGTTCATAGAGCTCGATGTATCTTTCTGATATCTCACTGACAATTTCAGGTGTCATTTCAGGTACCTTTTCTCCGCTTCTTCCCTGGAATCCGTTAGCCATAAGCCACTCACGCACAAACTCCTTCGAGAGCTGCCTCTGCTGTTCGCCCCGGGCAAACCTCTCTTCATACCCTTCTGAATAAAAATAACGAGAGCTGTCTGGTGTATGGATCTCGTCAATGAGATATATCTTGCCGTCACGTTTCCCGAATTCGTACTTGGTATCAACGAGTATCAGTCCGTGCTTCGCTGCAATTTCTGAACCCCTTGTGAAAAGTTTCATTGAATAGTCCTCAAGCTTTCTGTATTCCTCCTCTGACACAAGGCCGCTTCTGACTATTTCTTCTGCAGAAATATCCTCGTCATGCTTTCCGTGTTCAGCTTTTGTTGTCGGAGTAATGAGTGGCTTCGCGAACTTCTGATGCTCCTTCATTCCTTCCGGAAGCGGTATTCCGCATATCTCACGCCCTCCTGCCCTGTAGAGCCTCCATGAACTTCCTGTCAGGTAACCCCTCACAATCATCTCCACGGGATAGGTCTGGCACCTGACCCCTATTGTCACATTCGGATCAGGCGAGGCAATATTCCATACCGGAACTATGTCACTTACCATCTCAAGGAACATTGTTGCTATCTGATTGAGAACCTGTCCCTTGTAAGGAATGCCTTCCGGCAGTACCACGTCAAACGCCGAGATACGGTCAGTGGCTATCATTAACAGATACCTGTCATCTATGTTATATACGTCGCGAACCTTTCCCCGGTATATCCCTTTCTGCCGCGGGAAAGTGAAATCTGTTCCTGTAATAGCTTTGGCCATGGATCTTTTATTTATTGCGGTGTTTCTTCCTTTCTGTTTTTCTCATCGCTGTCATAAGCCCTTACTATATGCTTGACAAGCCGGTGTCTTACAATATCCCTTTCATCGAAACGGATGATTGAAATCCCCTCTATGCCTTCAAGGAGCTTCATTGCCCGGAGCAGTCCGGACTCGCTTCGTTTCGGCAGGTCTATCTGGGTTGTATCGCCTGTAAGGATGAACTTGGAACTCACTCCCATTCTTGTAAGGAACATCTTGAGCTGGCTTACGGTTGCATTCTGGGCTTCGTCAAGAATGACAAAGCAGCTTTCGAGGGTTCTTCCCCTCATGAACGCCAGGGGCGCTATCTGCACCGTGCCATCCTCTATCCATTGCTCGAGCTTGCGGAAGGGGATCATGTCATGGAGTGCATCATAGAGAGGCTGAAGATACGGATCAAGCTTGTCTTTCATGTCACCCGGAAGAAAGCCCAGACGTTCGCCTGCCTCAACAGCCGGCCGGGTAAGCACAATCTTTTTTACCTCGTGGTTTTTAAGCGCCCTTACTGCCAGAGCTATGGCAGTATATGTTTTCCCGGTGCCTGCCGGACCCTCGGCAATGATGAGGTCACTGCCGGTATACTCCTTTACAAGCTGAAGCTGGTTCACAGTCCGCGCCCTGATGGGTCTTCCGCTGGTTCCGAATACAAGCGCATCCTCAAAATCGCCGCTGGCAGCTGACCTCATGTGTTCATCATCGAGAAGCAGCCTCTCCAGATCACCCTCATCGAGCCTGTTGTAATGCCTGTAATACTCAATGAGCTCATTCAGGCGCGAGACAAAGACAGTCACCTCCTCAGCCTCTCCCATACATTTGATCTCATTTCCCCTGGCAATAAGCCTGATCTTCGGAAAATAACCCTGTATCTGTTCGAGCAGCCTGTTATTGGGCCCGAGCATGACAATCGGATCAATCCCGTCAAGCACAATCACCTGTTCTGTCATCTGCCTCTCCTCCTGAGCTCTTTCTAAAGAATTCACCTCCAGTTTATTGTGTATGTGACCGTTTTTGTGCATCCGTTATACCGCAAAGTAAGTTTATTTTTTGCAGAAGACTATCTTTGCTGTAACAAATTTAGAATGCCGCTTATCACGCTAACCACCGAGTGGAGGGAGGATGATTTCTTCAACGGGATACTCAGGGGTAAACTTGCCTCTGCCTGTCCCGGGACTGTGATAGTGAATAACGCAGGCGGGATACCTCCCCTGAATATAATGCATGGTGCATTCGTCATAAGAAACACCTTCGGCCATTATCCCGATGACACAATTCACCTTGTGTTTGTAAGCAGCGAGGGCCCTGCAGACAATCCCCATCTGCTGATCAGGGCTCATAACCACTGGTTTGTTGGTGCGAATAACGGGATGTTCAACCTGATTCTCAACTCCGAACCAGACCTGATAATAAGCCTGAGAAATGATGACGGAGACGACGAGATAACCCTCTTTGCCCGCACTGCTGCTGCTCTTGTAAACGGACAATCACCAGAAAGTCTCGGGGAACGGATTGCCTCCGTTTCGGAAAAAGTACCTCTCAGAGCTACAATTGACCGCAACGTGGTTATCGGCAGCGTGATCTTCATCGATTCTTACGGCAACGCAATTACCAACATAACCAGGGAAATCTTCTCAAGGGTTTTCGAAGGGAGGGATTACAGGATACTCATCAAGAGCAACAACTATTTTACTGAAAAAATCAGCAGGTTCTACCGCGAAGAACCTGTCGGGGAGATCGTAACCCGCTTCAACTCACTCGACCTCCTCGAACTTTCAATCAACGGAGCTAACCTGTGCCAGCTTTTCTCTGTTGATACCGGTGATGCTGTAAGGGTTGAAGCAAGGAACCAGGGCCGTGAAACAAACGGCCTGTTTTAAACCATTATTAAATGAGAGAAAAAACAATCAGTGAATTCAACAGGCTGCTCGATATCATGGATGAGCTCAGGATAAAATGCCCGTGGGACATGAAACAGACCAACCAGACGCTCAGAAAACTCACGATTGAGGAGACTTATGAGCTGGCCGATGCCATCTTGCAGGACGACAATGATTCAATTAAAAAAGAGCTTGGTGACCTGATGCTCCATGTGACATTCTATGCGAAGATAGGATCGGAAAAGGGGCTTTTCGACATGGGAGATGTTCTTGAAAGCATCTGCAACAAGCTTGTATACCGCCATCCGCATGTATTCGGCGATGTGAGCGTCACCCGTGGAGCACGGGAGGTAGAGGAGAACTGGGAAAAACTGAAGATGAATGAACATGCATCATACAAGCCTGTTCTTTCAGGCGTACCCTCCTCACTTCCAGCTACCGTAAAAGCAAACAGGATACAGGAAAAGGTAAGAGGAGTCGGTTTCGACTGGGACTCGCGCGAACAGATCTGGGATAAGGTTACAGAGGAGCTCGATGAACTGAAACAGGAAATCGCTTCCGGCAGAAAGGTGGATATCGAGTCGGAACTTGGAGACCTCTTCTTCTCTCTGATAAATGCTGCCAGGCTTTACGAGATAGATCCTGAAGCTGCTCTCGAAAAGACAAACAGGAAATTCATCAAACGATTCAGCTACCTGGAGGAGAAAACGCTTGCAAAGGGGCTCTCACTGCGCGACCTGAGTCTTGACGAGATGAATGAGATATGGGAGGAGTCCAAACAGTTCGACAAACCTCTCTAGGTACTGACGGACTGACTGCAAAACCGGTAACTCAGCATCTGGTAGACAACCTTTGCGGCCATGAAATCCGGCGCTCTGCTGGATTCCGAAGGACATAGTTCAACAACGTCGAAACCAACCACATTCCGCTGGCTGAAGACCTCACGAAGAAAGAACATCAGTTCCCGGTAGTCAGGCCCGCCGGGTTCGGGAGTACCTGTTGAAGGCATCACAGCGGGATCGAATACATCGAGGTCGAGAGTAATGTAAACATTTCCCGGCAGCAGATCCAGTGCTTTTCTATAGAGTGTTTTATCATTGTAAAGCTCATGGGCGAAAAAGATCCTCTTCCTGTCTGCAAAAGGCAGTTCCTCTGCTGACATGCTCCTTATGCCCACCTGGACAAGTGGTGCATACTCCTTCGCCCTTGCAGCGGCACAGGCATGATTAAGGTGTGAACCTTCGTATGAAGGTCTGAGGTCAGAATGGGCATCAAGCTGAAGTATTGCCAGGTTGGTGAAGGCTTCGGAGACAGCCTGAAAAGCTCCGATGCTTACAGTATGGTTCCCGCCGATAACTACCGGGAAACGGTTCTCTCTGAAAAGCCTGGAAACTGTCCTGTAAACCTCTCCGGTGACCTCTTCCGGATCATCTCCTGTCACCAGCGGAGCCAGTGTATGGATTCCGTGCCTGTGTACCTCGGTTCCGGTTTCAATGTCATAAAACTCCAGCGCCGGCGAAGCCTCAAGGATGGCCGAAGGACCCCTGTCGGCGCCCCTTATATACGTGCTGGTGGCATCATAAGGCACCGGTACTATTATGATTTTTGATTCATCATAACTGTATACTACCTCTTCGCCTCCGAAGTTTGTAACTGCCATTGTGCTATTTCCCTGAAGCCTTCGGTTTTCCGCCCTTTGCAGAAGGTATCCTGCCACTCTCAGAACCGGCTTTCACCCGCGGTTCAGATTTTTTCGCCTTGCCTGCGGCTGCGCTTTTCTCCTCCTTCGCTGACTCAGGAACCTTATTCTCGGAAGATTCCTTGTCGCCGGCCTTGTCCTCTGCCTGTCCGTCTTCCACGGTCTTCTCCTCTTCCTTTACGAGCAGATTCAGTCCCTGGAGAATATTGTACCAGTGAAGTACCTTCCTGATGTCTGAAGTATATACCCTGTCACGGTCATACTCCGGCAGCGCTTCCGCGAAGTATTTCTTCAGCTCTGCATCAGGCTGCTTGTGTGACGGGGCAGGTCCGCCGGTCTCCTTTTCCCATATAAGATCCATTACCTTTGAGAGCGGGAGATCCTCTCCGGTTGTGTAAATTGAGATCTCGTCAAGTGCGCTAACCTTTGCCGTTGTTCCGGCGCTTGACCGTTTGCCGGTCTCAAGATTCTCGACAATGACTGCATTCTTGCCCTGGGCAATGAATTTAAAGAGGGTGCCTTCACCGGAAATAGCCAGAATATCTTTCAGGTTCATGTTCTGAATGTTTAATGTTAATAACTGTAATTCAATATTTTATCAGACAATATTTCGTTCTTTTTTTATTTTTTCCCAGGCTTCGTTAACAGACTTGAATTTTTCTTCAGCTGTTTTCCTGAAATCTTCCCCGAGGTGGCCTACCTTGTCAGGATGATATTTCAGGGCCATTTTCCTGTATGCTGCCTTAAGCTCCTCGTCTGTGGCAGTCCGTTCAACCTCAAGAATCCGGTAAGCTGCGTCAGTAGCCGGAATAAACATGTTGCGGATAGAATCGTAATCGGTTGTGTTTATACCGAGCATATCGGCAATCGATTTTATGACGCTTACCTCCCTGGACTCGAACCGGCTGTCGGCTGCAGAAATATTATACAGAATATGGATCAGCTGAAGCCGGGACGGATAGTCCATGTTGCTCCTTATCTGTGCGCATACGTCCCTTAGCGGAATTTCCTGTTTCAGCAGGTCACGGAGTATCTGAAGGGCTTCCTGTGCGGTTTCGGTTCCAAACTGGGAGATAAAGAAACGTTTGACGTAATCAAGCTCTGACCTCAGTACTTTCCCGTCAGCCTTCATCACCGCAGCGATGAGGACCAGGAGGCTCATTCCGAAATCGCCCGGGGTTGTGCGGTTTATCCTGCGTCCGTTTCCGGTTTGCTGATATGTTACAGTAGTGCCGTCAAAAACGGAGCCGATAAAAAATCCCAGTAACCCTCCCAACGGTCCGCCTATGGCAAATCCCAGGCCTCCGCCTATCCACTTGGCAAACTTACCCATTACCTCTCCTTTTCTGCAAGACGGAGCATGTCCTCATGGATCTTGAGAATCTCCGGTATGATCATTTCGTTGTCAGAATTGTTAATGACATAGTAAGACTGTTCCTCTCTCTCCTCGTCTTCGAGCTGGTTATTGATCCTTCGGATTACCTCCTCACGGGTAAGTTCATTTCTTCCCATTACCCTTGATATTCGCTCCTCGACAGGTGCAGAAATGGTAACCACCCTGTCGACCAGGGTGTCAGCTCCGGCCTCGAACAGAATGGCAGCCTCCATGATTACATAAGGGGATTCTGATGCCGCCGCCCACAGATCAAAGCGCCTGAGCACAGCCGGATGCACAGTGGAATTGACTTTGCGGAGCAGATCAGGCCTGTTGAAAATGACACGGGCGAGCTCCTTTCGGTCAAGGGTTCCGTTAGCATAAAGATCCTTTCCGATAATCAGATTTATTGAAGCGCGGATATCAGGTTCACTATCCATCAAATCCCTGGCAACCGTGTCAGCAACAAAAACAGGTATGCCAAGGACCCTGAAGACCCTGCATACGGTTGTTTTGCCGCTGCCTATACCGCCTGTGACTCCCAGTCGTTTTGCCATCAGCCGTCCTCCTTTTCAGCTTCCCGGCCTTTGTTCACCCGGATGTGCCTGGTGCCTGTCAGCCGAGCGTTTTACGCCACTAAATGATGCCGTCCGGCCTGTAACCGTAACCTCAACAGTCACCCTCTTCTGGGTGGTCTGCAGGTATTCAGGGCATTCGATCGGAATCCGTGACCTGAAGTTTTCATTCGTCCGCCTGAAAGTACGTGACCTCGTAGGGATGCCGTCAAGGGTATCGAGTACATGCTGAGGGCCTGTAACTGTAATGCTGTCAGGATCTGCCACAATTATCACCCTCTTCCCCTGAGCAGGTTCCATCGTCAGATTGGGAATTACAGGCATCTTTCTGGTCACCAGCTTGTCATAACCAAAGAAAAGGGTATCGGGATGGATGGCCAGAATGTCAAAATCAGCATGCAACTGCTTTGAAAAATTACCCATAAGCCCTGAGGTAACAAGGTAGTAGCGGGGCAGCTTTCCCGGGATTCTTCTTGGTGCGACTTTCGAAAAGTCAATCACCACCGGCGCCCTGCTGCCTGAAAGCTTCACCTTCAGAATGGAGTAACCCGGTCCGCGAAGGTCCATCTCAAGCTTCTCAGGCAGATCTCCGGTAACAATCCGGTCTTTTGGAGGATTGATATACCTTACCGGATAATTGATTGACCCCTGCAATTCCTTGCTCAGCTCATTGAGATACCAGAAGACAAACGAAAGAAGAACGAAAAACGCAAAAACAGGGAGTTCCCTGTTCAGAAATTTTTCCTTTCGTTCCTGCCTGCCTTTCATGGTATCAATGTATTCAGGAGGATATTATTGCCTTGCAGCAACATCTGACGGATCCTTCAGGATTGCGTTTTTGTCAACCCTTATCTTTACGTCATTGGCTATTTCAACAGTAATTACGTTTTCAGTTACGTCCACAACCTTGCCGTAAATTCCCCCGGTGGTAATCACCTTGTCACCCTTGGCAATTGCGTTGCGGTAATTTGTAAGTTCCTTCTGCTTCTTCATCTGCGGTCTTATCATAAAGAAGTAGAAAACCACAAATACCAGGACGAGCGGGAGAAGACCGGTTATGAGGTTTGGACTACCCTGGGCAGGAGCTGCCTGTAAATAGATCGATGCTAGTGTTGTCATGAGTTTTGTTTGTGTTTGTTTTTATTTGTCTTAATTATAATCTGTTAGTCAGCTGCCTTTTTTTGTCACTTCGGCAATTATACGCAAAATAATTAAATTATTCTCTGCATTTGACTGAACTACAACAGTTTTTGTCTGCAGACCTTCCCTTCCGGAAGTATCGAAGATCACCTCTATGGTGCCTGATTTACCAGGAGGTACTGGTCTTTTGTCATACCTGGGTACAGTGCAGCCGCAGCTTGCAGAAGCTGAACTGATAACAAGGTCAGCATCTCCGGTATTTGTATATGAGAAAATGCAACCCACCTTCTCTCCTTCCTTTACTGTGCCGAAGTTATGCTCCGGCGTACTGAAGGTCAGCACAGCCGTTCCTGTTGTATCCGTGGCCGTATTCCTTCCTTCTCCTGAACTGCTTCTTCCGCAGGCACCGGTCAGAAAAGCGGCAGCTGCGAGACACGCCATCAGAAATGTCAAAGTGTTTTTCATTCTCTTCCTCCTATTCACCGATGAGTCCTCTGCCTGCTTTTTTCATAATACCGCCGGCCCTCATCTCCTTAACGATCTTGTCAAGGATTCCGTTCACAAAAGTACTGCTTTTGGCAGTGCTGTACTCTTTGGCGATTTCAATATATTCATTGAGAGTGACCTTTACAGGCACCTCCGGGAACTCAACAAGCTCAGTTATAGCTAATTGCATTACAAGCTTGTCCATCAGGGCAATCCGTTCCACCTCCCAGTTGGTGGTATGAGCATCAATCAGCTCACTGTTTTTCTCACTGTTAAGGATTGCTTTTCTGAGCAATACCTTAACATAATTTTCATCATCGTCATTTGTAAACAGGGGCGGTATGAGTATCGCGCTGCCTTCGTCGTTTTCCCTGAACCTGCCCATTGAGTTGCGGATCATGGAAGCCACAAAGGGAAGGTCGTCATTCCAGTAGACAGACTGTTCCTCGAGGCTTACAGCAAGATCTTCAGAGGCGGGTAAAAACTTTGTAATCACGTCCTTTATAAAGCGGATATCAGCCTTGTAACTGTTTTCTGGTGAGTTCATGTACGAATTGTATACTTCCCACTGCATCAGCTCATTGAAGATGATCTTGACAACTTCCGGATGATCATTCCATGAAAGGCCCCTTGTTCCGATCCAGCGGCTGAGGGCTTTCATGCTGTTAAGTTTGTCTTTACGGGTCCATAGAGCAGGCGTTGCTTCTGCATAGCGGCGGAGTTGCTCATTATTCCGCAGCTGGGCAATAACCCTGTTATCTGCAAACCTTCTGTTCGGATTGATGTCCTCTGGTGCGGGAATCTTCTTATTGGCTGAGAGAGCGACCTTTTCCCGTGCCATATCGGAAAGCGATATAAGCAGGAGAAGCAGGTAATGATACAGATCATAACTTTGCCTGATGCTTAACATGAGCTCCTGCTCGGCAGTATCGAGATCGGCTGTCTCCTTCCTGTTGCAGGAATAGAGCACAGCCAGCGCCTTGATCCTGAGTTGTCTTCTGCTTATCACTTAAAGAACATTTTTTTCAGGCAGCAAAGTTAGAAAAATAGGCATTGCTTGTCACCTTAAAGCCAAAAAAGTATCACAATTTGTCAGCCTGATTTTGAGTTGAAAAAATAATTGTTACATTTGAGCATGCTAACCGATTGAAACCCTAAAACATTCGCTACTGATGGAAGACGACAAAGGAAGAACTGAAGGTCAGAATGAGAGAAGTGAGAAAGAGGAGGTATTTACAAAAGTTGTCAGGGCGGGCAAAAGAACATATTTTTTTGATGTGAAGTCGACGCGCCACGAGGATCTTTACCTGACAATTACCGAAAGCAAGAAGAGGCCGGGGAAAGAGGGGAAGATGTTTTATGAGAAGCATAAGATCTTTCTTTACAAGGAGGATTTTGAAAAGTTCACCGAGGGGCTTCGTGAGGCAATAACCTTTGCAGGCAACGGAACGGCAGCACATGTCCCCGCTCAGACCGATACTGATGAACGCGAGGAAGCAGTTGCCGGAGTGGCAGCAACTGAATTTTCGGATGTCGATTTTGACGAACTGGGCACCAGATAACAGTGCCCTGCTTAACTTACTGAAACCCACCTACAGATGGATTATCTGCTGCTGGCGCTGGCCATCATTCTTATGATACTTGGCATTGCAGGGTGCCTTCTTCCCGTCCTGCCCGGGCCCCCGCTGACATATCTGGGCCTGGTGGTACTTCACTTTACCAGTTTCGCTGATATAAGCAGGAACCTGTTCATCATCCTCGGAGTGGTTGCTGTAGTTGTTACAGTGATAGACTATGTGGTGCCAATCTGGGGTACCCGCCAGTTTGGCGGATCCAAATATGGCATGAGAGGGGCCACTGTCGGACTGATTATAGGTCTCTTCCTGGGGCCCGCCGGCATCATTGTTGGTCCGTTCATCGGTGCCGTCGTAGGAGAACTCATATTCAAAGACGACATCAGATATGCCCTTAAAGCAGGTTTCGGAAGTCTCCTGGGCTTCCTCACCGGTGTAGGACTCAAGCTTGCGGCATCACTCCTGATGACATTCTACTTCATCAGGGCACTCATTGTGTAGGTAGTCTGCAGTTGGCAGTACCAGTCAGCAGTATCAGTCAGCAGTCGGCAGTACCAGTCAGCAGTCGGTAAGGAATATACCAACTACATGACATGCAGTAACTTAATTACTGCCTACTGGTACTGCAGATTGCCTACTGCCCCAAGGTGGCCACCATTACCGCCTTGATTGTATGCATACGGTTCTCTGCTTCGTCAAATACGATTGAGTGACTTGATTCAAATACCTCCTCCGTCACCTCCATACCGTCAAGACCGTACTTCTTGAAGATCTCCTCACCCATCTTCGTTTCCCTGTTATGGAAGGCAGGAAGGCAATGCAGAAATTTGACGTTCGGGTTGCCTGTCAGCCTGATGACCTCACTGTTTACCTGGTAAGGCTTCAGCAGGCGAATTCGTTCTTCCCACACTGAATCGGGCTCACCCATGGAGACCCACACGTCAGTATAAAGGAAATCGACTCCCCTGACAGCTTCCGCTACATTCTCCGTAAGGGTGATCTTCGCTCCTGTCTCCGTTGCTATCTCACGGCATTTTTTCACAAGGTCATCAGCCGGCTGGCACGCTTTCGGCGCAGCCGCACGGAAGTCCATTCCCATTTTCGCAGCTCCGACCATCAGTGAGTTTCCCATGTTGTTACGGGCATCGCCGAGATAACAGAAACTGATTTTATTAAGAGGTTTGTCACTGTGTTCCATCATTGTCATGAAATCAGCCAGTATCTGAGTGGGATGGAACTCTGTTGTGAGACCGTTCCATACCGGAACGCCGGCATATGCGGCCAGCTCCTCCACGATATCCTGTCCGTAACCGCGGTATTCGATGCCGTCATACATGCGGCCCAATACCCTTGCAGTATCCTTCATCGACTCCTTGTGACCAATCTGAGATCCTGTAGGGCCGAGGTAGGTCACATGTGCGCCCTGATCAAATGCCGCCACCTCAAAGGCACAGCGGGTACGGGTTGATGTTTTCTCGAATATGAGGGCTATATTCTTTCCCTTAAGCCTCATTTGCTCGGTTCCGGCATATTTTGCCTTCTTGAGGTCAAATGAAAGATCGAGCAGGAATTTAATCTCTTCCGGTGTGAAATCGAGCAGCTTCAGAAAGCTGCGGTTACGTAAATTGTATGCCATTGTATGTCTGGTTTTTGGTATTACAATTCTTGATGCCCTGCGGGCAAAATATTATTGTTATCTTCTGTTCTGCAATGCTTTTTGGCTTACGGCAAATCCACTAATGCCTATTGCCTACTGCCTAATCATACTCCATCGTTATCTTCGTCCCGTACCTCCTGTCTTCAAGCTTGAAAGCCTCGGTGATCACGCTCTTGCTGCCGCCCGACTTCACAAAATTCAGGCATGCTTCTATTTTGGGTGCCATGCTCCCCTTGGCAAACTGCCCGTCATTCAGGTACTTCATCGTATCCTTGTAATCAAGGAACTCTTTGATCTCCTGGCCGGGTTGCTTGTAGTTGATGTAAACATAAGGAACATCGGTGAGTATATAAAATTCGTCAGCACCTATTGTCGAAGCGAGCAGCGACGATGCAAGATCCTTGTCTATCACAGCCTCTGCAGGCCTGACATCATTCTTTTCATCTATATATACAGGCACCCCGCCTCCGCCGGCTGCAATGACGATGTTTCCCCTCAGGGCCAGTTCACGGATGAGATCATGATTCATTATGCTCTTCGGTTTGGGAGAGGGCACTACCCGGCGGAACCCGCCGTGAGCCTTGACCTCTTCCCTGAAGACCCATCCCTTTGCTTTTGCAAGCTCTTCAGCCTGCTCCCCTGTATAAATCTTTCCAACCCTTTTCTGCGGGTCACTGAAAGCCGGGTCATCCTTGTCCACCACAACGGTTGTTATCAGGCATACCACATTCTTGTCTATACCGTGCCTGTTAAGCACGTTCTTGAACATCCGCTCGATCATATACCCGATTCCTCCCTGGGAATCAGCAACACATATATCAATTGGCATCTGCGCTATACCGTACATCTGTTCCCCGGCATCGTTCCGCATGAGTATGTTCCCAACCTGTGGTCCGTTGCCGTGAGTTATCACAAGATCGTATCCATCCCTCAGGAGGAATACAAGGTTCTCAAGGGTATCAGTTGTATTCTGTTCCTGTTCCTCGATGGTTCCCAGCTGATCTCCCCTGAGCAGGGCATTGCCTCCAAGGGCTATAACTGCAAGCTTTTTGCTCATATTTGTCCTTTGAAATTGAGGTAACAAAGCTAAAATATTAAATGAAATTAAAACATGGTAAATATTATTCCTGCCTGTTCTGAGTTATTATAGTATACCGCGGCAAACCGCGGAAGTTGAGTATTGCATTTTTACTACTTTTACAGGCAAATACCGCAGCGTGAAGTACAGCTCCCTCTCCCTCATCCCGCTTCTCTTTACTGCTTTATTGCTTGCCTCGTGCAGGGGCGACAATAAGTACCGGAACATGAGAGAGGGAGAGATCTATTACAATATTAAATATGTAAGCAATCCCTCATCGCTGTCATCGGATCTCCTCCCGAAGGAACTTGTAATAGCCTTCAGGAATGACCTTATCTGCACCAGGCTTAAAACTCCCATTGGCAACTCAGGGGTGACCACCGTAGTCAATCCGAAAGAAAACATATACGACACATACCTCAATATCCTTTCATTCAAGTATTACTTCCCGGGAAACTACAGGGATATTCAACCCGGCTTCAAATCGATGGAGGGAATTTCGGTTCACGATACCGGAAGGAAATCAGTTATCTGCGGATTCAACTGCCGCCAGGCAAGAGTTGACATGCCTGATAAAAAGGCATCGAGATACATCTGGTACACAACCGAAATCAGGGCTGAAAATCCCAACAGGATGACCCCGTACCGGGAGGTTGACGGCGTGCTGATGGATTTTTTCTATATTATCGGTGACGCTGAACTCCAGTTTACGGCTGATGAGGTACTTGCAAAGCAGATCCCTGACAAGGAATTCCAGAGGAAGAACAACTATCGCAAGGTAACCGCCAGGTACCTTGACACCCTTATCATGAAAATGATTTCGTTTTGAATAATACCTTTGGGCATCAGCCAATTTTCTTACCTTTGCTAATCGTTTGAAAGACCCCTGTCAAAAGGGCAAAATAATTTCGTCGTACGATGAGCAAGAAGAAGAAAGGAAACGGTTCATCATCACAGAAGAAGGCTTCAGCCGGCAATTCGTCAGGGGAGAATCTGAGATTCATCGTGGGTCTTGTACTGCTGGTTTTTGCACTCTACCTCCTTGTGGTTTTTATATCATATGTCCTTACCGGCAATGCCGACCAGGATTCACTCAGCATGCAGCCTGAAGACAAACCGTTTGCCTACAGGAACTGGGGAGGAAAAGTCGGTTTCATGCTAGGTCACTATTTTATGTTCAACGGTTTCGGCCTCGGTTCCTTCTTTATTCCCCTGGTTATCGGCGCATTCGGGCTGGCACTTCTTAAAGTCAAATACTTCAGGCTGTGGAAGAATGTTCTTCGCTTCCTCCTGGCAACAGTTCTGGTCTCGGTCATCATGGGTTATTTTGCCGGAAAGTCAACCTTCCTCGGCGCCGGACCGGGAGGAACCTTCGGCTTCATGATTGCCAGTTACCTGAATGAGGGCCTGGGAAAAGTAGGTACCGGAGCGGTACTGCTGGTTGTGACAATTGCCTATCTCATCTTTGCCCTGCATGTTAGTCCTCAGACAATCAGGCAACCTATCGCCACAGTTGCAAAGGCAGGTGTTTCAGTACTTACCGGGGAAGGACGGAAAAAAGATGTGGTCACTGATGACGTTGAGATTGAACCTGAAGAGAATTACCCCTCAGTTGAACAGGAACCTCTCAGGGCAGACGAGGAAGAAACGGAAGATATTGACGATTTCTACAAACCTCCCGTGATTCCTGCCGAAGACAAGCCTCTTGTGAATGTGATCGATAAAAACAAAAAGCCTGTAGTAGAAGAACCGGTTGAAGAGGATACCCGGGGTGACCTCCCCCCTTTTGACCCGAGGCTTTCACTTCCACGCTACAAGTTTCCGACACTGTCACTGCTCCGTGACTACAGGAGCCCCGGATCAACTACGAATGACGAGGTAAATGCAAACAAGGAGATCATCCTCAAGACTCTGGCTGATCACAAGATCACCATCAAGCAGATATCAGCAACTGTAGGGCCTACAGTGACACTGTACGAGGTTGTTCCCGACAGGGGAGTCAAGATCCACCGTATCAAATCGCTTGACAATGATATCGCACTCAGCCTCTCGGCACTCGGAATCAGGATCATAGCTCCCATACCGGGCCGCGGCACCGTGGGCATCGAGGTGCCCAACAAGAAAGCCGAGACAGTCTCAATGAAAGGTTTGCTTTCATCGCGTGAGTTCACCGATACTAAATTCGAGCTGCCGCTGGCACTGGGACGAACCATCACAAATGACCCGTTTATAATTGATCTCACCAGGATGCCACACCTGCTTGTGGCTGGCGCTACCGGGCAGGGCAAGTCAGTGGGACTGAATGCCATTATTACTTCCCTGCTTTACAGGAAACACCCGGCCGAGCTGAAACTGGTGCTCATAGATCCCAAACGGGTTGAGCTCCCGCTGTACGCAAAGATCGAGCGTCATTTCCTGGCAAAACTTCCCGATGAGGAAGATGCAATCGTCACCGACACAAAAAAGGTGATCAATACGCTCAACTCTCTTTGCATTCTGATGGATCACCGCCTGGAACTGCTGAAGTTGTCACAGACCAGAAACATAAAGGAGTACAATGATAAGTTCATTGCCCGCCGCCTCAATCCTGAAAAAGGGCATGATTTCATGCCCTATATAGTGCTCATTATTGACGAGTTTGCTGATCTCATAATGACTTCGGGACGCGATGTGGAGGCACCAATCGGAAGACTGGCACAGCTCTCCCGTGCAGTGGGGATACATCTTATAATATCAACACAGCGTCCCTCGGTTAGCATCATAACCGGCTTCATTAAGGCCAACTTCCCATCACGTATTGCCTTCAGGGTATTCTCCGGGGTCGACTCCCGCACAATCCTTGACACCACAGGTGCCGACAGGCTGGTTGGCCGCGGTGATGCACTCATCTCGCAGGGCGGTGAACCAATCAGGGTACAGTGTGCCTTCATTGACACACCTGAGATAGAGGAGGTAACAGAATACATTGGCTCCCAGCACGGTTATCCCGAAGCCTTCCACCTGCCGGAATATGTAGGCGATGAAGAAACCGGTAACGGGAACAATGAAGTCGACCTCAAAAAACGCGATCCGCTCTTTGACGAAGCAGCCAGGCTCGTTGTTCAGCACCAGCAGGGCTCCACATCTCTTATCCAGAGAAGGATGCAGCTGGGCTACAACCGAGCAGGCAGAATTATTGACCAGCTCGAAGCTGCAGGAATTGTCGGGCCTTTCGAGGGAAGCAAGGCCAGGGAAGTAATTGTACAGGATCCGCAAACATTGGAACAGATTTTGAAGAGACTTGATGAAGAGAATCTTTAAAATGAAACTGACCAGGTTAATACTACTTCTTGCGCTTTTTCCTGCTGCTGCCATGGCACAGAAGGATTCTGAAGCTGTAACAGTGCTTTCGGAGTTCAGCAAAAAGGCAACTTCTGCACCTTCGGTAAAGATTGAATTCAACATCGTTGCTTACGACGCAAAGGAGGATGAGGAAACTGAAATGAACGGCACCGCGGTTATCAGCGGCGACAGCTACAGGCTGACGCTGCCTGACAACCTCATCCTGGCCGACAGTAAGGCAGTATGGAACTATATGCCGGATGTTAAGGAGGTGACTGTCACCGAACCTGATTATTCTGATGATTCCTTCATGTCAAAGCCATCGATGCTCTTTACGATGTACGAGAAAGGATATAAGGTCAGGCTTGTGGAGCAGAACCCATCAGAGTGGATCATAGATCTCTATCCTGAAGCCATACGGATGAACCTGGTCCGAATAAGGCTCGCCGTCGGCAAGGCCCTTCATGACCTGAAATCAGCAGAGTATAAAACCAAGGATGGCATGACTCTCACCCTGACTGTCTCAAAGTATGACCTGACGTTCCGGCCGCCGGCCGGGTACTTCGCCTTTAATCCCGCTGACCACAAGGGCGTGGAGGTAATTGACATGAGATGAATCCCGGAAACATTAAAATCCTGGTCACCGTTATCCTGGTCCTGCTTGTTTTCTACTTCATTCTTCGCACCAGGACAGAGAAGATCAGGCGCCGCCGTGACGGACAGCATTCGAGGTTCAGACGTGAACGCTGACTTCCCGGGTATGACTACATCGCCAGGTCTTCAGTCACCTGTCTGATGATCTCTGCCTCGGTGGCGGCAGCAGCATCATCAATTGCCTGAGCTTCGGCAACAAGCTCTGCAGCTTTGACCCTGTCCTTCAATCCTTTGACGTTTATCCTGACATTAAGGAAAGCGCCTCTGATACACGCCCTGACTGCAAGCACACCCACAGCGCCATCAGTAACCGAATTGGGATTGCCTTTTGCGGTCATCTCCTTCAGCAGTTCGAATACTTTAAAGGACTCCTTCATCACAGTCAGCGGAACAAGTGAAGCCTGGAGTGTGGCAGCTTCAACCGCAGCAGCCCTGGCGGCTTTTTCCTCCTCACTCTTCTTAGGCATCTCGAAAGCTTTCAGTATGCCGTTATAGGCCTCTGTATCCTCATCCACGAGATCAAGCAGCCGTTTCTGCATTATGACCCCTTTCTCGGCCCACGCAGCAAACTCTTCCCACCGTTCATCCCAGCCTCTCTTGTGCGAGGAGAGGTTAGCCACCATCGTACCCAGCGCAGCCCCGAGCGCGCCCATGGCTGCCGAAACAGATCCGCCTCCAGGCGCAGGCGACTCAGAGGAGGTCTCCCAAACAAATCCTGCCAGCGACAGGTCCACAAGCTTCTTCCTGCTCTTGTCGCGCAGGATGTACTCAATTATCTTTTCTTCCGGGTTGAACGGCTTCAGCTCTGACAGACCCATTGACCTTACCGCAGTGCTGATCAGCTCTTCATCTGAAACGCCTGCGGATCTCTCCTGGCGATGCAGGAAGTAACGCCCTGCATCAAGCATGGCCTTCAGCGGGATGAGGCCCACAAGCTCCGAGCCGGTGACCCTCACTCCACGTTCTCTGGCCTTGCGGCATACCTCATCGAAGGCCGCATGAACTGGGGTAACTCCGATGTTCGTAAGATTCATCGATATCTGCGCAAAACCGTACTCGGGGATATACCATCCTATGGCCTTCACAGCCTTCAGTGTGCCTGGAATCATTACCGGGTTACCATCTGCATCCTTTACTACTTTTCCTGTTATGGGATTGCCCTCACGTTTCTCACGGCCACGTTCCCTGACGTCGAAGGCAATTGCGTTCGCCCGGCGTACTGAGGTTGTGTTCAGGTTCACGTTGAACGCCACCAGGAAGTCACGCGCCCCTACTATGACAGAACCGGCGCCTGCGTCAAACCGTGCGGGTCCGAAATCAGGCTTCCATACCGGATCTTCGAGCTTCTTCTTCAACCCCTCATACTCCCCGGCCCTGACGTTTGCAAGGTTCCTCCTGTTCTCATCGAATGCAGCAGACTCATAACAGTATACCGGCAATGAAAGCTCTTCACCAATCCTGCGCGCAAGACTGCGTGCATATTCTGCAGTCTCCTCCATTGTCACCCCTGCCACCGGGACAAGGGGACATACATCTGTGGCTCCCATACGGGGATGTGCACCGCTGTGCTTTGACATGTCAATTACCTGTGCTGCCTTCCTGACAGCCCTGAACGCAGCCTCGCATACGGCCTCAGGTTCACCCACGAAGGTCACAACCGTGCGGTTGGTATCCCTGCCCGGATCAACGTCAAGCAGCATGACCCCCTCAACTGATTCAATCTCTTCAGTAATCTGTTTTATTTTTCCCATGTCACGCCCCTCGCTGAAGTTGGGGACGCATTCAATTAGTCGGTTTGTAGCCATAGTGGTGTTGGTTGTCAGTTGTCAGTTTTCGGTTGTCGGTTTTTTCGGTTGTCGGTTGTCAGTTAGTGTCAACAAAACACCCCATTAACAGATAACTGATAACCGATAACCGATAACTCAATTATAAATCTCCCCATTCAGTATAACATGCTTCACAAGATGACTGCCATATGCATAGGGTAAATACTCAAATGAAGGTATCTTCTTCGTAATGAAAATATTAGCTTTCTTCCCTAACGTGATTGACCCGTGTGTCTCTGACAGACCCATTGCGTATGCTGCGTTGATCGTGACGGCGTTGATAGCCTCCTCGGGGAGAAGGCGAAGCCTTATGCACCCCAGCGAGACAACCAGCTTCATGTTGCCCGACGGTGAAGAACCGGGGTTAAAATCACTTGCCATCGCGAGTGGTAAACCCGCATCTATCATCTTCCTTGCAGGCGGGTCTGTCATCCCCAGGAAAAAGGCAGCTCCCGGCAGCAATGTTGGCATCGTTCCGCTTCCAAGCAGTGCTGCAATCTCATCGTCACCAGTAAACTCAAGGTGATCAACTGAGAGAGCACCGTGTTTCACGCCTGTCTGTATTCCCCCTGAGAAATCAAGCTCATTGGCATGTATCTTTGGGCGCATGCCGTGCCGCGCACCGGCTTCGAGTATGCGGGCGGTCTCTTCAACGGTGAAGAATCCACGGTCACAGAACACATCTATATAATCTGCCAGCCGCGCGGCAGCAACGGCAGGTATCATTTCTCCCACAATAAGGTCAATATACCCTTTTCTGTTCTCGCGGTACCCGGCCGGCACGGCATGCGCCCCGAGAAATGTTGACCTGACAGTGAGAGGCGATTCCTCCTTAATCCTCCTGATTACCCTGAGCATCTTGAGCTCATCTTCCGTGGTAAGGCCGTATCCGCTCTTTATCTCAACAGCACCTGTGCCGAAAGAAATGATCTCCCTCACTCTTTCCATCGACTGACGGAACAGTTCCTCCTCTGTTGTCTCATGAAGCAGCTTCGCCGAGTTCAGAATTCCCCCCCCCCTCTTTGCTATCTCCTCGTATGAAAGTCCGCGAATCTTGTCTGTATATTCCTTCTCCCGGCTCCCGGCATAAACCAGGTGAGTGTGAGGATCGCAGAATGATGGAAAAACATATCCTCCCTCTGCGTCAAGCCTTTGTATTGCATTGCTGAATGCAGGCATCGTCTCAGGGGGCCCGTACCCTGCAATAATTCCATCCTCAATCAGAAGCCAGCCCTTTTCAATCACTGGTAGAACCGACATATCCTTTCCGGCCGTGAAAGCCATACCCCCTTCCCTGGTCTGCACCAGCATTCCCGTGTTGTAAATGATGAGGCTCATGACAACGGTTTTTAAAGTCCACTAATGTAGCAATATTAAAATAATTAGGATATGAGCATCATTTTTCTTTAACTTTGGTTTCCTCACAAAAATGAAACCTATGAAAAAACTCATCTTTATCATGCTTACCGGAATCCTCGCCACATCCCTGATGGCCCAGGAAACCAAGACAGGGTGGAACTTCGGTGCTCTTCCTGCTGTCACATACAGTACCGACCAGGGATTCCAGTATGGTGCTCTCGTGAACCTGTTCGACTATGGTGACGGATCCATCTATCCTGACTACTATCACAGGATTTACGTCGAAGCATCAACATTCACGAAAGGCAGCTCAATTTTGAGAGTAATGTATGACTCTGACTATCTCATCAAAGGGATCAGGTATGCCGTTGACCTGAGCTATATGCCTGACTTTGCATATGATTTCTATGGATTCAACGGATTCGCTTCTGTCTATAATAAGACCTGGGCAAATGACGAACTTAATCCTGATTACAGGAGTCGTTTGTTCTATGCCATGCAAAGACACCTGTTCCGTTTCAAGAATGACTTCGTAGGAAACATCGGAGAAAACAACTGGCACTGGAATGCCGGACTCAGCATCCAGAATTTCAAGGTAAAAGATCTTGATGTAGAAAAATTCAATAAGGGCAAGGAGCCGGAAGACCCCAAATATCTTGATCCGGATGAGCCAACACTCTATGAATACTACCGGCATTCCGGGCTGCTGACGGCTGAGGAAGCTGACGGTGGTTGGATAACAGGAATCAAGGGAGGTCTTTCATATGATTCGCGTGACCAGCGTGCCTGCCCTATGGATGGAATCTGGGCAGAGACAGGGATAGAGGTTGTACCTGAGTTCCTGGGTGCAGAATCAACATTCGGAAAATTCTACTTCACCTGGAGACAGTACTTCACACTCAAGGAGAACGACCTCAGCCTGGCTTACAGGTTAGGATACCAGCAAACAATCTTCGGCGATGTGCCTTTCTATTACCAGGGCCAGGTAATTGTATCAGAATTAAGGGGTGCACTTTCGGAAGGACTAGGAGGCAGCAAGACTATCAGAGGTCTGCTCCGAAACAGAGTCATTGGTGACGGCTTCGCATACGGAAACGCAGAGCTGCGCTGGAAAATGGTCCGGTTCAGGTTCATCAACCAGAACTGGTACCTGGGAACGAACTATTTCTTCGATGCATGCGCCGTGACTTCGTTGATAGATGTTGATGTGAATGACCTGGAAGATTATCTTGAAGGTGAAGAAAACGTAGCAGATTATTACATCGGGGGTAAGGACAAACTTCACATGGCTGCAGGTCTCGGCCTGAAGTTGGCCATGAACGAAAACTTCATAATCTCGGCTGACATCGGCAAGGCGCTGAAGGAGCAGGACGGGGACATGGAATTCTATATTGGTCTCAATTACCTGTTCTAGGAGTCTGAGAGTCTGAAGGTCTGATGTCTGAAGGTCAGGTGTATGGAAAATTGCAGTTACTCCCGACCTTCAGACCTAAGACCTTCGGACCTTTAGACTATAACTTACCCAGCCACATTCCGAAGGCAACCCCGATATAGTTGCCTATAATCCAACCTATCATTCCGGTTGCGAGACCTGTGAGAATTACATCCTTGTTCTTCAGGGCTGCTGCTACCATCGGCACAAAGGGTGGTGAATACACAAATCCCGTTGTTGTGATCAGGTAGTCATCAGCATTAACCCTGAATATCCATGAGAGGAACAGGTGCAGCAGGAGTGAACCGAAATAGGCATATGTGACATAACCAAGAAGGCTGAGGTATTTGGCCTGAAAGATTATGCTCAGATCACATCTTGTTGCTATAACAATTGAAAAAGCCACAATGAAATACATGCCAAGCTGAAAAGTCTTTCTGATCTCCCTTACCGGCCTGATAAAGGAAGCCACCACACCGACGGTGGTGATCGTAAGGATAACGGATATTGTCAGCGGAACATCCGGCAGCAGGAAACTGACTCCCAGACCGATTGCCAGTATTACAACTGACAGTCCGATGGCACCAAGTAACGGAAGGATGGTTTTCTTTTTGAAAATTCCTGAGTAATCATCAAAATCCTCTGCAATTTTTCGGTTCATACCGTCAAAATCAAGCTCCTCCCCCGGAACTCCTGCAGAAACCTTGAACGGTGGCAGAAAGAGTCTGAAGAATGCCGGACCTGCGGTGATAAAGAAAAGTATCACAATGGCCCCCACTATCATGTCATAGGTGTTTGTCATGATGAAGGCGTTCGGTTCCACCTTCAGTGCCAGGGCAATTGAAGCCAGGTTGACGGAACCACCGGTATAAAGTCCGATAAGCATGCCGCCAATCTTATCTGCACCTTCCACCTTATCTCTGAAAATCAGGTAACCGGTTGCCACTACAACAATCACTGAAACCAGGGCAAGCAACATCGAAAGGAATCCCTTCCCTGAAAACTTAAGCCACCTTCTTACATTGAGCGAAAAGAGGATCAGCGGGATGGCTAGCAGGACAAGAGCACTCTGCATGCTGTCCTGTACCATAGCAATTCCGTTATAGCTCAGATCACTCTCCTTAAGAGTCCCTGCAGCAACCATCTCCACTGCCTCAGACTTTGGGATATAGGGCCTGTCCTGCCCGATCGTGGCTTCGCGGTATTCTGCGCTGCTCCTTGGCATCAGGCCAATATTTGCTATTATTATGCCGGTGGCATATGCCAGTACAATTGCTCCTACCTTTTTAAAAAAGGAATATTTCGTTGTCAGCCAGATAAGGAAAACGGGAAATAACAGGCAAAATATCGCGAACAGGATCAGGCTCGTCATTGCGGTCAGTTTTAGGCAACCAAAAATAACGAAAGCGCCCTGCCCGTAAGGCAGAGCGCCGTAAAAGAGGTATTTATACTTCTGTGTTATAAGTATTTCTACTTATCAGGACACTCCCTGAAACTCTTGTTGTACTGTTCAATGGCTCTTTCACTCATTCCCATGCTTGAGAATCCGCCGTCATTGAAGATGTTCTGCATCGTAATTTTCCTGGTCAGGTCAGAGAAGAGGGTGATACACACATCTGCACAGTCTGAGGCATCAGCATTTCCAAGTGGTGACATCCTGTCAGAGAAATCGACCAGTGAATCGAATCCAGCTATCCCTGCACCTGCAGTAGTGGCAGTGGGAGACTGAGATACTGTATTGACCCTCACATGCTTTTCCTTGCCGTAGATATATCCGAAGCTCCTGGCTATTGATTCAAGAAGCGCTTTGGCATCACCCATATCATTGTAGCCTGCCAGGGTGCGCTGCGCCGCGACATAGGTCAGGGCAATCACCGAGCCCCACTCTCTTATGGCATCCATCTTATAAGCTGTCTGAAGGATGCGGTGAAAGCTCAATGCCGAAATATCCAGGGTTTTCAGCATGTTTTCATAACTGCTCCCGGCATACGGAATGCCCTTCCGCACGTTAGGTGACATCCCGATTGAATGGAGCACGAAATCTATTTTCCCTTCAAATATTTCGATGGCCCGGCCAAAGAGAATCTCCAGGTCCTTCATGCTTGTGGCATCGGCAGATATGACCTCACTGCCGGTCTTTTCAGCCAGTTCCCCGATTGTGCCCATCCGGATTGCCACCGGTGCGTTGGTCAGAACAAGGCGTGCACCCTGGGCATGAGCCTTCTCGGCCACATGCCATGCAATTGATTTGTCGTTAAGGGCCCCGAAGATAATACCTTTCTTGCCCTCGAG
>CAZOHL010000023.1:30607-31862 GCA_964579645.1 uncultured Rikenella sp. | reverse complement strand
GTCATGAACACTATTACTATGACGATTTCATGAATGAGTCTATCCTGCGGAAGATTGCTACAAACTGCTATCTGCCTGCAAACAGGATAATCCTTGACCTGATAAGAAAGCACAAGGGCAAGTTCAGGGTAACCTTCTCCCTGACGGGAATCGTAATCGACCAGTTCAGGCTGTATGCCCCCGAAGTGCTCGCTTCTTTCAGGGAACTTGCAGAAACAGGATGCGTGGAGTTCCTGGCAGAAACAAACTCCCATTCACTGGCATCACTGATGAGCAGGGAGAGGTACGAGCTGCAGGTCAGGGTCCACCGCGAAAAGATGATGGAATATATCGGGTATGAACCCACTTCCATCCGTAACACCGAACTTATCTATTCCGATGAAATAGGCAGCTGGATGGCAGAGCTGGGTTACAAGGCAGTTGTGACCGAGGGCGCAAAGCATATCCTCGGCTGGAAATCGCCCAACTACTTGTATTGCAATGCTGTAAACCCCAGGCTGAAGGTCCTCCTGAGAAACTACACACTCAGTGATGACATTGCCTTCCGATTCTCAAGCAAGGAGTGGTCTAGCTATCCGCTGACAGCAGAAAAGTATGCCGGATGGATTAAGGGTCTTGCATCGACCTCGGAACTGGTTAACATCTTCATGGACTACGAGACCTTCGGGGAACATCAGAAAAAGGAGACGGGCATTTTTGATTTCCTGAAACATATGCCTGAAATGATCATAAAGAAGACTCCCTTTAATTTCATGACTGTTTCAGAGGTAGCAGACAGCTACCAGCCGGTTTCGCTCCTGCATGTGCCGTCACCCATTTCGTGGGCCGACGAGGAGAGGGACCTCACTGCATGGATGGGCAACGAGCTGCAGACAGCAGCCGTCAATAAACTCTACAGCCTTTCCGACAGAGTCGGCAAATGCAATAATGAACAGCTGATGCGTGACTGGGTATATCTGCAGTCAAGTGACCATTTCTACTACATGTCAACCAAGTTCTTTTCTGACGGTGCAGTGCATGCCTACTTCAATCCCTACGAGAATCCGTACCAGGCTTTTATGAATTACATGAACGTGCTGAGCGACTTCGAGATAAGACTCAATTCAGTCTGCCCGGTCAATATTCATGACGAAGAGGTAAACCGCCTCTCAGCAGATATTAAGAAACGTGATCACATGATCCTCGAACTTCAGGATAAACTTGCGAAGCTTGAAAAGAAGCCTGTGATAAGGAAAAAAGCAGGAACCGCAGCCGT
>CAZOHL010000023.1:0-30507 GCA_964579645.1 uncultured Rikenella sp. | reverse complement strand
CAGCTGCCGGAAAGAAAGTCGCCAGAAAAACCGTTTCCGCCAGGAAAAAATCCGGAAGCAAATAATTACCGGTATAAAATTCTAAATGCAACTAATCTGCGCCTCGTGCGTAATAATTGATTATTAATTATATGGAAATGAAAGCTGATTTTTTATTTGAAACAAGTTGGGAAGTATGTAACAAGGTAGGAGGAATTTATACAGTCATTTCAACCAAGGCACTTAACGTTACCTATGAATTTGGGGATAATTATATACTTATCGGTCCTGATGTGTGGAGGGATGATAAGTCCAATCCGGAGTTCACCCCTGATGACACGATGTTCCAGTCGTGGAAGACGATTGCAGCCCAGGAGGGGCTGATAGTAAAAACCGGCCGCTGGAATATAAAAGGCAATCCGCGTGTAATGCTGGTTGATTTCACGCCTTATTTCGGGCAACAGAATGAAGTCTTCGCCCGTTTCTGGGAGACATACAAGCTTGACAGCATATCCGGTCAGTGGGATTACATAGAGCCGGCATTATTCGGTTACGCTGCAGGGAAAATCATCGAGAGTTTTACTAACTTCTACCGTGAATATCCGAGGGTTATTGCCCAGTTCCATGAATGGATGACAGGTATGGGGGTTCTCTACCTCGAGAAGCATGCCCCATGGGTTGCAACAGCCTTCACCACTCACGCTACGGTTCTTGGCCGCAGCATCGCAGGCAACAACAGGCCGCTGTACAGTCGTCTTAAGGAGTTCAATCCGGTGCAGACCGCACACGAGTTCAACGTTACTTCAAAGCAGTCACTTGAGAAGATCAGTGCCCAGGTGGCAGATGTCTTCACATCAGTAAGTGAAATTACGGGGCGCGAATGTGAAGCTTTCCTCGGGAAGAAAACTGACGTAATCACCCCTAACGGCTTCGAGGATACATTTGTGCCTGCCCCGGAGAATTTTGATGCAGCACGCCGTGCCGCACGTGAAAAACTCCTCTCGGTGGCACAGGCACTGCTGGGATACGACCTTCCGGCCGACACGCTGCTCGTCTCAACAAGCGGGAGGTACGAGTACAGGAACAAGGGAATAGACCTGTTCCTGTCATCGCTTGGAGAAGTGAACAGGAAGACTGATTCCAACCGCCAGTGTGTTGCATTCATCCTGGTTCCTGCATACCATAAGGGTCCCAGGCAGGATCTTGCTGCTGCCCTTGCCTCCGGCACCAGGCTGACCGATGGCGACAAGTACCTGACTCACGGCCTTCATTATGTCAATGATGACCCGGTAATGAACCAGCTGATAAAAGAGGGGATACACAACATCGCCTCCGAAAAGGTAAAGGTCATTTTCGTTCCGTCATACCTGAACGGCAATGACGGTATCTTCAATATGGAATACTATGAGCTGCTGATCGGATTCGACCTTACACTATATCCCTCTTATTATGAACCGTGGGGTTATACACCCCTTGAGAGCCTGATGTTCCATGTACCCACGGTTACGACCAACCTCGCAGGGTTCGGCATGTGGGTCGATACCTACTTCGACAAACCCGGCAACGGATGCCTGGTTCTGAACCGCACTGACAGCAATGAGAAGGATGTCATTGCCGGTATGGAGGAATTCATCCGCAAATTCATGCAGATGAACCCAGAAGAAGCTGCCGCAGCAAGTCAGAAGGCCTGGGAAATTTCCAGGATAGCCAACTGGAATACCCTGTTCAGCTATTACAGCGAAGCCTACCGTTTTGCACTCGAGAAAAGCGAGGAGAGAAGAGACCAGCCGAGGGATTACACCCGCATCCTCGAGGCTACGGAAGTGCAGGTGAGAAAACCGTTCCAGGCCCCTGTATGGAAAGACATTTACGTACAGTCTGAGTTGCCGGAACGTATCGCCTACCTCAAGGAACTCTCGTCAAACCTCTGGTGGTCATGGAACAGCGAGGCAGAATTCCTGTTCCGCCGGATGGATCCCACACTGTGGGAAGAGGTGGGACACAATCCCAAGAGACTGCTCGAAGCCATTGACTACAAGAGACTTGTTGTGCTTGCTGACGATGAGGTCTTCCTGGATGATTCTGACAGAATCTACAGGGAGTTTACCGAATATCTTGCCAGGCCTGAAAACAAGGAACTGCCCTCTGTTGCTTACTTCAGCATGGAGTTTGGCATACATCCGAGCCTGAAGATCTATTCCGGCGGCCTTGGTGTTCTTGCCGGCGATTATCTTAAGGAGGCCAGTGACTCCAACGTAGACATCACGGGCATCGGGTTGCTTTACCGTTATGGTTATTTCAGGCAGAAGCTTGGCCCGAAAGGAGAGCAGCAGGCTATATACGAAGCCGAGGATTTCTCACAGATTCCGGTTGAACCGGTAAAGGATGGCAACGGTAACCATCTCACAATTCAGCTTACATGGCCCGGACGTACTGTTAAGGCCCGTCTGTGGCTGGCCCCGGTAGGTAAGGTGAAGCTTTATCTTCTGGACACCGATTTCGAGGATAACACCCATGAGGACAGGGCAATTACCCATTATCTCTACGGCGGTGACTCAGAAAACCGCCTTAAGCAGGAGCTGATCCTCGGCATAGGAGGTATGCGTGCTCTCATTGCCCTTGGAATCAAACCTGACGTCTATCACAGCAACGAGGGGCATTCTGCTTTCATCGGCTTTGAGAGAATGCGCCATCTCATAGAGGATGAACACCTTACCTTTGAAGAGTCAATGGAAATAATCAGGGCTTCAACCCTGTTTACAACACATACCCCCGTACCGGCAGGCCATGATGCCTTTGAAGAGGACCTGCTGAGGAAGTACATTTCACATTACCACACAAGGCTGAATATTACCTGGGATCAACTGATGGCCCTCGGGCGCTGCCAGGATGACTACGAGCGCAAGTTCAACATGAGTTTCCTCGCCACCCGCTTCTCGCAGGAGATGAACGGAGTGAGCCAGCTCCACGGTCATGTCTCGCGCGGACTCTTCTCGAGGCTTTGGCCCGGTTACCTCCGCGACGAGCTCTATATCGGCCATGTCACAAATGGTGTTCACTACTCTACATGGGTGGCCCCGGAGTGGGAACAGGTCTACGAGAAACTCACGGGCAAGCGTCATTTTGACCTTTGTGACCGCGAACAGTGGGCGAAGATATACCAGCTGGAAGACGAAAAGGTTTATGAGACAAAGATGAAACTGAAGAAGCGCCTTTTCGACAACATCCGCAAGCGTCTTCAGTCAGACATGCTCGAGAGGCATGTCAGTCCGCGCACCCTGATGAACATCAGTTCCCACCTCAACGAGAAGGCGCTGACAATTGCGTTTGCAAGACGATTCGCAACATACAAGCGTGCCAGCCTGCTGTTCCGTGACCTCGACCGCCTCTCGAGAATCGTCAATAATCCCGAGAGACCTGTCCAGTTCATATATGCCGGCAAGGCTCATCCGAATGACGGCGGAGGACAGGACCTCATCAGGAGGATCAATGAGATTTCACAGATGCCTCAGTTCGCGGGTAAGGTACTTTTCCTTGAAAACTATGACATGGACATGGCACGTTACCTCGTGCGCGGTGCCGATATATGGCTGAACACCCCGACAAGACCCCTGGAGGCATCAGGCACCAGCGGTGAAAAAGCCGTGATGAACGGAACAATTCATTTCAGCGTCCTCGACGGATGGTGGGTAGAAGGGTACCATGCCTTTGCAGGATGGGCATTGCCAAAGAAACGGACTTTTGCCAACCAGGAACTGCAGGATGATGTTGACGCTGAAACCATATACAATATGCTCGAGTATGAGATCGTCCCTGCCTACTACTCGAAGGATGAAAGCGGCATACCACGCGAATGGACCAGCTACATCAAGAACACAATGGTCAAGGTGGCTCCCGAGTTCACCACCCGCCGGATGCTTAATGACTATATGGCCAGGTACTATCAGAAGCTCTGGGAGAGGAGCCGCAGAATGAAGGCTGATAACTATGCTCTAGCCCGCGAACTGGCAGGGTGGAAGAGTTATATCTCTAAGGTCTGGGATGAGATTGAGATAGTTAAATTTGATCTTAAAGGCCTGGAAAAGAACGTCTTCCGCTCAGGACACAATTACTCTACAGAGATCATACTCGATATAAAGGATATCCCGGTTGAGAATGTAGGGGTTGAACTGGTTGTAACACGACAGCTCAAGAACGGCGAGCATGCATTTTTCTCATCCAGGGAGTTCAAATATGTGAACAGGAAGAAAGGGCGGGTCATATTCAGCGTCGATTTCCAGCCGGAGATGGCAGGCACTTTCTTCTACGGAATACGTATCTACGCCAAGCACAGTGAATTGCCGCACAGGCAGGATTTCTGCCTCCTGAGGTGGGTTGACTGATACTACAGATCCATGATTGTCTTTACCCTCTCCTGCAGGAGCACCACTGCTGTTCTTGCAGGGAGGTAAAGCTTCAGGTGATGGGGAGCCGTCACTCCGTAATGTCCCTGGTCAGGCTGTGAAAAGTAAGTCTGTGCCGTGTCTATCCGGCCCTGTCCGCCGAACAGCGGGTCGTCGGTGTCAAGGATGATCCTGAATTTTCCCTTGACGGGAATCCCATAACCGGTGAATGATACGGTGGGGTTGAAGTTCATCACGGTGACAAGTTCGCCACGTTTGAAGGCAATGATCTTATCAGGGTTGTTTACCGCAAGTGTCTCCGTAAGCTGCAGCTGAGGCAGCCCGTACCTCTTTCCGGTTTCGACCATGGCCCTGTCGAATTCATTCAGGAAGCGGTACTTCAGAAGCTCGTCATCAGCCAGTCTCCACTGCCGCCGGGCGTACTTGTAGCTCCATCCGTTCCCCTCCCTCGGGAAATCGATCCATTCCGGGTGGCCGAACTCGTTGCCCATGAAGGTGAGGTAACCCCCTCCGGCAGCCATGAAGGTAAAGAGTCTGATCATCTTATGGAGCGCCACGGCACGGTCAATTATGAGGCTTGGAGTAAGAAGGCTCATGGAGGTGTACATCTCCTTATCAGCCAGCCTGAAGATCAAAGTTTTGTCGCCCACAAGCGCCTGGTCATGGGATTCGCAGTATGAGACAACACGCTCCTCGGCGCGGTGCTGAGTGAGTTCATGGAGCAGGTAGCCGAGGTCCCAGTCTTCATCCGGAATCTCCTTCACCATTTTGATCCATATGTCAGGCACACCCATGGCCAGCCTGTAGTCAAATCCCGTCCCGCCGGAGGCAACGGAGGCGGCAAGTCCGGGCATGCCGCTCATCTCCTCGGCCACGGTTGTGGCATCATGATTGAATTCATGTATCAGCTTGTTGGCCAGTGTCAGGTATACGATTGCATCCGTATCCTGGTTGCCGTCAAAGTATTGTTTGTAAGAAACGAAGTTGGATCCCAGCCCGTGATCATAATAGAGCATGCTTGTAATACCGTCGAAACGGAATCCATCGAAGCGAAACTCCTCAAGCCAGTATTTACAGTTTGAAAGAAGGAAATGGTTTACCTCCGGTTTGCCGTAGTCATAGCACAGCGAATCCCAGGCCACATGCTTACGTCGTGAACCGGAATGGAAATACAGGCCGGGATCACCGTCAAGCATGCCGAGCCCCTCGAGAATATTTGCAACAGCGTGTGAGTGAACCAGGTCCATGATTACCCTCAGACCCATGCTGTGTGCGGTATCAATAAGTTCCTTCAGGTCATCAGGGGTGCCGAACCGTGATGAAGGGGCAAAGAGACTGGAGACATGATAGCCGAATGAGCCGTAATAAGGGTGTTCCTGGATGGCCATCAGCTGTATTGTGTTGTAGCCCAGATCTTTAACGCGGGGCAGCACATTCTCGGCAAATTCCCGGTATGTGCCGGTCCGTTCTTCTTCGGTGGCCATTCCGACATGTGCCTCGTAAACGAGAAGTGATGGCGGGGGAGGAGGTGCCTTGTGTTTCATCACGTATCCGTTTTCAGGATTCCACACCTGTGCCGAGAAGATCTTGGTCACGTCATCCTGAACTGCGCGGGTGGCATAGGCTGGTATCCTTTCGCCATGGCCGCCCTTCCATCTGACAATCATCTTGAACAGATCACCGTGCGAAAGCATCCCTGCGCCGAACTCACCCACCCAGTCTCCTTCCGGCGTCCGGCTGAGGGCATACCTTTTGTCTTCCTTCCAGTCAGTGAATGTACCGGTAAGAATGACAGATGTTGCGTTCGGGGCATGCTCCCTGAAGACCCATCCCTCCGGGGTGCGGTGCAGTCCATACCAGTGATGCCCGTTGGCATAGTCGGTCAGTGTGCGGCCGCCGGTGAACAACTTCTCGCGGTCACTTATATATGTCAGCCGCGCCTCTATTACCTCCCTGAAGGGATCAAGCCACGGATCAACGTTGTAAAATCTCTCTGCCATACCCTTTCGCATGATGTTACAGTCAATATAAAGATAGGTTTTATTATTTTTGATTTCTCATTTCTGTCATGAAAGTCTATTACGGCTATACTGGTGTCTTATTCAATAACCCGGTTATTACGATGGGTGTTTTTGACGGTGTTCATCTCGGACACCGGATGCTGCTCCGTCGTGTTACGGAGGAGGCTGCCAGGGAGGGTGCTGATGCAGTTGCTGTTACCTTTGACCCGCATCCCCGTATAGTCCTTTCCGGTGACCCCGGCCATCTGAGTTTTCTGACCGACCTCGAGGAGCGGACAGGGCTGTTGCGGACCACCGGCATTGGTCACCTTGTGGTCATCCCCTTCACGGCTGAGCTTAGCAGGATGACTGCCTCAGAATTTGTAGATTCCATTCTGTGCCGCCATCTCGGCGTTCGTCACCTCATTACCGGGTACAATCACCATTTCGGAAGGCGCCATGAAGGTGACAGCAACACAATCATTGAGTGCTCGGCAAGGATGGATTTCAGGGTAACCCGTGAGGAAGCCTGCATGGTTGAAGGGGAGGCTGTCAGCTCATCTCTTGTCAGGAAGGCGCTTGGAGACGGGCACATTGAAAAAGCTGCATCAATGCTTGGGTATGATTATTTCATAAGAGGCAGGGTGGTCTCCGGCAGGAAGATCGGCAGGGGCATGGGCTTCCCTACCGCCAACATTGTTCCGCTCTTTGCGCACAAGCTGATACCCCGCGCCGGTGTCTATGCCGTTGAGGCAGCAGTTGAGGGTCAAAAGGAAAGGTACGTTGCCATGCTCAACATCGGGCACAGGCCCACAATCACTGACAGTGACGGGAACCGTACAATAGAGGTGCATCTGGTTGATTTTGCCGGCGATCTTTACGGCAAGGTGGTCACCGTTTCATTCCGTCACCGTTTGCGTGATGAGATGAAGTTTGAGAGTGTGGATGCGCTTGCAGCCCAGCTGGCACTTGACCGTGAGATGACAATCGCCCTGCTGGCCCGCTGAACAATAGTCTGTTTTTTTAGTTATCTTTGCAAACCTAAAATTTCAGTAAGATGTCATTCATCATAAACGATCTTGATTACAAGGTAAAGGACATATCGCTGGCCGGATTCGGTCGTAAAGAAATAGAGATTGCAGAGAAGGAAATGCCTGGGCTGCTCTCTGTGAGGAATAAGTATTCCGGTTCCAAACCTCTTAAGGGTGCGAGGATAACAGGTTCGCTTCATATGACAATTCAGACTGCAGTGCTCATAGAGACTCTCAGGGAGCTTGGCGCAGATGTAAGATGGGCGAGCTGCAACATATTTTCCACACAGGATCATGCCGCTGCTGCAATAGCTGCTGCCGGTATCCCGGTGTTCGCATGGAAGGGAGAAACTCTCGAAGAGTACTGGTGGTGTACGGCACAGGCCCTTACATTCCCCGGAGGAAAAGGCCCGAACCTGATTGTCGATGACGGCGGCGACGCCTCTCTGCTGGTTCACCTTGGATATAAGGCTGAGAAGGACCGTTCAAGTCTCGAAGCAAAACCGGCAAGCCGGGAAGAGGCGATAGTGCTTGACACACTGAAGCAGATTCTTCAGGAGGACCCGCAGAAATGGCACAGGACCGTAAAGGAAATGAAGGGTATCTCGGAAGAGACAACCACAGGCGTGCACCGTTTGTACCAGATGCTTGAGGCAGACGAGCTGCTCGTTCCGGCAATAAATGTCAATGATTCTGTTACAAAGAGCAAATTCGACAATCTCTATGGCTGCCGCGAGTCTCTGGCTGACGGTATCAAGAGGGCAACGGATGTTATGATAGCAGGCAAGGTGGTTGTCGTTTGCGGATACGGTGATGTCGGCAAGGGATCAGCAAGATCGATGAGATCTTACGGCGCCAGGGTCATCGTTACAGAGATCGATCCCATCTGTGCACTTCAGGCTGCTATGGAAGGCTTCGAGGTCAGGACGGTGGAGGAGAGCCTCGCCGAAGGTAACATCTTCGTGACGGCAACGGGCAATCGTGACATCATCACAATTGAGCATATGGAGAAGATGAAGGACCAGGCCATCGTCTGCAACATAGGTCACTTCGACAATGAGATCCAGGTTGATGCCCTTAACGCATTCAAGGGCATCAGGAAGATCAACATCAAGCCGCAGGTTGACAAGTATGTGTTTCCTGACGGCCATGCCATATTCCTCCTGGCTGAAGGCAGGCTGGTGAATCTGGGCTGTGCCACAGGTCATCCTTCGTTCGTGATGAGCAACTCGTTCAGCAACCAGACGCTGGCGCAGATTGAATTATGGACCAAAGACCATGCAATAGGCGTATACAGGCTTCCCAAGCAACTTGATGAGGAGGTGGCGCGCCTGCATCTTGCACAGCTGGGCGTAAGCCTGACAAAACTTACCAGGACTCAGTCTGACTATATAGGCGTTCCTGAAGCGGGTCCCTATAAGCCTGACCATTACAGGTACTAGAAAGCCTTATCTCCTGTTCCATATCCTCACACTGTAACCTGTGAAGGAGGTGTGATAATTCTTGAGATAGTACTGACCCGGTCCGCTCTGTGGCAGTCCGGATCCACCCAGGGCATAATTTGTAGAACATCTGGGGCATATGGCGTACACACCGTCGACATTCACTGCCACACTCACATCATCATTGGCATAACAGTGCGGACATGTGCGGTCAAAGGCACCATATTCAAAACCCTGCAGCCCGGTGTTATAGACGATGATGCCGTTTCCGTCGAACCCGGCAGTCCCCAGCCCTAAGTGCCTGTGCGCGGAAGAGATCAGTACGCTGGTCCCGGGGGAATAGAAAAGATCAAAAAATTCCGGGTCAGAAAAGGTGATTGTGAAGTCAACCGTGATGTCAGGAATAACGTCGTTTTTATCCCTGTCACAGGATATTAAAGGCAGTGCAACCAGGGTGAAGAGCAAAAAAATCCTTAAATTTGAAACTGACATGGGCTTGCTTCCGTTTCTGTAAATGTAGTTATTTCCGGTCTGACGTGTCTAACTGAAAAACGAAATGAAGAAAGGGTTAGTATTATTAAGGTTTATATCGGCTGTTATCCTGCTGCTTTTTGTAGTGCAGGTGGCCGATTGCAATGCCCAGCGCAATGCCACGAAAAGGTTCGAGAGGGAGACCTTCGGCAATTCGCGCCGCAGCAAGCCTGTGAAGGAGAGCGGCGAGAGCAGGGCGGCAGTAAAGGCGATGAAGGAACAGGCCAGGAAGGAGGCCAGGCGTGACAAGGAGGATGAGAAGGCTCTGAAAGAATTGAGAGACAGGCATTACCAGATCCAGAGCGAGGAGACGAAGATGCGGATGGAGAACAACAGCCGGAACACTGCAGACAAGTACAAGGTCAAAAGACAGAAGCAGCGCAGGGAGCAGACAGAGCCTGAGCTTAAAAAACCCCAGCAGCCGACGCCTGACCGGACAGGGCCAAAGCCGAAGACCAAGGATCCCTCGAAGCTGCCTGAAATGAAGCAGCAAAAGCACAAGGCGAAGTCGAAGGTAAAGGATCCGTCAAAACAGCCGGCTCTTAAGCAGCAAAACAAGAAGGCAAAGACGGTCAATCCGAATAAACAACCGAGGCTCAGGCAACATAAGGTAAAGAAATACTGAAACATATGGAAGATATTGGCAGTCTGATTTTTTATATAGTACTTGGGATCATTGCCCTTGCAGGATCATTCCAGGGTAAGGGCAAAAAGAAGCCGGGCGCTCCGAAACCTGTGCAGCGCAAGCCCGGCACGCTTACAACAAAGCCCCCGGTGAGAACCACTGCACAGAGTACCAGGCCTGTCCCTTCTCCTGTAAGACAGGAACGGCCGTCACCTTCTCCTCTGAGGCAGGAGAGGCCTGCATCAAAGCCTTCCCCCTATACAATGCCATCCGGACAATCCCTGGAGGGAAGGTACGACGAACCGATGGCCCGTGATTTCAGCCGTGAAGGGAACATCAGGGAAGACATGGCGGGTGCTTTCAGCGGTGAGGGCTCTATCGCATCCGGAATGAGCGAAGCATTCGCCCGTGAGGGCTCAATAGCTGACTCAATGGCTGCAGCCTTCGCCTCAGAAGGTGTGTCTGCCATGGGTGAATCAGCAATCGTTGAATTTATACATACTGAGATATCAGACAGTGAGATAGGTAATGCGCCGGAATATGATTATGAATCTCTGCCCGGGGCTGACATACACACCGGAGGGTTTGATCTGAAAAAGGCAGTAATATATTCTGCAGTACTTGACAGAAAAGAGTACTCACGTTGATTACCTGATATTTACTAAAGGGGATGGATTTGTTTTTTAATTAAGAAATCATTATATTTGTTCTTTGAAGAGTTCCGGTAATGCCGGGATTCTTCTTATTTTTTAACCTTTTTAAGAGAGATTATGTCGGAATTTGTATATGTAACGGAAGAAGGGCTCCAGAAAATGAAGGAGGAGCTCGACCTGCTCCGTAATGAAAGACCGGCTATTGCCAGAATGATTGCCGATGCACGGGATAAGGGCGACCTTACGGAGAATGCCGAATATTCTGCTGCCAAGGAAGCGCAGGGTATGCTTGAGATGAAGATTGCCAGGCTCGAAGACATGGTAGCCCGGTCACGTATAATTGACGGCTCCCGGATAAACACCAAAACGGTTCAGATCCTCAACCGGGTAAGGATCCTTAACAAGGCAAACGGTGCACTGATGGTATATCAGCTCGTGCCGGAAGGCGAAGCCAACCTCAAGGAAGGCAAGCTTGCAGCCACATCACCAATAGCGCAGGGATTAATGGGCAAAAAAGTAGGTGACGTGGTGCAGGTAAAGGTCCCGGCCGGCACCATCCCATTTGAGATTATTGAAATATCAATCTGAAAATCAGCAGCTATGGCATCAATCTTTACACGCATCATCAACGGTGAAATACCATGCTACAGGGTAGCAGAGAGTGACCGTTATATTGCATTTCTTGATGTCCGGCCGCTTAAAGTTGGCCACACCCTGGTGGTCCCCAAAACGGAAGTGGACTATATCTTCGATATGGATGACGATTCCCTTGCCGGAATGATGCTGTTCGCCCGCAAGGTGGCCAAAGCAATGAAAGAAGTGATCGAATGCAAGAGGATAGGAGTGGCAGTTATAGGTCTCGAGGTGCCACACGCTCATATTCACCTGATTCCAATCACCCGTGAGGGCGACATGCTCTTCACCAACCCCAGGGTCCCGCTGTCAGCTGAAGAAAATGAGCGGCTGGCAAAAGAGATAGGAGCCCGCGTGAAACTCTGATCTGAGTTCTGGCAATAAGATACCGGATATGAAATGCCGGATAAAAAAAAGCCCCGGTCACTGACCAGGGCTTTTTTATAATCTGCAGTCATGTTACTTCTTACCTGCGCAGCATGGAGCAGTTGCCGTGGTACCTTCCTTTGCCGGAACCACTTCGCCCTTCTTGTCACCGCATTCTGCAGCTGAGGGGCACTTTGAGCAGTCCTTGCCTTTGACGGCCTCTTTCTTGCATGCATCGGCAGCTGAGCCGCATACATCACACTTGCCGTCCTTGTTCTGATCTACAAAGGTACACTCACTCTTGCTGTGCTTCTTTTCCTTATCGGTTGTCTGAGCATAGACACCTGCAGCCACAACCATCATCGCGATGAGAATCAGGCTGCCAATCATCCATTTCTTCATACTAATTGTCAATTGGTTTATTTAGTAAACGGGTGCAATATAGAAAAATTTTAAACGTCACCCAGGATACATTACAAATATCATACCTTTGATTGTACTTCTCGCTGCGAAGTGTTACATCTTAAAGATATTGCCGACGACTTCCTGAGCCTGTTCCTCCCGCGGCCATGCCTATCATGCGGGATTCCGCTGGTAAGGGGAGAGCAGGTGCTCTGCACAGGCTGCATGCTGGACATGGCTCGTACCGATTTTCACATGCGGAGGGGCAATATGCTCGAGCAGTCTTTCTGGGGAAGATGCAACGTGGAAAGGGCAGCGGCCTATTCGGTTTATAACCGGGGAAGCCGTATAAGAAAGCTGATTCACCTGCTGAAATACTCAGGCAGGAAAGATATCGGATTCATGCTCGGGGAGCTGTACGGTTCCGTCCTGATGGGAAGCGGGTTCACTGACGGGATTGACATGATCATCCCTGTGCCGCTCGATCCGGCCAGGGAAAGGCACCGGGGGTACAACCAGAGCCTCTGCATAGCCCGGGGAATGGCTTCATACTGCCGACTGCCGGTCAGAAACGATATTCTTAGTCGGACGGGCAAATCAGGCTCCCAGACCAAAAGGGGAAGATATGAGAGATGGGAAAATGTGGAGGGGCTCTTTTCAGTAAGCAAGCCCGGAGAGATTACGGGCCGTCATGTACTTCTTGTGGACGATGTGATTACAACAGGTTCGACGATGGAAGCATGTGTCACAGCTCTTCAATCTGCCGGTGGCGTCATGGTCAGTGTGGCAGCTCTCGCTGCCGCCCAGAAGCTTACTGTTTGATCCTGTCGCTGTTTTTTTTGATGAAGTCGCCCCAGTTCCTGTATTCCCTGGCTGCAACCGGCTTGCTGCTCTGGTAGAAGTGACAAAGGGCGGCGCCCAGGGCATCGGTTGCATCAAGGACCATTGATTCACCCCGGAAAGCCAGTATGGTCCGAAGCATGGAGGCCACCTGCTCCTTACTGGCCTGTCCCCGGCCGGTGATAGACATCTTTATCATCCTGGGGGCGTATTCAAATACCGGCAGGTCACGGTAGAGCGCTGCTGATATGGCTGCACCCTGTGCCCTGCCAAGCTTGAGCATGCTCTGCACGTTCTTGCCAAAGAACGGAGCCTCAATGGCAAACTCGTCAGGATGATACCTGTCAATGAGTTCCAGCGTCTGTTCGAATATGGTCCGTATCTTGCGGAAATGATCCTCCTTCTTCCGGAGGTCAATGATGCCAAGGGTGATGAGTGAAGGACTCCTGCCTGACACACTTATCAGTCCGTAACCAGTGACTGTCGTGCCGGGGTCAATGCCCAGGATTATCCTCTCAGACTGGCCCGGACTCACTTTCTGAATGCTTGCGGTGGTCCGAGGAAGAGCTCTGTCGGCAACTGGTTGCCTTCTGACCATACCCGGTGGCGCTTTACAGTCTGTACTGTGGCTGACTTCGTCCCCTGAAGCACGCCGATTGCAGCCTTGAGAGATGCTTCTTCAGGGTCACCGAAATCATGTGTTATGTCATCTGCAGCCTTCACATCAGGCAGAATACCGTCATAGAACCGTCCCTCATCCATCGCATTGAGATACTCAAACGTGATTGGTGCAAAAACATATTGGTAATCAGGCTCAGGATCACTCTCTGAGGGGAACGGGAATCCCCAGATGTTCATCCCTGCCGGTTTGCCATGGGTGGTGTCACCGACAATCGTTACGTCAATGTAAGGCATCAGGCTGTTGATTACAACCTCGCTGGCAGAGGCGGAACTGCGCGTTGTGATGAAGACCACACGGTCAAGCCCCAGCGGGCTCCCGGTCTTCACAAAATTGAAGTTCTCATTCCATTCGGGCCCGACAAGACTGTTGTATGTCAGCTTATAGCAGACCTTCGTTGTGTCATCCCAGGTAAGAACGAGACTGGCAAGCTGCTGTGCTATATCCATGTATCCTCCTGTATTGTAGCGAAGGTCAATTATCAGGTCGGTTACATTGTTGGCCTTGAAGTTTGCAAAGGCTTCATTCAGCTCCTGCTCCGACGGGTCAATGAATGTTTCGAAACAGAGGTAACCGGTCTTGCCATTAGGCAGGTCGAGGACCTTTGATGCAGTCACCGAGTTGATCGTAAAGCTTGATTTAACGGAGGTGTAGGTGACTTCCTGACCATCCGGATTAATGAATTTGAATGTATTTGAAGTACCTGCAGTTCCGGGCCCCATCAGGTTGTTGTATGCTGTGTTGTTGCCTGAAATGAATATGGGAGCGATGAGAGTGCCGTTGATCTCTTTTACTATCCATCCCCTTCTTACCCCCTTCGGCCACAGGTCAGAGCCTTCGTAAAGGCTGACCACCCTTACATTGTCGGCATCATCGAGGCCCATCCTTATTCCGTGACCCACGAAGCTGCCCTCCATCTCAGCCATGAAACTCTCATAGTCAGTTACAAAGCTCCATTTGTCCATCTGCCTGTATCTCAGGGCTTCAATCAGGTCCTCCGGACCGTCATAATCGGAGACCTTTACTGTGGGCATCGTATTATACCAGAGATAGACATATTTCATCAGATCATAGAGGCCGTCACGTGCCCGCTGTTCAATTGTGGGAGTTTGCGGTTCCGGGTCTTTTCTGCACCCGAAGAGAACAGGAATAATCAGAAGAGATATTATGAGTATTTTTTTCATCATAATCAGAATTTGATGTAAAAGTAACAAAAAATGTGCCGGTTGGTTTAAGCCCGCTGAGTCCTGTTCTGGTAGATGACGCTGCCGATGATGAGAAGCAGTCCTAGCGGGGTGGTATAATAAACAGGTTCGTCTATTATAAAATGCAGCAGTATGAGTGAAATGAAGGGAGCAAAATATACCAGGTTGCTTACCTTGTCAGTTGTTTCGGAGAGCTGCAGTGCTTTCAGCCAGAGCCAGAATGTGATTCCCATCTCGAAGAAGCCGCAGTAAACCGATGCTGCCAGTCCCTTAAAACTGATGTAATGGGTAAACGAGCCTTCATAGGCCATAAGGATGAGCATGTAAACTGATCCGAACATGAAGCTGGTAAACAGTTTTACCGATTCATCGCGCCTGTCGCGTACGTTCAGGACGAAGTACAGGGCCCAAAGTACGCCGCTGACAAGCGCAAGCATTACGCCCAGTGTGTCTGACCTTCCCGGACTCAGCGGGGCGCCCTGAGATGAGATAATATAGACCCCGGCAAGGCTGATTGTGAGTGCAAGGAAGCTGCGGGCCGGGATTCGATGACCCAGCAGCGGAATAGAGAAAAAGACAAGTATTATGGGCCAGATCATATTGATAGGCTGTGCCACCTGGCCCGGAAGGCGGCTGTATGCGGTCAGCAGTATGAGGTAATAACCGACGGGATTGACCAGGCCCAGCAGGGCTGACCAGATCAGATCACGACGGGTGGTCTCCTTCAGCAGGCACAGCTTCCCGGTCAGTATCATTATCACAAAAAGGACTGCAGTTGAGACAATTGTGGTGATACCAAGCATTGTGACGATGTTCAGCTCGGCAAGCGCTATCTTGAAGGCTGTAGGGATTGTGCCCCAGAGCATTACTGAGAGGGCGGCATAAAGGTATGCCTGCTGGCTCTTTTTCATTTTTATCAGCTGATCATTCCGAACCCGGTGTAAGGCACCAGGGCGGCAGGTATTTTGATTCCCTCAGGAGTCTGGTTGTTCTCGAGCAGTGCGGCCACGATCCGCGGCAAAGCCAGTGCGCTGCCGTTCAGGGTGTGGCACAGAGTGGTCTGTTTGGCTCCCTTTTCGCGGAACCGGCACCTGAGCCTGTTGGCCTGGAATGCCTCGAAGTTGGAGGTTGAACTAACCTCCAGCCAGCGTTGCTGCGCTGCCGACCATACCTCAAAGTCGTATGTCATTGCCGAGGTGAAGGACATGTCACCGCCGCAAAGCCTCACTATACGGTATGGCAGCCCGAGCTTCACAAGGAGGCTTTCCACGTGGCTTACCATCTCCTCAAGTGAATCATAGGATTTATCAGGATGTGCTATCTGTACTATCTCTACCTTGTCAAACTGGTGCAGCCTGTTCAGGCCCCTCACATGTGCGCCCCAGGAGCCCGCCTCGCGGCGGAAACAGGGAGTGTATCCCATGTTCTTCACCGGCAGTACCGCAGCGTCGAGGATTACGTCACGGTATATGTTTGTTACAGGCACCTCGGCAGTGGGTATCATATAAAGGTTATCAATGCCCACATGGTACATCTGCCCCTCCTTGTCGGGAAGCTGGCCTGTTCCGAACCCGGAGTCCTCATTGACCACTATCGGCGGTTCTATTTCACGATAACCTGCCTTTTCACCCTCATCCAGGAAGAAGTTTATAAGTGCTCTCTGGAGTTTTGCTCCCTTTCCCTTGTAAACAGGAAACCCGGCGCCGGTGATCTTAATCCCCAGGTCGAAGTCAATGATGTCATATTTCTTTATCAGGTCCCAGTGGGGCACGGCGCCGGCATGCAATTCAGGGATGGTGCCGCCGCTGCGTACCACCACGTTGTCTTCGGCGGTCTTTCCCGGGGCTACAAGGGCGTGTGGCAGATTCGGCAGCCTGACCAGTTCGGCCTGCATCTCAGATGAAACCACTTCGAGGGTGTCTGACAGCTGCTTTTGCTTCTCCTTCATTGCTCCGATGCCCTGCCGGGCAGCGTCAGCCTCATCCCTGCGGCCTGCCTTCATCATTGCGCCAATCTCACGTGAAAGATTGTTGAGATCAGCCTGTATCGAGTCACTTTCAGCCTGCAGTTCGCGGCGCCGCCGGTCAAGATCAAGCACATGCTGTACTATCTCTGTGGCAT
Source organism: uncultured Rikenella sp. (assembly GCA_964579645.1). Taxonomy (GTDB): domain Bacteria; phylum Bacteroidota; class Bacteroidia; order Bacteroidales; family VadinHA17; genus SR-FBR-E99. Next base: position 13,597 of record CAZOHL010000023.1, on the reverse strand, counting down.
CAAAGTTCTTGACTTTCAGCCGTTCAATGACGAACGACGACTGTTCGCGAATCAGGTTGATTGTAAGCATACAGTAAGGTATTTTTCGTTATAAGCGGGGTAAAATTAAAATAAAAACTCCTGAAAATATGCGCTTCAGCGTATTTTTCAGGAGTTCCTGTAAGTTGTCAGAATCCTATTCGGCTGCGGGTTTTACCGAGACGTAAGATTTATTGTCGCGCTTCTTTTTGAACTCCACGGTTCCGTCGACGAGGGCAAAGAGGGTATGGTCCTTGCCGAGACCTACGTTTTCACCGGGGTTGTGGGTGGTGCCACGCTGGCGGACTATAATGCTGCCTGCTTTTACTGCCTGTCCTCCGAAGAGTTTGACACCAAGCCTTTTGCTTTCTGAATCGCGGCCGTTACGTGAACTACCTACACCTTTCTTGTGTGCCATATCGTTTTCTTTTTACTGTTTATCGGTTATTCCTTCGCCGGCTTCTTTGTGCTTTTTGCCGGAGCCTTTTTAACGGCTTCCTTCTTCTCAGCCGGTTCCTTTAAAGCTGCAGCTTTCTTAGAAGGGGCCTTCTTTGTCTCAGCCTTTACCTCTTCTGCAACGGGAGCCTCAGCAGCTTTCTTCTCAGCCTTCGGAGCAGCCTTTTTCTTAGGTGCGCCCGGAGCGCCGATGCTCAGTATCTCCACCTGGGTGAAATCCTGGCGGTGACCGGTCCTCTTCTGATAACCCTTCCTCCTCTTCTTCTTGAAGATGATTACTTTGTCTCCCCTGACGTGGGCAAGAACCTTACCTTCTACAACAGTATTGGGTACAAGGGGTTCTCCGACGGTTACTGCTCCGTCGTTGTCGGTAAGAAGAACCTTTTCAAATTCTACACTGTCGCCTTCAGCTGCATCGAGACGGTGGACATAGATCTTATTCCCCTCTTCTACCTTGAACTGCTGACCGGCAATTTCAACGATTGCGTACATTTTCAATCTCTCTTATATTACTCCGTGAGGCGGACATGCTCCTCTGTGCATGACACTTCTGCAGGCCCCGGCGGATCTCTGTTTTTCGGACTGCAAAGATATAAAAATTAACTTATCTGCAAATTGATGTCATTAATTTATCAGCATCATCCTGTGGATAAAAATTCCGGAGAGGGGGATGACAAAGGTTCATATTATTTATATTTGTCATATCGGCCTGTCAGGCAGAAAATCTGGTAAACTATGCAGAATAAGCTTATTCGTCTGAAGGTCATAGGCATTTCATACAGCCAGACACAGTCAGGCGCCTATGCCCTTATACTGGCGGAGGAAAACGGCGAACGACGGATACCTATAATCATCGGAGGGTTTGAGGCTCAGGCAATAGTCATCAAACTCGAAAACCTGGAACCGCCGAGGCCGCTGACACATGACCTGTTCCGCAGCTTCGCACAGGCGTGCGGAGTCACAGTGGAACAGGTACTGATAAACAGGCTGCGCGAAGGAATATTCTACTCGGAGATTGTATGCACTGACGGGGAAAGACGTTTTCACATTGACTCACGAACCTCTGACGCCGTGGCTCTGGCGCTAAGATTTGAATGTCCTATATTCATTGAACCTCAGATACTTAATGAGGCCGGCATTGTCATGAGCGCTGCAACCGAAGATGAGCAGAAGAAGCAGGCAGAACCACCGAAGGAAAAGAAAAAGCCCGTAAGCAGCGAGTACGGTGAATTCTCTGTTGATGAGCTCAAGGATTTGCTTTCTGATGCAATCAGCCGTGAGGATTATGAACAGGCAGCAGCCATCCGTGACGAGATGGCAAGAAGAAAAGGACAAGGATAAATAACCAAGGGAGTAATGAGGATTTTGCAGATTTTGATTGCAGCAGGGCTGCTGATGCCAATGCCCCTGCTGTCAAAGGAGTACAAGGTAAAATCACCTGACGGAAATATCACCCTCTCGGTGGAGACCGCCACAGGGATAAACCTTACTGTCAGTTATGACAACAGGGAAATAATTACCGGATTATCGCCCGAGCTTCAGCTTGAAGGGATGGCTGTGCCCGGTTCCCATCCGTCAATAACAAAGGCTCTCACAACTTCAGTGAATGATACGCTGGTGCCGGTGGTGCCGCATAAAAACAGCAGGGTGCCTGACAGGTACAACGGACTGACCCTTCGCCTGCGAGGCGGATCTTCAGTGGAGTTCCGGGTTTATGATGACGGGTTTGCATACAGGTTTGCAACTGCGATGAAAGGGGATGTGACTGTGAAGAACGAACGATTCGGATTCGCAATGCCCGACGGCACCAGCGCCATGTGGCCATCTGAGAAGGGATTCATGTCACACAACGAGTGCACCTTTCTCCCGGCAAAAATGGATACAGTGGGCACGGAACACCTTGCCAGCCTGCCTGCCCTGTTCACAACCGGCGGGATAAATGTGCTCCTCAGCGAGGCAGACATACGTGATTTTCCGGGCCTTTGGATCAGGGGCGACGGACACGGGGGCGTGACCGGGGTGCTTCCGGCATACCCCGCGGCAGAGAAGGCAAACAATGACCGCAATGTCTATGTCACGGAAAGAAAGGATTACCTGGCAGTGACTTCAGGGACACGCACATACCCCTGGCGGCTGTTCATTATCACCCCTGACGATGCCGGCCTCGTGGAGAGCGAGATGGTATACCGGCTGGGTGCACCGCCGGCACCGGGATCCGATTTCTCCTGGGTGAAGCCCGGGAAGGTAGCATGGGACTGGTACAACGCCAACAACATCTACGGGGTTGATTTCAGGGCCGGTATCAATAATGACACATACAAATATTATATAGACTTTGCCTCCGAAAATGGCATTGAGTATGTAATCCTTGACGAGGGATGGTACAGGCTGGGGAATGTACTTGAGCAGTCGCCGGGAATTAATGTACAGGAACTGTGTGATTATGCTGCAACCAAAAACGTCGGGATCATCCTGTGGGTGGTATGGAAAACAATGTATGACAAAATTGATGAGGCCCTGGCACAGTTCGAAAAGTGGGGAGTGAAAGGGATCAAGGTTGACTTTATGCAGCGCGACGACCAGTGGATGGTCAACTATTACCATGAGGTTGCCGCTAAAGCGGCTCAGCACAGATTGCTGGTTGACTTCCATGGGAGTTACAAGCCAGACGGAATGGAGCGTACCTGGCCCAATGTGATTACCCGTGAGGGCGTCAAGGGTCTGGAGAACAACAAGTGGAGCTCTGAGTGCAATCCCGAACATGACCTGACCCTGCCGTTTACCCGCATGGCTGCCGGTCCGATGGATTATACCCCGGGAGCCATGGTCAACATGCAGAGGCGCGACTTCAAACCGGTGTTCTACAGGCCGGCCAGCCAGGGAACAAGGGTACATCAGATGGCAATGTACGTGGTATATGAGAGTCCTCTTCAGATGCTGGCCGACAGCCCTTCAAACTATAAGCGCAACCAGGAGTGCACAACATTCATAGCAGGCGTGCCGGTCACATGGGATGAGACCAGGGTACTCGAAGCCAGGAAGGGTGACAATATAGTCATCGCCCGGAGAAAAGGGGATATCTGGTACCTCGCTGCAATGAACGACTGGAAGCCATTCGAGACTGTTGCTGACCTTTCGTTCCTGCCGGAAGGCAGCTATACAATTGAAACATTCGCTGACGGAATCAATGCTGACATGCACGGGGAGGATTACAGGCACACCTCACGCACAGTAGTTGCCGGTGAAAAAGTAACTCTGACCCTTGCTCCCGGAGGTGGCTGGGTGGCACGGATAACGCCAGTCTGCAATAAACCGGTGATCAAATCATGAAGCAGTATCTTGACCTCCTTAACCATGTGCTGGAACATGGAATTGAGAAGAGAGACCGGACGGGTACGGGTACAATAAGCACATTTGGCTACCAGATGAGGTTTGACCTCAGCGAAAGGTTCCCGGCGCTGACAACCAAGAAACTGCACCTGAAGTCGATCATTCACGAGCTTCTGTGGTTCCTCAGCGGAAGCACAAACGCCCGTTACCTTCAGGAAAACGGGGTGAAGATATGGAACGAGTGGGCTGATGCCGAAGGCAACCTGGGCCCGATATATGGGTTCCAGTGGCGCTCCTGGCCTGCCGCCGATGGCCGGTCAATTGACCAGGTTAAAGCAGTGGTCTCATCGCTCAGGAACAACCCCGACTCCCGCAGGCACGTAATATCAGCCTGGAACGTAGGTGAGATTGAAAAAATGGCGCTGCCGCCGTGTCATATCCTTTTCCAGTTTTATGTTGCAGAAGGCAGGCTTTCATGTCAGCTTTACCAGCGAAGTGCCGACATATTCCTGGGCGTACCGTTCAACATTGCTTCCTATTCGCTGCTCACAATGATGATGGCGCAGGTGACCGGCTGCAAGCCCGGCGAATTCATTCATACCCTGGGTGATGCACATATTTACCTCAACCATATTGACCAGGTCAGGCTTCAGCTCACCCGTGAGCCACGACGGCTGCCGGTAATGCATCTGAATCCGGAGGTGAACGACATATTTGAATTCAGGTATGAAGATTTTACCCTGACGGAATATGACCCGCACCCTGCCATAAAAGGCGATATATCTGTCTGAAATGATCACAATAATAGTAGCAACTGACCGTAACAACGGCATAGGATACAACAACAGCCTCCTTGCACACATTCCCGGTGACCTCCGGAGATTTAAGGAAATAACCATGGGCCATTGCCTTATAATGGGCAAGAAGACTTGGGAATCACTGCCGAACAAACCGCTTGCAGGAAGGAAGAATATAGTGCTGACCGACAATGAACTCGACTGCTTTAAATGCGCAGAGACGGCCAGGTCAATTGATGAAGCACTTGGCCTGTGTGAACCCGGAAAGGAGATATTCATCATTGGAGGCGGATCTGTATACAGGCAGTTCCTCCCGCTGGCTGAAAGGCTTATGGTGACCCATATCCACCGGGAGTTTCCTGCTGATACCTTTTTCCCGGCAATCAGTCCTGATGAATGGTATGTCTCGGAACAGGAAGATTACCTTTCAGAAGACCCGTCAGAGATCAGTTTTTCATATACCACCTACCTCAGGCGCAGGTAACTTTTTTTCGGCTCATCCGTTAAACCGTAAGTGTTTTGTTCTGTCAAAGCAATACAGACACCATTGGAACACTTAACAAATTCTGCTTATGAAAACCAAGACACTTATCCTTCTGGCAGCCCTCACGGGCCTGATAATGGCATCATGCAGCAAGTCGGAACCGATTGATACGAAAGCCTCTGACTCTGCCGATGATGTGGCGCTGAGCGAGGCTCTCTACGATGACGCCTTCGCATCACTGGAGATAGCCACCGTTTTTGCCGAGGTGGGCAAAAAATCAGCCTCCGTGCTTGACAGTTGCCCGCTTATTACAATTAATTCACCCGGTGAAGACTTCTTCCCGAGGAACATTGTTATCGACTACGGCACCGGCTGTACCGGCCTGTTCGACATAGAACGAAGCGGTAAAATACTGATCACCCTTTCCGGTCCGAGAGGAACTACCGGCACAGAGCGGGTTCTGACGTTTGACAACTATCATGTCAACGGTGCGAAGATTGAGGGGACATATACTATTGAAAACCTCGGGCCCAACGGTAACCAAAATGCCGTGTTCGGCGTCAGCCTCGAAGGGGGTAAGATAACCTTCCCTGACAGCAAGGTTATAACCCGTGAGTTTAACCGTCAGAGGGAGTACATTGCCGGATACGGTACATGGAACCCATGGGACGACAGGTGCCTGATAACAGGCATTTCAGCCGGCACAAACCTCGACGGAAAGACGTATACACTCACAATTACAAGTCCGCTGGAGTGGACTGCCGCCTGCAGGTTCATTGTTACCGGAACCATCGGATTTGATGTGGAAGGCATTGAGCCTTTCGTGCTCGACTATGGCACGGGCGAATGTGACGCCCTGGCTACCCTCTCGAGAGGTGATGAAACGAAGGAGATAACCCTCCGTTACTGGCACCCGAAATATCATGACAACTGATGATCTGCACTGACCCGCTCAGTTTCGCGTAGCTGCAAGACGGGTATAAAAAAGAAGTCCCGGTGAGCTGTGATGCTTACCGGGACTTCTGTTTATGGTGCAGTATCATGATGCTTTCAATACTTTCATGTCAACCCTGTCGAGTTTATGTGAAGCATATTCGGTTGTGACAGTAAACTCCTTCGTATCTCCTGAGGGCAGTTCGAACATGGCGTCGATCATTATGGCTTCGCAGATGGCACGCAGACCCCTGGCGCCCAGCCTGAACTCCACGGCCTTGTCGACTATGTAGTCAAGAGCCTCGGGGGTGAAGGTGAGTTCTATGCCGTCCATTGCAAAGAGCTTGACATACTGTTTCGTGATGGCGTTCTTCGGCTCTGTGAGAATTGCTCTCAGCGCCCTCCGGTCAAGGGGAGAGAGGTGGGTAAGTACCGGCAGACGGCCGATGATCTCGGGGATGAGCCCGTAAGCACGCAGATCCTGAGGAGCAATGTACTTCAGCAGGTCATCCTTGTCATAATGATCACGTGAACGGCTGGCAGTGTATCCCACCACGGTGGTGTTCAGCCTGTGGGCAATCTTCTTCTCTATACCCTCAAAGGCCCCTCCGCATATAAAGAGAATATTCCTCGTATCAACAGGGATCATTTTCTGTTCAGGATGTTTCCTGCCGCCCTGCGGAGGCACATTCACAACTGATCCTTCGAGAAGCTTGAGGAGACCCTGCTGTACGCCCTCGCCGGATACGTCACGGGTTATTGATGGATTGTCGCCCTTGCGGGCTATCTTGTCAAGCTCGTCAATGAAAACTATTCCTTTTTCCGCTGCCTTTACATCATAGTCAGCATTCTGCAGCAGCCTTGTCAGGAGGCTCTCGATATCCTCACCCACATAGCCGGCTTCCGTAAGTACTGTGGCGTCAACGATTGTGAAGGGGACATGCAGCATGCGCGCGATTGTGCGGGCCAGCAGCGTTTTGCCGGTGCCGGTCTCGCCTACCAGGATAATATTTGACTTTTCAATCTCCACATCATCACTGTCAGCCTTCTGCATAAGCCTCTTGTAGTGATTGTAGACAGCCACTGACAGGATTTTCTTGGCCCTGTCCTGCCCGATTACATACTGATCGAGAAACTTTTTGATCTCATCCGGTTTGCGGAGTTTGATTCCGTCAAGGTTGAAGTTTGACTTGCCTCCCAGCTCTTCTACCATTATATTATGGGCCTGCTCTATGCAATGATCGCATATATGGCCCTCGAGACCGGCAATGAGTAGGTTAGCCTCTTTCTTCGTACGTCCGCAGAAGGAGCATTTATCCATTAGAAGAGGGATTAACTTTTGTTCCTGATCAGAACTTCGTCGATCATACCGTATTCTTTGGCTTCGGCAGCTGTCATCCAGTAGTCGCGGTCCGAATCCTTTTCAACCTTCTCAACAGGTTTGCCGGAATGAAAGGCGATTATCTCATAAAGCTCCCTCTTGGCCTTCAGTATCTCCTTGACGGCGATCTCAATATCCGATGCCTGTCCTTCTGCGCCTCCCATCGGCTGATGGATCATGATGCGGGAGTGCTTGAGCGCCGAGCGTTTGCCCTTTGTGCCTGCAGTGAGCAGCACTGCGCCCATCGAGGCGGCCATACCTGTACAGATTGTAGCAACGTCGGCAGAAATGTACTGCATCGTGTCATAGATGCCCAAACCGGCATGTACGGCACCTCCCGGCGTGTTAAGATAGATCTGGATGTCCTTGCCCGGATCAGCCGAATCAAGATAGAGTAACTGAGCCTGGATTATATTGGCCACATAGTCGTCAATAGGCAATCCCAGGAAGATTATACGGTCCATCATAAGACGCGAAAAGACGTCCATCGATGCCACATTCAGCTGGCGCTCCTCAATGATTGTAGGGGAGATGTAGCTGTTGCTGGCTGAGACGAAACGGTGCATCGTCATGCTGCTTATGCCGAAACGGTCAGCAGCGTATTTTTTAAAATCCTTGAAGTCTGACATGGTCTGAAACTTTGATTGAATGCCAAATATACGAAATTTCAGGCATTAAGGTTTCACTTATTGCCGAAGAGCTTGTTGAATTCCTCGGGTGTAACCGTCTTCTCATCCACCTTAACAGCTTCAATAATAAGGTTAAGCACCCTGGTGTCAAGCACTTTTTCTGCAATGCGGCGGGCCTCTTCTTCCTTCTTCAGGAAATCACCTGCAAATGATGCAATCTGCTCGTCTGAAGCGTAATGCAGACCGTACTGGGCGAACTGGGCGCGGGTAAAAGCCTTAGCCTCTTCGAGGATCTCCTCATCGGTAATCTTCAGCTCATTTTCCTTTGCAACCCTGTTCTTGATAAGCTGCCAGCGAAGGTCGTCACGGAAGTGATCGAAATCCTTCTCAATATCCTCTGCTGTTGTCTTTTCATTGACTTTCAGCAGCCATCTCTTCAGGAATTCCTCCGGCATACTGAACGGGGTCTTCTCCAGTACAAGGTCACGGGCGTCTGTACGGAGCTTGTATTCAGTCTCACGGTTGAAGAATTCCCTGATCTCATCGGTAACCTTTGCCTCGAACTCTGCTGCAGATTTCACGGTTCCCTCACCATATACCTTGTCCCAAAGTTCCTGGTTGTTTTCTGCCGGAACGAAACGCGAAACCTCCATTATTGTTATGGAGTAGCGCCCCCCGAGGTCTTTAACCTCATCCTTCTGCTTCTTGAGCAGGCCTGCTATCTCATAATCATTCGGGAATGCCTTGCGAAGATCAAATCCTACTGTATCTCCGGCTGTCTTGCCAAGGAAATGCTTCTTTATCTCCTCATCCTTTATCATTTCAACTGACAGGGTGGCGGCGTCATTCTTAACCGTCCCGTCAGATGATTCCACTATACCCTTGAGCAGGTCCTTCTCCTCTGCGGCTTCAGCAGTGATGAACTGACCGTACCTGCGTGAGTAGTTGTCAACATAGTCGGCTATCATCTTCGTGTCAGGCGCAATGATGTAGCGGGTGAGCTTCTGCTTTTTACTGAGGTTCACTTCAAATTCGGGGGCCAGCCCCAGCTCGAATGTGAAGCTGAACTCATCCGATTTCTCCGGATCAAACGAGTGTCCGTCATTTTTCGGAATCGGGTCACCCAGTATGTCAAGCTTCTCATTCTTAATGTATTCGGAAAGACTTTCCGAGACGAGGTTGTTTATCTCGTCGACGAGTACCGAGGTTCCGTACATCTTTCTGATCATCTGGATCGGAACGTGACCTGGGCGAAATCCCTTTATGCTGGCTGTTCTCCGGTATTCCCTGAGTTTCTTTTCAACCTTTTCTTCATAGTCAGCTTTGGCAATATCAATCCTTACCGTTGCGTTCAGTGCGTCAATGTTCTCTCTGGTGACATTCATCTTGTAAAAGTTTTCTATCGATTTAAAAACCGCCATAACCTGCGCCATGAGGCGAAGTGTCAGAGCGGTTCAGGTGTCTGGTGCGGATGAAGGGACTCGAACCCCCACGCCCTGAGGCACAAGATCCTAAGTCTTGCTCGGCTACCAATTACGACACATCCGCAAAAAGTGGTGCAAAATTAGTAAAAATTACGAAGTTGCAAAAGGGTTCCGATTTATTTACCTCCTGAGTTCGAAGTTCTTACCGAGGTAAACGTTTCTTACCTGTTCATCGTCAGCAAGCTGTGAAGCAGTGCCCTGCTTCAGTATCTTCCCCTCGAAGAGGAGGTATGCCCTGTCAGTGATCGAAAGGGTTTCGTGGACGTTATGATCGGTTATCAGGATGCCTATGTTCTTGTCTTTCAGGTGAGAGACAATCATCTGGATGTCTTCGACGGCAATCGGGTCGACGCCGGCGAATGGTTCGTCGAGCAGGATGAAGTTAGGTTTCAGGGCAAGTGCACGGGCTATCTCGGTACGCCGGCGTTCGCCCCCTGAAAGCTGTACACCGAGACTCTTCCGGATACGGGCAAGACCAAATTCCTCAAGCAGTGATTCCTGCCTCTCCTTCCTCTCCTGTTTCGACATGTCAGACAGCTCCATGACAGCCATCAGGTTGTCTTCCACACTCAGTTTACGGAAGACCGACGCTTCCTGTGCCAGGTAGCCTATGCCGAGGCGTGCCCTGCGGTACATGGGGAAGTCGGTTATCTGGGTGTTGTCGAGCCATATCTGGCCCCCGTTAGGCCGAATCAGACCCACTATCATGTAGAATGTAGTGGTCTTGCCGGCGCCGTTTGGACCAAGAAGACCCACTATCTCTCCCTGTTCCACCTCCACGGATACTTCGTTGACCACAGTCCGCGTCTTGTACCTTTTTACCAGATTTGTTGTATAGAGCTTCATTTTATCACTTTCTGCTGCCGGCCGCCTCTGCTGCCGCCTCCTTCGCGTCAGCGTCTTCCCTCTTTCTTATTACACGTGCCGCTATAAAGATACTAACTTCATAAAGCAGAAGAAGCGGAATGCTGACAAGAATAAGACTGAATACGTCAGGAGGGGTGATCACTGCTGCAACAACAAGTACCAGGACAATGGCATGGCGGCGGTATTTCCTCATGAAATCTGGTGTAAGCACCCCAATCCGCGAAAGGAAGAAGACAACTATAGGCAGCTCAAAGGTAACTCCGGCTGAAAGAGCTACTGAAGTTACCGAACCTATATATGATGTTACGTTAATCTGGTTGGTTACCAGGTCACTGACACGATATGATCCGAGAAAATTGATCGAGAGCGGCGTGATGATGAAGTAACCGAAGAGGATGCCGGTAATGAAGAGAAGAGAAGCCATAGTCACGGCCCCGCGGGCATATTTGCGTTCTTTCTCATAGAGGGCAGGCCGGAAGAATGACCAGAATTCCCAGAAGACATAAGGGAAGGCCAGAATCAATCCGGCCACAAGCGAGATGTTAATATGGGTTGTAAACTGACCTGACATCTTGATGCTGATCAGTTCAATAGGATTCTGGTTGATGCACAGTACCGGAACATTCACCAGGTCAGCCAGCCGGCATAGAAGCCTGTTTGTGACAAAATCGGGATTATTGGGGGCAAGAATTATATGATCAAAGATTATATCTTTGAATACAAATGCTACTATTGCTCCTGCCACAATAGCTACCAGTGCCCTTATGATGTGCCATCTCAGCTCCTCGAGGTGCTGGAGGAAGGTCATCTCGCCATCCGTGTTCCTGTTCTTTGCTTTGCTCTTGCCGGCCATAATCGGCGCTATAATTGAGGCGTGTAAAGATAGATAAAACTTAGTTTTCAAAACAATACTCCCGTTTCTGTGAAATTTGACCAACAGCTGATAAAAACATTTGCTGTGAATTTTTATTTAAGTTAAATTTGAGTTAAGGGTATTATGTTGGATAAACTTTGCGTAACTTGTTATTATAATTCATCTGTTTAACCGAGGGGGAGATAAACTATCGTATGTACACTGACGCTTCCATTCATGATTATCTGAAGAGATATTTCGGATTTGATACCTTCAAGGGCAATCAGGGACCAATCATCACAAGCGTTCTTGAAGGGAATGACACGTTTGTGCTGATGCCCACCGGCGGAGGCAAGTCATTGTGCTATCAGCTCCCTGCTGTGATGATGGATGGCACGGCTGTGGTCATCTCGCCGCTCATAGCCCTGATGAAGAACCAGGTTGACGCCATGCGTAACTTCAACACCACTGATGACGTGGCACATTTTCTGAACTCCTCGCTTACCAAAACAGCAATAGCAAGGGTAAAACAGGATGTTATGCAGGGTAATACAAAATTGCTCTATGTCGCCCCGGAGTCTCTTACAAAGGATGAAAACATTGAATTCCTCAAAAGTGTGAAAGTCTCCTTCTATGCGGTTGACGAGGCACACTGCATATCGGAATGGGGACATGATTTCAGGCCTGAGTACCGGCGGATAAGACCTATAATTGATACAATTTCACGTGCTCCGATTATTGCCCTGACTGCTACTGCAACCCCCAAGGTGCAGCATGATATACTGAAAAACCTTGGTATCACCGATGCCATGGTTTTCAAGTCGTCATTTAACAGGCCCAACCTCTATTACGAGGTGAAGGCAAAACAGGACGCCCCCCGCGAGATCATCAAATACATAAAGAATAATCCCGGCAAATCCGGCATCATCTACTGCCTCAGCCGCAAGAAGGTGGAGGAACTGGCCGAAACACTGAAGGTCAATGACATAAAAGCCCTTGCATATCATGCCGGCATGGACTCACCGACGCGGACCACGAACCAGGACAAGTTCCTGATGGAGGAGGTTGATGTGATTGTGGCTACTATCGCCTTCGGAATGGGGATAGACAAACCTGACGTGCGATATGTGATTCATTATGACATGCCCAAGAGCCTGGAGGGGTACTACCAGGAGACCGGGCGTGCAGGCCGTGACGGGGGAGAGGGCAGGTGCATCGCCTACTACAGTTACGATGACATCGTAAAACTGGAGAAGTTCATGCAGGGCAAGCCAATAGCTGAACAGGAGATTGGCAAGCAGCTGCTGCTCGAAACTGTCTCGTATGCGGAATCCTCAACATGCCGCCGCCGCATTCTGCTTCATTACTTTGGCGAGGAATACAAACAGGAAAACTGCGAGGCGTGCGACAACTGCCTGCACCCCAAGACCCAGTTCGAGGGGCAGGATTACGTAGTCAGCATGCTTGAGACAGTCCTGGCGGTCAAGGAAAAGCATAAGGCTGATCATATTGCCAAGATATTGGCGGGAACTATGAATTCAGCCATCAAGTCTTACAAGCATCATAAGCTGGAAACATTCGGCATTGATGAGGAGAAAGACGAGCGTTTCTGGAATATGGTGATCCGTCAGGCTCTAATCAACAAGCTGCTGAACAAGGACATAGAGAATTACGGCTTGCTCGGGCTCACTGCGAAGGGACATGAATTTCTTGAGAAGCCCAGGAGCTTCATGCTGAATGAGGATCATGACTACACGGAAACCGAGGACGAGGAAGCATCTTTCGGGGCGCGTACTGCAGCAGCCGATGAGGAGTTGCTGAGCATACTCAAGGATCTGAGGAAGAAGATATCAAAGCAGGCTGGACAGCCACCCTACAATATTTTCCAGGACCCGTCGCTGGAAGAGATGGCAATACAGTACCCTGTCACCCTCGAGGAGTTGCAGAACATTACCGGTATAGGTGCCGGCAAGGCGCAGCGCTACGGCAAGGAGGTTGTGGAGGTGATTAAGAACTATGTGGCTGACAAGGAGATCATCAGGCCTCAGGATATGGTAGTGAAGTCGGTGGTTAACAAGTCCGGGCTTAAGGTTTACATTATCCAGAGCATTGACCGCAAGATGCCGTTTGAAGATATTGCCGACGCCAAGGGAATCGAATATGATGAGCTGCTGTCAGAGATTGAGGCTATTGTGGGCAGCGGGACGAAGCTGAGCATTGATTACTATGTGGATACTGTAATTGACGAGGACCGTCAGCAGGATATATACTCATATTTTATGGAGGAGGCTGAGAGCGGATCGCTTGAGGAGGCAATCAACGAGCTGGCCGGCGAGTTTGAGGAGGAAGAGATCCGCCTGGTGCG
>CAZOHL010000022.1:0-32149 GCA_964579645.1 uncultured Rikenella sp. | reverse complement strand
GGGCCAACAGGGAAGGGTATAAGGTGATAGGGCTGCGCAGAGGCTGGGCCGGTATCCTGGAGATAATCAGGGATCCGAAAGCTGACAACAGCCAATGCTTCCAGGTCCTGACCGATGACATGGTTAACAGGGCGGGAAGGACAGGAGGCACTTTTCTTCACACATCGCGCACAAGGCCAAGCCATGTGGCAAAGAACTATGTCCCCGACCATCTCAAGGATACATACAAGGATGAGATAAACGACATGACACCGGAGGTACTGAAGAACCTCGAATGGCTGGGGATTGATTACCTGATCCCGATAGGGGGTGATGACACCCTCAGCTATGGTGTGCATCTCTACAAGCATGGCGTGAAGGTTGTGGCCATTCCAAAGACCATGGACAATGACGTTCCGGGAACTGACTATTGCATCGGGTTCAGTACGTGCGTCACACGTACGATACAGATGACCAACTCACTTCGTACTTCGGCAGGGTCACACGAGCGGATAATGGTGCTTGAGGTGTTCGGCAGGTATGCCGGTTTCACAGCAATGCTTCCCACAATGGCGGGAGCTGCAAACAGATGCGTCATTCCTGAATATAAGTTTGATATCGAACAACTTACCAAGCTCCTTGTAGAAGACCGCAACTCAAACCCCAGCCGCTATTCGATAGTCCTGGTATCAGAGGGCGCACTGTACAAAGGCGGCGACATGATCTTCCAGGACAGTGAGCGCGATGCATACGGGCATGCCAAGCTCGGTGGCATCGGAGATCTTGTCTCTGCAGAGATAAAGGAACATACCGCCAGATTCAACAACGGCAAAACCATTAATATTATCAACCAGAAGCTTGGCTACATGGTCAGGGGCGGTGACCCTGACGCTGTTGACTCGATAGTTCCGATGGCATTCGGGAACCTGGCCCTTGACCTGATCATGAAGGGTATTCACGGAAGGGTGGTGGTGCTTAAGAACGGACGTTATGACAACGTTCCGATTGACGTGGTTACCTCCTCCAAGAAGGTTGTGAAGGTCTCGGAATATTACAATACCGAAAGGCTGAGGCCCTACTATTCCAATTTTGAGATGAAGCCTTTCTTCCTTATGGCTGCCGAGTATTGATAACATCTGACAAATCAGGGATAAAAAGAGTGGTGCCCGGCAAAACCGGGCGTCACTTTTTTATTTTTGCCTCAAAACAGGGCGATTGAAAAAGGGTACTGTCATAAAATCTACGGGGAGCCGTTACAGGGTGGCTGATGAGGAAGGGAACATCCATGAGTGCTTTCTCCGGGGGCGTTTCAGGGTTAGCGGAGTCCGCACCACAAATCCTTTAGCCGTAGGAGACAATGTGACATTTGATCCGGTAGAAGGTGTAATTGTAGCCCTGCTGCCAAGGCGCAACTATATAATCCGCAGGGCCTCGAACCTTTCGCGCGAGTCGCAGATATTAGCCGCAAATATCGATCAGGCGTTTCTTGTCATAACGGTTAAAATGCCTGCCACTCCGGTCGAGTTCATTGACAGGTTCCTTGCAACGGCCGAAGCCTACCGGATACCTGCCGTGATAATAATAAACAAGACCGACCTCTACGGAGAGGAGGAATTGTCACGGGTACGTCAGATAAGGGATGTATATGAAAAAATCGGTTACCGCGTAATGATTATATCAGCCACCGTTGACAGGAGCCTTACGGAGGTTGAAGATGCCCTCCGAAACCGGATAACCCTTCTCTCCGGAAACTCAGGAGTAGGCAAGAGCACCCTCCTTAACAGGCTCAATCCGGAGCTTTCTCTCAAGACAGGCTCCCTTTCCGATTACCATGAACAGGGTAAGCACATCACAACATTTCCCGAGATGCACCCTGTCGGCGGAGGGGGTTATGTCATTGACACCCCGGGAATAAGAGGATTTGGAGTAATCGACTTCGACCGAAAGGAGATCTACCACTTCTTCCCGGAGATCTTCAGGATCTCATCAGGGTGCCGGTTCTATAACTGCCTCCACCTTGACGAGCCGGGATGCACAGTAAGGGAAGCAGTGGCCCGCGATGACATAGAACCATGGAGGTACCGAAGCTATATCAGTATGATGCTTGAGAACAATGAAAAGTACAGATAAGCGTTATCCTATCGGTACATGTCAACAATGAAAAGGACCGCCCTTGCTGCATACATCGCGTTTGTTCTGCTGATGCTGATCACTTCGCTGTTCTATATCAGTCTCTACAGGAACCAGATTGAATACTCCAACAAGCTGCTTGACAGGCAGGTAATGATCGCGGGTTCTGACATTGACAATACAAGCATGTATATAGTCAGTGATCTGACCGAGATTGATTTCTCAGATGACATCTCTCTCTTCTTTTCTGACAGCGAGGTCAACGAAAGGGCCCGTGAGAAGATGAAACTGTACTACTCCAAGTATGGTGACATAATTGTAGGTCTTATGTTGTACAACACAGACGGCGATGTCTATACACTATACAAGGACGAAGAGCGTAATTCATGGCTTGACGGATCGTACAGGGCTCAGACGGTTCCCGCCATATATACAAGGGAAACGCTTGAGCCCGACCGAAACAGGTACAGGTATTTCCTCCCTGTCCTGAAGGATGGTGATGTTCTGGGCAACATCGTAATCACAATTGACTTCCGGCGCTATTTCTCCGGCATCTTTGCCAAGTATAACCTTGAAAAGTACCAATGGCAATGGGTGATCAGTGACACCGGTGAAGTTCTTTTCGATAATGGCGGAGAGAAAATCAGCTATTCAAATATTGACCGCATGGCTGTCTCTCTTAAAGAAGGCAATTCCGGCAGGCTTGCACATACTATGAGAATTGACGGTGGCGAGGCGGAAGAGATACTCTCATCATACTACCCTGTAAATATCTTCGGACTTGACTTCGGGCTGGTCTTCTCGGCACATACGGAGTTCTTTCAGAAGTACATAGTCAGGAATTCTGCAATACTTGGGCTGCTGACAATGTTCACACTGCTCTTTATAATATTCATTTTCAGAAGTCTGACAAGGAAACAATCCAGGGCTCTGGAGATTAAGACAGCTTCTGAAGAAAGCCTGCTTTCAATTATTGACCAGATGCCGGCGGGATTTATAATTTACAATGAAGGAAGAGAGATCATGCGTGCCAACAGGCAGGCGGCCTGCCTCTTCGCTTTTGATGATGAGGTGGCTATGAGCGGCAAACTCATGCCTGACCTGTCGCGGAATGAATATTCGATTGATATTGCCGGTCAGCTGGGGCAGGGGAAAGTGATCAGGCTCCCCTCACAGGGAGGAGAGAAAATCATTTTTCTTCACAGCATACCCGTTGTCTATAAGGGGGTAAGCTGCATGCTGGATGCGCTCATTGACATCACTTCACTCGAACTGGCACGACGCCAGGAGGTAGATGCAAATATTGCCAAGTCAGAGATGCTGGCACGCATGAGTTTCGAGATACGGACCCCGCTCAACGGCATCCTTGGCATGACGGAGATGCTGAACAGATCGGACCTTCCGGAAGAAACAAAGGAGGTTGCAAGGCTGCTCAGACGTTCGGCAGACCTTCTGCTCAACATCATCAATGACATCTTTGACGTCTCGAAGGTTGAGACAGGAAAGATGATACTTGACGAGATCCCGTTCAGGCTCCGTGATGAGGTGGCATACTGTATCAATCTTATCAGGCGGCAGAACCCCGAGATTCCCGTCAGGATCGAATCAGAAATAGAACAGGCAGTACCGGAAAACATCATTGGAGACCCGTACAGGCTCAGGCAGGTTATTACAAACCTTCTGACCAACTCTGTTGCAGGCACCCGGTCGGGACTGATAAAGCTCAGCTGCCGTGTAAGGAAATCGGACGGAAACAGCTTCACCCTTGAATTCACCCTGACCGACACGGGCAATACATATACAAGGGCTGAGATCAAGAGGTTGTTCGGTGATTACATCACCACAATCAGCGAACGCTCTGACTGGGCTGAAGACCTGAAGCTGGGTCCGGTGCTTGCCAGGCAGCTCACTGAGCTTATGGGGGGCGAACTTACGGCTGAGAGCCCGGCAGTGAAAGATGCCTCAGGGCAGGAAAAAGGCCTCAGGGTCACCTTCACAATCAATGTTCATCTGAACGAAAAAATATCTAAAAATATTGATCTTGGCCGGTATTCTGACCCGGGAGAAATAAGAACCCTGGTTATTACCGGCCCTCATGGCCGTGACGATGACTTCCTCAGCATCATGCACCGCGTGGGGCTTCCGGTATCGGTGACAAGCTTCCAGAAACATACCGCCTCACAGATCAGGTCAGGACTTAAAAGCGAAAAGGGGAGAAACATCCTCCTTGTACTGTTTGACGAGCCCGACAATGACGGTTTCGAGGCCGCAAAAGTACTTATGGATGAGGGTCTTACATCTGAGCATATTGTGTTGATGTTTACCTCAAGGGATCCGAAGGGGCATTACGCAAGGTGCGTTGACCTTGGAATAGACCATCTGCTTGTAAAACCGTTTGCCGCAGAAGACCTGATGAACATACTCAGGGAACACTTCCCGGCATTGAAGGAACTGTCAGCCAGGCTGAATTCCGACAAGACCGACGTTCCCCTGGTTCTGGTCGTGGACGATAATTACCTTAACAGGAAGGTTGTGGGATCACTGCTCAGAGTACTGGGAGTGGGAGCCGAGTACGCAGCCGGTGGATCTGAAGCAGTTGACATGGCAAGGGGAAAATCATATGACCTTATCCTGATGGATCTGATAATGCCCGAGACGGATGGTTTCGAAGCCTCCCGTATAATTCTCGGGCATAATCCGAACACTCAGATAATAGCCCTGTCCGCTGACAATATGCCTGAAACAAGACTGAGGGTAGAGCAGAGCGGCATGAAGGAACTGCTTGCCAAACCTGTCACGGTTGAGGAACTAAGGAGGGTTATTGACAGGTACCACAAGTCCGAAAAGTAATGCCATTCAACCTGAATAAACTGCCGGCTGATGAATTCATGCGACTCAGGGCTTCTCTCCCGGTTGCAGACGTCAGATCACCCGGAGAATTTGCTGCAGGACACATCCCCCGTGCAGTAAATATTCCGCTATTCGATGACGAACAGAGAGCGGAGGTGGGAACCAAATACAAAAAGGAGGGTAGTTCTGCAGCTGTAATGCTTGGTATTGACCTTGCGGCACCGGGAATGTCTGAAAAACTAAGATCAGGGCTGGACCTCGCAGCCGGAGGCAGACTCCTGGCTTACTGCTGGAGAGGCGGCATGAGGTCAGAGGCCATGGCATGGCTCTTTTCGCTGGGTGGCATTGAGCCATTTGTGCTCAGCGGAGGATATAAGGCATACAGGAACCATATCCTTTCTGACCTTGGAAGGGAAAGAAAGTACATAATTCTGGGAGGCCTGACAGGAAGCGGCAAGACCGGAATACTGAAGTATATGAAGTCTGCAGGAGAACAGGTCACCGACCTTGAGGGCCTGGCATCACACAGAGGCTCTGCTTTTGGTGCCCTGGGACAGGCCCCTCAGCCATCATCGGAACACTTTGCAAACCTGCTCTTTGATGACCTCAGTGCACACAGCGGTGATTCGCCTGTGTGGCTTGAGGATGAGAGCCGGAATATCGGAACAGTATTCATGCCTGACTGCTTTTTTGAACAGATGCAGTCAGCCCCGGTGATCGCCCTCATGATGAGCATAGAAACACGCATGCCCAGACTGCTCAGGGAATATACCTCATTTCCTCCGGAAGAGATTATGGCCTCTGTGATGAAGATCTCGAAACGGCTGGGAGGAGACCGGACCCGTGAAGCCCTTGACGCCCTTAAATGCGGAGACTACCCCACGGCTGTCAGGATCACTCTTGAATACTATGACAAGTCATATCATTATGGGCTGTCAAAGAGGCCCGGAGGTCAGGTTATCTACATTAACACTGAAACCGATGATGAAGCCGTCAATGCCGGCCTTGTCATGCAGGCAGCGGAATCGGTGAAGTAAATTCACCCATTTTTAAGTGACGAAGCGTCAACCCACCTGAAGACCTTGTCATACCGCCTTACAATATCACTTGTTTTTACAGAACAAAGCTCTCCTTTTTTAACTGTTGCGGCTTCTCTTTCCGAAGCATCCCTGAGCTCCCTGACGATAAGCCCCACTATTCCGGTTGTTGGTCCGGTAATGACAAGTTCATCACCTGGAGACAGATCACCTGTTTCAAGTTTTATCTCGGCAACGCCGGCCTTTGAAAAATAGTTGGTGACTTTCCCGAGGTAGATCTTCCTCTTTGTTGCTGCCGAGCCGTACGTGGTGCTCCATTCCCCCAGTTTCTGTCCCAGGTAATAGCCGTCCCAGAAGCCCCTGTTGAATACAGTCTCAAGCCGGTTAATCCACTCCCCGACCTTTTCCTGTCCGAATGTTCCGTCTGCAACTGCAGCAGCAGCCTCGCTGTAGCAGCGTGTTACCGTCTTCACATACTCAGGCGGCCTGGCCCGCCCCTCGATCTTAAGTACTCTTGCTCCTGCGTCAATTATCTGGTCAAGGAAACTGATAGTGCAAAGGTCCTTCGGTGACATGATATACTGGTTATCTATATCCAGCTCATAACCCGTCTCCCTGTCGCTGACTGTATAACCGCGCCTGCAGGTCTGGTAACAGTTGCCCCGGTTGGCGGAAGCACCGTACTCATGCAGGCTGAGATAACATTTTCCTGAGATTGCCATGCACAGCGCCCCGTGCACAAACATCTCCAGTTTAATTGGCTCCCCTCCCGGGCCACGTATATCGTCACTTATGATAACATCATGTATTTTCTTCACTTGCTGAAGGTTAAGCTCCCTGGAAAGGACGGCAACATCAGCCCATTGTGAATAGAACTTCAGTGATCCGGCATTTGATATATTGAGCTGAGTGGAGAGATGAACTTCAACTCCTGCCTCTCTGGCGGCCAGTATTGCTGCCTGGTCAGTGGCGATGACAGCGGTAATGCCGGCAGCAGCGGCAGCGGCAAGCACCTCCTTCATTTCACTGATTTCTTCGTCATAGACCACTATGTTCAGTGTGAGGTAGCTCCTCAGGCCATTGTCCCTGCAGAGTGCAACTATTTCCGGCAGGTCGGCAGTGGTGAAGTTATGTGAAGAACGGGCCCTCATGTTCAGCTTTTCCACTCCGAAATAGACTGAATCTGCACCTCCCTGTATCGCAGCTCTCAGGGCCTCCCATGAGCCGGCAGGGGCCATAACCTCTATGTCGCTTCGCTTAATCATTACTGTTTGGTCTCAGCCCTGTTTTTTGAGAATTATCCTCATGCAGCATCCGTGACCGGGCTCGGAACGCAGCACGAAAATCTTTCCCTTGTGATACTCTTCAACTATCCTTTTGGAGAGGGAGAGGCCAAGACCCCAGCCCCTTTCCCTTGTGGTGTAACCGGGTTTAAAGATAGTCTTGAAGTCCTTCCTTGGAACACCTTTCCCCGTATCCTCTACGTCAATGAAGGCTTCGGAGTTGTTTTCGCTCAGCCTGACGGTGATCCTGCCAGTACCCTTCATGGCATCAGCAGAATTCTTTACCAGGTTCTCGATTACCCACCCCAGCAGAACGGAGTTAAGTGGTACTGCCGTGCATTCAGAGGTTTCATCAACTACATTAAGGTCTATTGTGGAGGCGATTCTTTTCCTCAGGTAAGACGCGGTTGTCTCAGCCAGTACCGGCAGGTTGTCAGGCGCCAGTTTCGGCTTCGATCCTATCAGGGAGAATCTTTCGGCGACACGGCTCAGTCTGTCGACGTCGGCAGGAAGCTCTTCTGCTATGTCAGTCCCCGGGTACCTGCTGCTTATTATCTCACTCCATGCCGAGAGTGAAGAGGTAGGCGTTCCCAGCTGATGCGCCGTCTCCCTTGACAACCCCACCCATACCTGGTTTTGCTCAGCCATCCGTGAAGCGCTGAAGGCGACATAGGCCACACCGATAAACAGAAGTATCACAGCCAGCTGCACATAAGGATATATTCTCAGTTGCCGCAGCAGGGTGCTCTCGCGGTAATAGAGATGGTTCACTATGCCGTTAGGCAGCTCGATTGAGATCGGATCATTGCGTTTTGCCATGCGTTTCAGTTCACGGACCATTGCCAGGGTGTCAGTGGCCAGGGCCTGGGGCAGGTTCCTTTGCGATATGATGCTCTCCTCTTCATCGATTAGTATCACCGGAACAGTTGTGTTGTCCTCAATGATGCTGAAAAGAAATTCAAAATCGTCAGATGTAACCAGTCTCCGCGTGGCCTCCGCCCACTGCTCTGCCTTCTTGCGCTCCTCCTCCTTCAGCCTGTCTACCAGGTCATGGGTGTAGATAAGTGACCCGAATCCGATCACAACCGCAAATATCAGGAGCAGCACCTTCCACAGAAGTCTTTTTCGGTAGATGTTCATAGGCTATCTTTTCTTTTTGAGAAGGATCTTTATCGGGCTCTCCTTCACCTCTTCCTTCTGTGACTCAGCTTCAGCTGGCTGTTCTTTCCCCTCTTCCCAGGTGATGCTGAATTTAGGCTTGTTTTCTGCCGGCTTTGCCAGTGCTGTGTCTGAAGCGTACCAGCCATACTCCTCGTTGAGTATTCCTTTCAGGGACTGTTTCTCGGCAGCTATGTCGTTCTTTATATTGTCCTGGGCCTGTCCGAAATCATAACCTACACTTGTTTTGCCATTTACGCATTCTATCTTAAGCGGCACTGTTGCCTTTCCACTGCCGTCTACCTTCACCTGCCCGAACGAACTGACATCACGGTTCCGCTCCCTGGCCTTCCGGCTCATGACCTCCGAGAGAAGGAGACGGACATGATAGATATAATCGCCGTCAAAACCGTGGGTACCGTAAACGGTGAAATTAACGGCTGAAGAGTTTATAAGCATTTTCGGAATAGAGACAGTCCCGTTGTTTATGAAGATGTCATTTTCCATTTTAGAAAAGCTGATGTTTCTGAGTTCATCCAGGTCAAGGTATGCAGAAAGGCTTTCTGCCGGGGCGAAGCTGACGAGCTTTCCGTCATTGATTACAAGATGTGCCTCGGCCACAAGCGCCTTGCGGAATATCCTGTAATTTCCGTCAAGGGGCGACAGCATTGTCACATTGCCCGTTAGCCTGCCCCGGAGGTTGTCGCTCACAATGAAATTCTGACCGAAGTTACTGAATGATGTAAACGCAGTGTTGATATCCACATCTCTGACATCAAGGCTGGCCCTAGTAATAAACCCTCCATCCTGTTGTTTGCCAAGCATGAATTTTCCGGCAAGTACACCATCAAGTCCGTCGGCGGAAACCTCATCAAAGGTGATCACGTATGGCCTGTATGTTAATCTGCTGCTGAAGTTGGCAGCCCTGAAATTGTTAAATATCAGGCTGTCAGCCCTAAGAAGGATATTCGCTTTCACGTCTTCCGGGAAAAAATTTGCAGGCGTACCCGTGCTGTCAGGCCTTTCCCTGTTTGCAGGTACAAGGGCAGCGGTTACCAATCTGTCGACATGGACATCTCCGCTTATGTCAAGATTCCTGCCTCCTCCGGCTATCCAGGGGAAGAAGTTTTTCATGACTGTATTGAGAGTGAAACGCTGATCCCTGAAGGTAAAAGAAAGGTTGTCGGCAATCATGTCATTCTTTACAGCCAGAGAACCGTTAACATCTTTAACGGCAGTTCCGGTTTTGGCCAGTGTCGCGCCGAATTCCCGGAAGGAAAGCGAAATATCGGGATTCAGGTATGCAAGAGCAGTGGCCGGTTTTATGATGTCGGGAAGTGTCCCGGAGATTTTTATTTTCCCCGCGAGTGACCCGGTCTGGTCTTCAATGTATCCTGACCGGAAAATCCTGTCAAGGTCATCAAAGTCCAGATCACCCTCAAGGTTAAGTGCAATATGAGGTTTGCGAAGGTTGTTCATCATAAATGAACCCTTCACCGATGCGGATCCGTACCTGGCGGTTAGATTGTCAACTGTAAATCGGAATGTTTCGGCTGAATTGTGGTCGCCGTTTGTGAGGGCCCCGCTGAACTCCAGGTTATTGACCTTGAAGCCGGTGGATGAGTGGCTCATCTTTCCGCCGGCAAGACCGTATGTGACATCTATGTGAGGTGTGCCGGCATCACCGTATGGTCCGGTGATACTGCATCTGAGGTCAATTATTCCGGATGGTGAGAAGTTCCCGGTGGCGGTTTTCCATCTGTCAGGCAGCCGTGAGATTACTGATTCAATGCTTATTTTCTTTCCTTCTATTGAAAGGTTCAGGGTTGAGGATGAGTAGTTGACGTTTCCGGTGATATCGAACCTGAGATCAGCGATACTCAATGCTCCCTTTGCCACTGAAAGGGAATTTGCCGACTTCCGGAGTTTGACGCCTGCCTCCACCGGGAACTCCCTTATTGTTGTTCCTTCAAGGTTGATCGAATCAATCCCTGCTATCAGAGTTGTATTGAGATAGATCCCTGTCCTGAACAGCTCTCCGCCGAGGGTTGCCTGACTTACGCTCCCGGCTATTCGCATGCCGGAGCTCATGTCATTGTAAACTGCCCTGATATCAACCGCGCTGATGTTCTTCAGCCTGACGTTTTTACCATCTCCCTTCCTTTCGGAGAAAACCTCGTAGTTGATATCTCCCCTCTTGTCAGTCAGCAGGTTAACCTCACCGTTCCTTGCAGTTATTGACTTCACCGCCACCGTGCCTGTCAGAAGCGATGGCATGGATACCGTCAGGGAAAGCGAAGAGGCGTAAAGCAATGTATCATTGTCTTCATTCCTCAGTTGTTTCCTGTCATAATAGGGTGAGGGTTCAACAAGCAGGTCACTGAACCGGACTGTGATATTGGGAAATGATTCAAAGATCGTAATGCGCAGGTTGCCGTAAGAAATCTTCGTATTAACGCTCTCATTGACCTTCCTTATCAGGGCACTGGTCAGCTGATCCTGCCTGAGCAGTGCGTATAATCCAGGTACCAGGATGAGCAGCATCAGCACCCCGACGGCAATAAGCGCTATTTTCCGGAGAAGTTTCATGGCACCTGGCGGCGCATATTATTATTTCTTGCTTTTCTTAAGCAGGAATGACAGATCACTTCCGGGCCTAACCTCCATCGGCTCACTTCCGTACCTGAATATGCGTGAATTCCTGGGGCCGATAAGAGAGAGCATCTTACCTTCAATGAGGAACATCGTACCTTCACGGAGCCCGGCAACATACATTTCCCTGTTTACCTCGATAAACTCCTGTATCCTCTGTTCCCGGGTTTCACCGGCATGACCGGCAGGATTGGCATCGAGATAATGGGGATTGATCTGGAACGGGATGAGCCCGAAAGCCCTGAAGGAGGATGGCGCGGTAACAGGCATGTCATTGGTGGTCATAATTGTAGGGCAGGTTACGTTCGAACCTGCGCTCCACCCGATATACGGCGTACCAGACATCACCTTCTTCCTTACCGGGGCAATCAGCTTATTGTCTCTCAGGCATTTCAGCAACATCCAGGTATTTCCTCCTCCGACGACAATTGCCGGGGCGTCCATTATGGCCTTTACCGGATCCCTGAAATGGTGAATGGAGACTACATCGTGCCCCACCTCGTTGAATCGGTTCCTTACCTTCTGTTCGTACTCGTCATATGAGAATGTCACTGCGGCATATGGAATGAAAAGGGCCTTGACTTTCCGGCTCCCGAGGAAATCCCTGATGTTGTTTTTCGGGTAATCGAGATATGCCTCTCCGGCATTTGTTGAATTGCTGATAAGAAGTAGTCTCATAAGTCTTTCGTTTTACATTTTATGAAAGGGCGGCCAGCTGATCCACTGCCTTATGTATCAACGTTCCAAACTTACATAAAATCACCCGATTTTGTACAGCGGGCAGGTGGAGTGATTACGGTTTGAAAAATAAATAACAGAAAAGGGGGCTTCCTGCCGGAGCCCCCTCGATTCAGAAAATCAGCTTTTATCTATTAGTCGTTGATAGTAAACGCAATGCCTATTTCAAACGGATACAGTTCGGGTCCTTTTCCTTTCTCGAACATGGGGGAGAGGTAGCAGGTACCGTATACCTGAACCATCTCGTATCCCGCCCTGGCGGTCACTCCGTACCTCAGTACGTTGAGGTTGAAATCGTCATGGTTCTTGTCCTTCTGCTTCCCGTCATTGTAATAGACAACCTTCGTGTGTGAGCCAAGCTTCACGGCACCTATTACTCCGGCGCCCAGGTTGATTGTGCTTCCGTGCGACACCGGTATCTGCACCTCAAGCATTACCGGCAATATTCCGTAAACCGTTGCCAGCTTGCTTTTTTCGTATCTGACGGGCTCTGCCGGGAAGAACGGGGAGACTATTCCTTCTCCGTCAACTACTATTGAGTTGTTGCCGTCAAAACGGTAATTGTTAAAATTGATACCCAGGGCTGTAACCAATCCGAAATGGCGGGTAAAACCCAGGCTGACGGGAGGAGATACGATATTGAAAGCCGATGATTTGGCTGTATTGAGGTCAAGGTAGCCATCTATGGGCGAGTCATTATTCAGCCATTTACCCGTGGAGTAATTGTTGTAAGCTATTTCGACACCGCCGAGATGGCCTTCAAAACTCTTTCCGGGCCTGCCGGGATCATCCTCCTCACCGGAGTCTTCATACTCAAAGTCAATTTCGGTGTCTTCACCATCCTCAAGTATTCTTACGCCCTTTTTGCCGATTCTGATGACGGTTTCGTCACCTGTTTCCTCGATAGTGACAATATCACCGATCCTTACGGTTGATGTATCGTCGGCTCCCTCGCTGAAAACCACAGCGATTTCTTCATCTTCTTCCATGATCACTCCAGGCATGTCTTCGGCAGCTGCTACAAGTGTGTCTTCCGTAACTGAAACCAGTGTGTCGGGTGTGGTGACTTCCCTTGCCTGCTGTTCAAGCTGTTCGAGCTCCTTCAGTTTTTGCTCCTTTTCCTTTTCCTGGGCCAGTGCCGGGACGAGGATCGAAACGATAAGTACGATTGAGATTAATATTCTTTTCATGGCTTTAAATTGTTTGTTGTTTTATGCCTGGACGGACAGAGGTAATCAAAAGTTACACTCAGTGTGTGATTTTGTTCAGCGGTTTGGTGAATGAGAGCAGTGACGAGCTGAATGTGACAGCCACGGGCTCACCGTTTTTGTTGCTTGTACGGCCGAGTTCCATATCCCATCCGAGGATGTTATTGATGCCGGTGATGCATCCGCTGGCGATCATGTATCCGTCTATGTCTTTATCTTTTCCTGTCACAGCGCCGGCCAGGAAAGATATACTGCGCAGCATCCAGTTTTTTTCTTCCTGCAGCGTCCGGGCGGGATGAACATCCCTGATACTGATTGAGGCAATGGCCGGTTTTGCAGCCGGAGCCACTGATGAAACTGCGGCACGTCCGTAAGCCAGCACAAGTGGCTCAGCCCTGTCAATTTCTGTTATCCTGTCAGGCTCTTCCATCCCTTCTGCGGCCTGATTCTGAGCAACACGCATCGGCTGGGCTGACGTCACAGTAATCCTCTCAACAGAAACAACAGGGGGAGATCCCGGAATCTCTGCCACTGTCATCACAGGTTCAATGACGCCCTCCCCGGAATTTATGATTTTAAATTTAGCCCCTGCCGGGCCGTAGATAATAATGACAATCATAGCTGCCACTGCAAGCAGAGCCGGAAGTACGGTACGGCGGAATCCTGCAAGCACCGGAGACAGCCTGATGGCGGATCTCATGCCTGGCCAGCTCTCATTACCCGGTACAAGCCGGATGCGGCGAAAGCTCCGTGCGCGGTCTCTTCTGCCTTCATTGACAGTCATGACCGACTCCAGTTCTGACAGTGCCTCTCCCGAAAGGGCTCCTTCGGCCCATGCTGCAGCCAGCAGGTCGAACTGCTCATCGGTCAGTTCCTCCGGTCCGCGGAAAAGCCTGCGACCCGACGGCATCCTGTCACCGGGAGGCGTCAGGCGCGGGGAATCCATATCTTCCGTTATTGCCATACCGATGTCTTTACAAGATAGTTCCTGAGGGCCACACGTCCCCTGAAAATATAAGTCTTGACCTGTGCCTCCGATAATCCGGTTATTTCCCCGATTTCCTTATAGTTGTATCCTTCATAGTCTCGCAGAAGGATCACAGATCGCTGAATTGCCGGCAGCTTCTCAAGGGCACGGTGCAGCACCTCGTTCAGGTCGCTGCCGTTCTCTTCCGCATAAAGTGTGCTGTCATCGTAATATTCAACATCCACAAGCCTTGAGTCTTTCCTTATTACGTCAATCATCCTGTTGTAGGCCGTTGAGAAGAGCCATGATTTCACGGCGCCGAATTCAATCTCAGTTACGCAGCGCCACAGCTTCTCATATGTGTCCTGCACGATATCGTCAGCCCGGTGGCTGTCCTTTATGCTGCGGAGGATGAACCGGTAGACATGGTCACCGAACTCCCTGACGGCGTTATTATACTCTCTTACGGTCATTCAGGTCAATGCACTGACACCCTAAAGACGGCCTGAATACCCCAAATGTTACAGGTACCCGTAAAAAATTTGGAAGCGCCAGGTCTCAGACCCGGCGCCAGGCAAATTTGACCGGATATTTCAATATGATGCAGGTAGCGCCAGGTCTCAGACCCGGCGCTACATCATATCAAGGCATATATATTCCTTTAATGCAGTTATTTGGATTGGTATACCCTGACCCAGTCAACCTCCATTGAGGAGATGCCGCCGATTGGCTTGTCTACGCCGCCGGCCAGGTTGATATACATGGGTTCCTGGGGTACGCCGGTTGTCTGGCGCATAACCTCAACCCCGTTTATCTTCCACACCATGGCGCCAGGGGTCCAGTCAAGGGTGTAAATGTAGAAATCTGAGAGATATTTTGATCCGATGCTCTTCCTGTAATGGCTTCCCGGTGCGGTGAAAAGGTCAAACCATACCTTTCCTTTGCCTGATCTGCAGACGTCAACATGCGGCGTTATACGGTCACCAATCAGCCAGAATGCATTCCGGACATTAGGATCGGTGAGTTTGATCTTGGCTGTGAAAGTGCCGTACTTCTGCCTGAACGAGGCGCCGGTATTGATTATTCCGGAAGTGAAACTGAAGTCTTTGGTATAGAAACCCTTTGCCGGGTCCCATACCTTTCCGTTCATCTTCTGGGGTTTGGTAATTATGCGAAGCACACTGTGACGTACCTCGAAGTTGTCTGAGGGAGTGTAGCACTGAAGATCTGTTGAGATGCTGTAGCTGTCGTGCAGCAGCTTGTCACCAGGGTAATACCTGTTGATCCATTTGCTGCTGTCAGGCGCCGTTCCGTCGAACTCATCGCTGAAGGTAAGCTCCCTGCTTTTAAGTATATCGAACTTGTTCGAATCCTTTACACTGAAGTACCATTTGATATCCGGAGAATTCTTCAGGGTATCGTATTCTTTAAGCTCCCTGAACATATCGGTCTTATCGAAACGGCGCTTGTCAAGAAGATATTCCTTTCTTTCGTTGAAAGCCTTGGTTTTCAGATACTCCTGGAGTTCATAATACCTCTTGAGCCTGGCTGAATCCTTCACCTGAACCCAGTTGTGATATTCCTTCGAGTCACGGAACTTGTAGTAGCTGACCACATCCGATGCCCCTTTTCTGGTTTTGAGTTCCTGCAGTTTCTGATATTCGGGAGTGTCTTTGAATGTAACAGGCTTCATGTTCTTCTTCAGCAGGAAAGCCGAGGAGGTCACCAACGCCTGGAGCTCGGAAAACCTCTTTACCTTGTCGGGGTTGAGATTCTTTTTTACCTCCTTGTCTCCTTTCAGCTTTTTGAATTCAAGCCATTTGCCATATTCCTCCGTATCTTTGAATGTTACAGGCTTCATCCGTTCCTTCTGCTTGAATTCCGGCGATTGCACAAAGAGCTGAAGGTCTTCTATTTCCTTGATTTTTGAAGAACCGTCAAGCGAAGTGAAATTTTTAAGGATTGCGCTTCCTTCGGTTTTGAAATATGACACAATGTCTTTTGCCTTCTGCAAGCCCAGGAATTCTGTTTCCCTGGCATGTTCTTCGGAACCTTTGTATGTAAGCGACTCTATCTCCCTTCTTTTCTGTTTGAATCCGGCCGAATTGACACTTTCGTGAAGACGGTTGTATTTTGCCAGGGCTTCCGAGCCGGCAAAGGCGATCATCTTTTCATATTCGGCAATCAGAGCCTTCTCTTCCTGTTCAATTTTGGAGGTTGAGGGGATCATCCCCAGCATCAGCTTTAAGGTTGACATTGCAGGTTGCTTTTTGTATAGTACGGTTAAAGTTAAAAATCTTTCAAACAATATAAACGGCATCGGCCAATTATTTGTTACTTAGGCAATAACAAACAAAATGGACCGGTTTTCAGCAATTAGTTTATTTTCAACAGAATAAAAACGGATGAAGAAGCTCATTATTGTTACAGCCATTATAATGCTGGCCTCCTGTGCCACAATGAAGCGTACATCTGTTCCTGCAGGAGCCCGTTCCGTCACCCCTGCCGCGAACGTTCCCGCTGCGGAATTACCGGACGATCAGGACCACCTTATTCTGGCTACGCTCTGGTTCCAGAAATCGGCCGAGATGCGGGCCCTTTTCTACCAGTGCTTCCGGAATGCGGAGATTGCCCTGAAGGAGAATCTTGAATTGTCAGACAGAACCAGGAATGCTGCAGTGGTTCTTGACATTGACGAGACACTGCTCGACAATTCACCGTACCAGGGATGGCAGGTTTTGAAGCAGAAAGCATTCAACAATGACGACTGGTTCCGCTGGGTGGAACGGGCCAGCGCCAGGCCCCTCCCGGGTGCGGTTGAGTTCACCCGTTATGCCGATTCACTGGGAGTGGAGGTGTTTTATGTCTCCAACAGGACTGTGGAGGAGATGGGGCCGACAATCAGGAACATGGCCGCATATGGATTTGCCGATGCTGACAGCACACACATGCTGCTTAAGGAGACGACCTCATCAAAGGTGGAGAGACGGGAGCGGATAGAACAGAATTTTGAGATTATCCTGCTGGTTGGTGATAACCTGGCTGACCTCAGCCGTATTTATGAGAAGCGGGGCCCTGACTACGGCTTTGAGGCTGTTGAAAAGGACCGCAGGCTCTTCGGTACGAATTACATTGTGCTTCCCAATCCCATGTACGGCAACTGGCTCAATGACCTTCTCCGGACTGCCCCGGGCAGCACCGAGCGTGAAAAGCTTATTAAGCTCCTGGAGGCCTTCTGAATTAGAATACCCCGCAGCGGTTATAGCATTGTAGCACGGAAGCTGACAGGTCTGAAGGTACCGCGTAGCGGTTCAAGCATTGTAACAGGCAGATCTGGATGAACTTACCGCGTAGCGGTTACAGCATTGTAACAGGTAGATCTGGATGAACTTACCGCGTAGCGGTTCAAGCATTGTAACAGTCAGATCAGGAGGAACTTACCGCGTAGCGGTTATAGCATTGTAGAATCGGATAAAATTAAATAACCCCCCCCATGACTATAAAAATAGACGAAAAAACACATAAAAATTTGCGCGTCTATAAATATAGTCGTATATTTGTGATGAAGGATTGATTGAAATGAAATGCCCGGCAACGGGTATTGGCTTGATATTTTAAATATTCTGATTATGCAACTGACGAAGGCTGAAGAGCAGATAATGCAGATTTTATGGGATCTGGAAGAGGGAGTCGTTAAGGATATAAGGGACAGATTTGACGATCCGAAGCCGGCGCGAAACACTATCTCCACGGTGCTGAAGGTGCTCGAGAAGAAGGGTTATGTGGATCACCGTGCCTATGCAAACGTATTCCTCTATTATCCCCTGGTTTCGAAGCGGGAGTATTCAAAAAACCAGCTGTTCGGGCTCCTCGAGGGATACTTCAACAATTCCTTTCCTGCAATGACCTCGTTCTTTGCAAGGGAAAAGAATCTTACTGTGAAGGATCTTGACAGGATACTCGATGAGGCCCGGGAAGAGCTCAATGAAGACCAACAGGAATAAAATATGGAACAGGCTGCATTTTACCTTCTGAAGTCGGCCTCATGGCTTGCCGGATTTACACTGCTGTACATCCTCTTTCTCAGGAAGGAGAGGTACTTTATGTTAAAGCGAATATACCTTTTAACCGGGGTGATTCTCTCGCTGCTCCTTCCGCTGATAACTATACATTACAGGGTTGAAGCACCGGCGCTTATGATTCAGGAAACACTGGGAGAAACATCGGATCTGCCTGCTGCGGCGGCGCCGGTGGAGGAGATTGTCGGGAAGACAGATAAGCTGCAGTGGTTCCTGATTATTTATGCTGCAGGCATCCTCTTCATGCTGGGCCGGACGTTGCAGTACCTCTTTTCGGTATACCGCGCGGTAAGAAGCGGACCGGTAGACAGGGAGGGAGATGCTTTGCTTGTCAGATCAGAAAAATATACCTCCGCCTTTTCATTTTTCAATTACGTTTTTATCAATCCTTCACTGAGCGGGCGTGAGGTCAGGGAGATACTGAACCATGAGATGGTGCACCTAAGACAGAAACACTGGTTTGATCTCCTGATTATTGAGGTGATGAGCCTGGTGCATTGGATGAATCCATTTGCGTGGATCTGCTCGGCACTGGTCAGGCAGAATCACGAGCACCTTGCCGATGAGGAGGCGCTGCAGCGAACTTCTGACCCGGCAGGTTACAGGGCGGCTCTGCTCAACCAGGTTTTTAACGCCAGGCTGATAAGCCTCTCCAATTCGTTCAACTTTTCTTTTAACACTAACAGGTTTGAAATGATGAAAAAGAAAGACTATTCTCCATACAGGAAGCTTAAACTGCTTCTTGTTCTGCCAATCACGGCAGCTCTCCTCTATGCGTTTGCATCTCCAAAATACGTCAATCCGGACCCTGTTCCTCCTGCCGAGCTTACTATAGTTCAACCGGATGTAATCACCCAGATTATTGTAAGGGGGGTGGTTTACAGAGAGGATGATACCCCATTCCCCGGAGTAACCGTGAACGTGTCAGGAACCACATTAATGACAATCACCGGCCCTGACGGCAGGTTTGAGTTCAGGAGCATACCCGAAAACGTGATTCTTCTCTTTACTCATGAAGGCTATAAATATTTACCACTTAAGCCGCAGTTAGACAAGGAGATGTCAGTTAAGATGATTCCCGATCCCGATTATGTTGATCCGGCAACGATAAAGCCTGATCCCGCAAGGAAGCTGCCCGTTGTTGTGGTTGACGGCGTGATTACTGAAGAAAATGAGCGTGCAGTAATGCAAAGGATGAAAGATGACCTGGGAGCCTTTATTTCCCTGAAACCCGAAGAAGCGGTGAAAAAATACGGAGAAAAAGGCTCTTCAGGGGCAACTGAATTCTGGTCCGTGAAGAAGGCCAAAGAAATGGGAATGAAGATACCCCTGCGCAGAAAATCTGAAAATGACTATCCGACATTTGATGGCAATTCGTACCTGGCATTCAATGACTGGGTGGTAAGTCGGACTGCCTACCCTGAAGAGGCGATACGGGAAGGAATTTTCGGGTGGGCACGCGTAAGCTATACAATTGATACCGAAGGCAACATCAGAGACATTAAACCGACAGCAGCAACAAATGTAATTCTTGGCAATGCTCTTGCAGGTGTCATGCAGAGCTCTCCGCGCTGGACCCCGCCGCGAAATCCGGAGATGAACGAACCGTTCACTGCCGACGTTGTAGCCAGGTTTACACTGCCCGATAAGGTGAGAATAGCAGAAGTATACGTGGTTGTCGAAGAAATGCCGCATTACCCTGGAGGTGATCAGGCCCTGTTCAACCATTTATACGAGAACCTGAAATATCCGCCTGAAGCAAAGGAGCAGGGAATCCAGGGCAAAGTCATACTCAGATTCGTGGTTACTGCCGAGGGCAAGGTGGCAGATATCAGTGTGGTCAGAGGTGTCCATCCACTCCTTGATGAGGAAGCCATAAGAGTGTTGGGCGGTGTTGCCGAATGGATTCCCGGAAGGCAGGGAGGCAAACCCGTCGATGTTTATTATTCTGTCCCGATAACTTTTTCACTCAAGGAGAACACTGATAATACAAAGTGATTTGACAGGTCTGCATTGAACAAATCCGGGAGGGACTATCTCTCCCGGATTTTTTTATGGGCCGGGCGGGGGAAGAATCAAATGACCCCATTAACACTATTGCCTATTGCCTAATCATCAATGCTGTAACCGCTACGCTATATTTTCAAAAAAAATTTGCAAATTATAAAATCCTGTTTTATCTTTGACCGACCGTTCAATCAAAAACGGTTTTTTAAGGGGGTTTATGTTGAATGAACGTTTAATCAAAAATCATGTCACCAAGATCATCTGCACAGTTTGAGGAGATGAGGGAGGAGAAGAAAACCCTCATAATGAATACCGCGCTGGAACACTTCTCTGACTACGGGTTCCATGCAACCACAATCAGTCATATAGCCAAACATGCCGGTATCTCCAAGGGGCTCATGTACAATTATTTCAAAAGCAAAGAGGATCTCCTGGCAGCAATCATCAACCGGTCACTCGATGAGATTTATAACAACTTCAACCCGGACCGTGACAACAACCTGACCCCCGATGAATTCGAAAATTTCATAAGAAGAATATTTGCCATCTTCCGTGAGAACAGGCAATTCTGGAAACTGATTTACAGGGTTATGCTTCAGAGGGGGGTGTACGAACACCTTTCAGATGATCCGGACGCTACATTCACAGTGGGAGGAATGCCTCTTATGGAGTATTCAGCATACATGGGGAACCTGTTTTCTGACTATTTCAGCAGGAAAAAGGAGACGGAAGGGGCTGATTATGATCCGGTAACAGAAATGCTTATGTTCTCAAACACACTGAAGGGATTTGCATTGACATATATATTTGCCCCTGACCAGTATCCGGATGAATATTTTGAAAAAATGGTTGAAACTTTAATCAGGAAATACAGATGAAAGGATTATTCAGACTGACTGCATCTTCAGCTTTAGTGTTTCTCATGCTTCCGGCAGAATCCATTCCGGCCACAACCCTCCCGGCCGAATTCCTTCCGGTCACATCCCTTCCGGCAGCATCGCAACAGCTTACGGCTAAAGAGATAGTGAAAAAGGCTGATGAGAAATTCAACGGCGAAAGGTCTGGTTACAGCGTGATGAGCATGACAATCGTACGCCCCTCCTGGCAAAGAACCGTGGAATTCAAATCATGGTCGCTCGGTGATGACTATGCCCTGACCATCATCACCGCACCAGCCAGGGAAAAGGGGCAGACCTTCCTCAAACGTGGCAACGAAATGTGGAGCTGGAACCCGGCAATCAGCAGGCTGATCAAACTTCCTCCATCAATGATGTCACAGGGTTGGATGGGTTCTGACTACACAAATGATGACATACTCAGGGAGTCTTCAGTTGTGAATGACTATGACCATTTATTTGAAGGAGAGGAGATGATTGACGGCCGTATGTGCCACAAGATCAGGCTGACAGCCAGGGAGGATGCCGATGTCCTCTGGAGCCGCCAGATGTGGTGGGTTGACAAAAAGGATTTTATCGTCTTAAAGGCCGAGCTCTATGACGAGGATGGCTTCCTTGTCAGGACTGAGCGCGGAACGGATCTCAGGACAATGGATGGCCGGCTGATTCCAACAACAATCGAATTGGTTCCGGCAGAGCAGGAAGGCCACAAGACCGTACTGAAAATCACTGAGATCAAATTCAACATCACTGTTGAAGAGAGCTTTTTCTCACAGCAGAATATGAAAACCATCAGATAGTGTCCCGCCAATGAAAGGATTACCGTCATGAAAGACCGTCAGCTCGCCTGGAGGAATCTCTGGCGAAACAGAAAGAGAACCCTTATCACTGCCGCATCGGTATTTTTTGCAGTCTTTTTTGCGCTTGTCATGAGATCATTCCAGCTGGGTACCTATGACAAGATGTACAGTGATGTAATACAATCATACTCGGGTTATCTCCAGCTCCAGACCCCCGCCTACCTTGACGAATCGACCCTGGATAACGGATTCACAATTGACCCGGACCTGATAAGCCTGATTGAAAAGGATCCCAATGTGGAGGCTGTGATTCCCAGGATGGAGTCATTTGCCCTTGCTGCAGCAGGAAACCGCACACAGGGAGTGATGGTGATCGGCATGGACCCCGGCAATGACAACAAGGCCCTGAATTTAAGGAACAGGATGGTCCGGTTCAAACTTACTCCCGGAGCTGTTGCGGCCCTTAAAGATGAAAACCTCCCCGGCCGGCTCGTCAAAAATATTGATCTCTTCACCGGTGAGGCCTTCACTGACACTGATGATCTTGTCACAATCCTGGGTATCAGTGATAAGGACAGCTCGGCAATCCTGCCTCTGATGAGGAAACATGCCTCATTCTCCGGCGAATATCTCGCGGATGGTGAGACCGGATTTGCAGTCATCGGAAACGGGCTGTCTGATTACCTTGGCACAGTACCGGGTGACACACTTGTCCTGATGGGACAGGGATGGCACGGTACATCTGCTGCAGGACTGTATGTTATCAGAGGTGTCGCAAGCATACCGAATCCTGAGCTTGACAACAGGTTTGTCTGCCTGACACTTGATGATGCCCGTTATCTGTACGGAGCCCCGGGAATGGTTACCTCGTCAATTATCGGAATCAGGGATGCCGGAGAAAAAGAACTTTCCGCCACACAGGCAAGACTCAGTGCGATCATCGGCACTGAACTTTCAGTGCGAAACTGGAAAGAGATGAATGCCCTGCTCCTCAACCAGATGGAAGCTGACAACCGAAGCGGAGCCATCATGATAGGCATTCTTTACCTTGTTATTGCCTTCGGTGTCTTCGGAACTGTGCTCATGATGATGGCGGAAAGAAGAAGGGAGTTCGGGATGCTTGTCTCAATCGGGATGCGCAAAGGCAGGCTTGCAGCCATCGTGGGTCTTGAGATGCTGCTGATGGGAATTCTCGGCGTGATTGCCGGTGTTGTCGCCTCCTTGCCGATTGTCTTTCTGGGTCATGCTAGACCACTGAGGTTCACCGGCGAGATGGCACGAATGTACGAGGATTATGGCTTTGATCCGGTAATGCCGATGCTGCTGCCTGATACATATTACATGTGGCAGGTGGTTGTGGTGCTCCTGATCCTCGCCGTTGCAATAGTCTTCAGCATCAGGAAAATATTCAAACTGAACGTAATCAACGCTCTCAGAGCCTAACTGCAAACAGCATGATCACATCGATAGCCTGGAAGAATGTCTGGAGGAACAAAACACGAAGCCTGACAGTTATTGCTGCGGTGACAGTGGGTGTGTTTGCAAGTGTCTTCGCCCTGGCAGCAATCAACAGTTCCATAGTTCAGAGGATTGATTCTGCCGTCAATGAGGAACTCTCCCATATCCAGATCAATACGAAGGAATTTCGCAGCAGCAGCGACATTCTCAGCACTATACCCGAATCTGAAAAGGTCACCGGCATTCTTCGGAATACACCCGGGGTGACCGGTGTCACAGGCAGGATCATTGTCAGGGGCCTCGCATCCACTCCCGCCGGCAGCGCCGGGGTGGAGATCACCGGCATTGACACCGCAGCGGAGAAGGAAATGTTCACCCTTGACCGCAAACTGATCCCCGGCACGGGAAGCTACTTCGGTGCCGGAACCAGGCTCAACAGCGCCTTCATTGGAGAAAAGCTCGCCCGTGAGCTTTACATAGTCAGGTACATACTAAGACCCGAATCATTCACTGACCTGAGTGAAAAAGGTGTTCCTCCGGCAGTGGCAGAAAAGCTCAGACCCCTGGAAGGTGTCCGGTACTCGACTGAAAAAAAGCTGACGGAGGCTTATTCCGCCCTGCTTACCGCGAAGGAGATAAAAAAGTACGGGCTTCTTATCAGGGAAGCTGCATGGTCATACCGGGAGGGTTCGAGGATCATCCTCTCTTTTCTTGACGTGAACGGCAATCAGACCGGAGCCGCATTCAGGATAAGCGGGATCTACCGTACCAACAATGATTTCTTCGAGGCGATGTCGGTCTTTGTCCCGGACGAGGAACTGCGCAAGCTTACAGGCATGGAGGACGGGGCTTATCACCGTCTGATTGCAAGGCTCGGGGAGGATGACCTTACCGACCGTGTCACCCCGGTGCTGAAGGAGGCTCTTCCCGGGCTGGAGGTGATGAACTGGAAGGAAATACAGGTGGACCTCGCCATGATTGCCGATTATATCAACCAGATCTATGCCGTGTTCATGGTACTTATCCTTGCCGCCCTTTCATTTGGCATTGTCAACACCATGCTTATGGCCGTCCTTGAGCGCACCCGCGAGCTGGGCATGCTCTCGGCAGTTGGCATGAACCGGAGGCGGATATTCATGATGATAATGCTTGAGTCCGTATTCCTCTCCGTTGTCGGCGGGTTTGCAGGTATGGCCGTCAGCGGGATCGTAATCGGAATCACCGGTCACACCGGGATTAACCTGGTCAAGTATTCAGAAGGGCTTGAAGCCTTCGGATACTCGGCTCATCTTTATCCGACAATCGGGGCAGACTTTTTTATAATACTTACTGTGCTGATAGTTATTACCGGTATTCTTTCGGCATTGTATCCTGCCCGCAAGGCGCTTCAGCTTAACCCGGTAGAGGCATTAAGGGGAGAATAACAAAAAATTATCATAGCCATGAAAGTAGTAGAGATCAATGATGTATACAAGACATACAATGACACGGAGGTCGAAGTAAGGGCTGTAAACGGCGTGACGCTTAGCTTCGAAAAGGGAGATTTTGCCGTGATAGTGGGACCTTCGGGCTCAGGCAAGACAACCCTTCTGAACCTCATAGGGGGACTTGACCAGCCCACTGCCGGGGAGATAATCGTGGCGGGTCACAGGCTCTCGGAGCTGAAGCCTTCCGAGCTGATTGACTTCCGGATGGATCACGTGGGGTTCGTATTCCAGTCTTACAACCTCATACCCGTCCTGACTGCGGCGGAAAACGTTGAGTTCATTATGAGCCTCCAGAAATGGCCCAAGGAGAAGCGGATTGCCCGCACTGAAGAGATGCTGCGGTCTGTCGGTCTTGCTGACCGTCACAGGAGCCGCCCTTCGCAGCTGTCAGGAGGTCAGCAGCAAAGGGTGGCCGTGGCCCGTGCACTGGCGCCGAGGCCGCAGTTCATACTGGCTGACGAGCCCACTGCCAACCTTGACTCAAAATCGGCCGAGACACTTCTTGATATCATGGAGAAACTAAACCGCGAGGAGGAGATGACTTTTATTTTTTCAACTCATGACGTGCGCGTTATGAAAAGGGCACGCCGGGTTATCACACTGGAGGACGGAAGGGTGGTATCTGATGAAAGGACAAATCATACGGCATGAAGCAAAAAATACTGACCCTGCTTATTGTTGTGATCCTTACCCCGGCAGGCTATTCACAGGAGACCATCCGGGTTGACGAGGTTTCTCTGACCGGTGAAGACAAGAGTGACCGGATAACGGCAGGCGGATACGCTTCATGGCTGCATACAGCTATGTTCGAAAAGCCCTCTGAGCCATGGATCAACAGCAGCATGCTTCATAACAGGCTTAATTTCAAGGCTTATGCCGGCAGCAAGATCACATTGGCCCTTGAACTTCGCAACAGGTTTGTAACCGGAGACATGATTTCCCTTGATCCGGCATATGTGAGCGGCCTCTCGGCAGATGCGGGCTGGGCTGACCTCTCCTGGAATATCTCCCGGGGAAGTTCCTACGTCATTAACACAATGATTGACAGGGCTTATATCGATTTCACTGCAGGTCAGCTGCAGGTGAGGGCCGGACGGCAGCGGATCAACTGGAGCCAGGCCCTCATCTGGAATCCCAATGATCTGTTCAACACATATTCCTTTTTTGATTTCGACTATGTCGAGAGACCGGGCAGCGATGCCTTGCGCCTGGTGTACTCCACCGGCCCCTCCTCGTCGCTGGAGGCGGCGGTTAAGGTTGACGGAGGCAATCGGGTTACCGCTGCCGCCCTCGGACGGTTCAGCCTGCTGAACACTGACCTGCAGTTTCTTGCCGGGATTACTGACGACAGGTACTTCACTGCCGGCACCGGCTGGTCAGGCGCAATAGGATCAGTTTCGGCAAGGGGTGAGGCAACCCTGTTTACCCCGGTTGACGGAACAGAAGGTGAAAACAGCAACTTCATTGCAACCCTGGGGATAGACAAAGCCTTCTCTGACAAGTTTACGGCCCTGGCACAGGTGATGTATTCAAACCATCCGGTCAGCCTGACCGGTTTCACTGATCTCTATAGCGGCGGCCTCACTGCCAGGCAGCTTGCATTTTCCGAATTCAGCGCTGCCGCACAGCTGACCTGGTCACCTGTCCCTCTCTTGAGCCTGTCGGCCTCTGCAATATGGTTTCCGGACCTCGACGGTTTCTATGCCGGCCCTTCGGCCGACATCTCCCTTGCGGAAAATGTAGATTTCTCAGTTTTGTGGCAGCACTTCAGCAGCACTTTCGGCGAAGAGGAAACCCGGATAAACCTCGGGTTCATCCGGATCAGGTATAGTTTCTGAATTTTTCATACTTTTACGGGCAAACTCCGAAAAAATGTCACTTGTCCATGAACTTGAGAAATCCGGTAACTGGTTATTCAGGAGAAGAAGCTGGCTGCCGGCAACGGTACTTGTTCCGGCGGCTGTGTATCTTTTCATCGCAAACCGAAGCGTAATCTATTTCAACTACACCTGGGAGATTGTCTGCATACTTGTTTCACTTGCAGGCGAACTTCTGAGGATCTATACTGTAGGTTACGTTCAGCGCACCGGTTCCGGCCGGAATGTAATGGACCAGATGGCTGACGAACTGAATACAAAGGGAGTTTATTCCGTGATCCGTTATCCGCTTTATACAGGTAATTTCTTCATGTGGCTCGGACCCGTGCTCTTCCTGAGATCAGTATGGTGGGTGATAGTATTTGTACTGGCCTTCTGGCTCTATTATGAGCGTATAATGTTTGCCGAGGAGCAATACCTGCGGCGCAAGTTCGGGGAAACATATGACACATGGGCTTTCCGGGTAAAGGCTGTTCTCCCTTCGTTCAGACATCATATAAAGTCAGATCTGCCTTTTTCATTCAGGACCGTACTGAAGCGTGAGTATAACAGCATTACCAACCTGTTCCTTGTGTTTGCTTACCTTGATCTCTGCCGGAACCTGGCTGTCACGGGAAGGTTTTACCTGGAACCGATGTACATAACCCTGCTGGTTGCAGCACTGATCTTCTGGTCTGTAATCAGGTACCTGGTAAAGAGAACCAGGTTCCTTTACGTCGAAGGCAGGTAACTTCCGGAATTGTCGTAACCAGGGGCTTTTATCTGTCCCTTGCTCCCATGAACAGCATTATGTAATAGATCAGCGTGGCAAGTGAGCCGAGAGCTGCTATCACATAAGTATATGCCGCCCATTTGAGGGCGTCTTCAGCCTTGTCATGAGTTCCTGAGTAAGTTATTCCTGCGTTTGAAAGCCATGCCAGCGCTCTCTTCGATGCGTTGATCTCGACAGGGAGGGTGATAAAGCTGAACAGGGTAGTGATTGCGAAAAGCACTATTCCTATGAGGAGAATCTCTGGTCTTGAGTTGAGAAGCACCAGGCCGGCAATCAGTACCCACTGTATCCAGTTGGAGGCGAAGCTGACCACCGGGGCAAGCTTTGACCTCATCCCCAGCCAGGCGTATGACTGTGCATGCTGCAGGGCGTGGCCTGTTTCATGGGCAGCCACGGCAGCCGCTGCAACGCTGGTTCCGGAATATACATCGCGGCTGAGGTTTATTGTCTTTTTAAGAGGATTATAATGGTCGGTAAGTTCACCTGCGACACTGTGAACGGTGACGTCTGTCACACCGCTGTCGCGAAGCATCTTCTCCGCCACATCACGGCCAGTCATGCCTGATGCGATGGGGACCTTCGAATATGTCCTGAATTTTGACTTGAGCCTGGCGCTGACAACCCAGCTCAGGATCATGAATACTATGAATATTATCCAGTAAGCTCCGTTATGTAAAAACATTGTTTCCATCATTAAGAATCAGTTTAAGTTTCTCTGTTCTTCAGCAAAACGCCTGCCATCTGTTATAAGTTCTGAAAAGAGGTCATTTTGTCATGCCGAATCAGCTTATCTTTGATGGCGATGCTGAAGGGTGCTGCAAAGATATTGTCTTTTTTGCTTCTGCTGCCGGTCTGGTTTTACAGGTGGTTTATTTCACCATTGACACCTGCCTCATGCCGTCATGTTCCCACCTGTTCACAGTATGCAATTGATGCGCTGAGGCTTCACGGGCCCATTACCGGTTTAATAATCTCCACCGGCCGGATACTGCGCTGCAGGCCGGGAGGCACTCACGGGTATGATCCGGTTCCAAGGTTCATCTTCAGGAGATACCGGGGTGGCGGATCACTACTGCGAAGGTCTCCGAGGTGCAGCAGGCTGAAGGAGCATGATTAGAAGGAGAGTTTCTCCCTGAGCATCTTGTAGCCGGCACGGCTTACCGGGATCTTTTCTCCTGACCTGAGTACGGCCACATAATTATCCTTGCTGTAGGGCTCCAGGCGGGTGATCTGTTCCACATTGACGATGTATGACCGGTGGACTCTCATGAACAGGCCGGGAGGGAGATGGTCCTCGTAGTATTTCATTGTCTTGGGTTTGAGAGCTTTACCCTCGCTGTAATAGATCATCACATAGTCATCTTCAGCCGCAAGGTAAAATACATTATTGAGCGGAATGATCTTTATTCCTGCTCCCTTTCTGAAGACTATTCTTGTCAGGAAACCCTCTGCTTCAGAGACTGTTGTCACCAGTTTCTCGATTTTATCAGGATCAGGCACCTGCTTCTCAAGCCGGCTCAGTGCCTTGGCAAGCGCGTCATCAAACCTCTCTTTTGAAAAGGGTTTGAGGAGGTAATCCACGGCGTTGAGCTCGAAGGCCCTGATTGCGTACTGGTCAAAGGCGGTGGTGAATATCACCTCGGGCTTTTCGTCAATTACCTCCAGCAGCTCGAAGCCGGTAAGCTTCGGCATCTGTATATCAAGGAATATAAGGTCGGGCTTCTTTTCCTTTATTTCCCTGGCCCCGCAGAAACCATCCCCGCATTCGCCCACAATCTCCACCTCCGGATGGTCGGTGAGCATAAACCTGATCAGATCCCTTGCAGGGGCTTCGTCTTCAATGATCAGTGCTCTGACATTTTTCATGTTCCTGTTATGTTGTTAATCATGATTTTCGAAAAGGAAACCTTACAATCACAGTGAAACTGTCATCTCCGTGATTTACTGTCAGGTCAGCCTTGTGGCCGAAAAACAGCTCAAGCCTGCTGCTGACATTCTTAAGTCCTATACCCGCTCCTTTCCTGGTAACAACCGAGTCAGTGTCAACGTTGTTGGTTACAGTTATTGTCACTATATCATTTTCCTTCCTGGCCGTTGTCTTGATTGTAACCTCCTCGGTAGAC
Organism: uncultured Rikenella sp.; assembly: GCA_964579645.1. Lineage (GTDB taxonomy): Bacteria > Bacteroidota > Bacteroidia > Bacteroidales > VadinHA17 > SR-FBR-E99. The sequence continues at coordinate 2,648 of CAZOHL010000022.1, read as the reverse complement.
TCATAAACGCCGTGTTTGACGGCATTCTCATAGAGAGGCTGCAGCAGCATTCCCGGCATAAGCGCCGGCAGGCAATCAGGGCTGATATCTTCTTCTATGCTGAGCCTGTCTCCGAATCTCACCTTTTCGATCTGCAGGTACAGCCTGAGGCTCTCCATCTCGTTTCCGAGGGTGACCGGTTGTTCATTCCTCGACGAGAGGGAGTAGCGCATGAAGTCAGACAGTTTTACAATCATTTCCCTGGCCCTGAGCGGATCTGTCACTGTTAGTGAGCTTACCGAATTCAGGCTGTTGAAAAGGAAGTGCGGATTTATCTGTGACCTCAGCATCTTCAGCTCGCCTTCGCGTACCTGAGCTTCAAGCTGGGCCTGCCGTGCCACTTTTTCAGCCAGCCTCGAGGCACTCAGGAAAAGGTAATACACGAGTATTATCACGAAGTAAACAAGCACCCCTGCCGTGGCCCGGAAAACAAGGACGGAATGCCAGAAGATGTCATAATCGACCTTCTCGGTCACAATCATCCTTATGATGAGCTTTGTCCCGAACAGCCATGCAAGAATAGTAAGTGTTCCTGTCAGAAGGACGTTGATCACAGTTGTATAAACCTGGTTTTCCTCCTTCAGCAGGAACCTTACAGGGAACCAGACTGCCAGACCAAGGAGTCCGAAAATAACCATGGAAACCACCCCGTCAGCAATTGCAACATCGGCATGGCTTCCATAGCCGTAATGAATAAGAAGTGACTGGCTTGCTGCAAGAATCAGCCAGGCCAGCCACCACACAAGCAGCCTCGTTCTGTTTTCCAGTAACGGATGCTTCATATTCTATTTATAACTCTTGATCTCTCCCCCTCCGAATATCACGGTACCTCTGATGGTGAGTGACCTCGTATTGTCTCTGATGACGTCACCCCTCATCTTCCTGCTGTCAGAAAATCCCCCGAGGATGGGTGTGACCTCAATCACCACGTTCCAGCTATCAGGGACAATGATGGTTGTTCCTCCAAATATACATGTAATTTCAATTACGTTGTCACCCGGAGCGAGTGATGAACGGGTCAGGTCAACCTCTCCTCCTCCGAAGATTGATGTGATCTTTCCGCCCTGGAAATTCTCAGTGATAAGTTGCCTTTCGGCTCCGCTGAAAATATTTACATAATCAATATAATCAGCCTTATTTACAGTTGAAAAGTCGAGTTTCTTCACAAGTCTCTTCGAATTCAGAAGGAGCACAACGCCCAGAACTATGAAGAGCGCCGGCCAGAAGAAGTTGAATGACCTGAAGAAGTCAGTGAAGAGTTCCGGGATCAGGAAGAATCCTCCGACAGAGATCAGTACTATTCCGGGAGTCTTGTTGTCTGATCCGGTGAGGGTAATGACACCTATTACAATCAGCAGCATCTGCCAGCTGAATATTATGTCATCGATGAAGTGGTCAAGTGGTTCGGGCAGCATTGTCGATTTCTTGACAATGAGGATCAGTCCGGCGATGATAAGCAGCACCCCTATTATTAACCTGTTTGAGGTTTCCGGGTTTCTGGCTGTCTTTTTCAGTTCGTTTTCCATTGTTTCTGATTATTAGAAGTTATTGTTATTTGCAGCTTTTTGTAAGTGGTTTTAACATGAAGGCTACTCCTGACAGGACCAGTACAGCCGGCCAGTAGATCTTTTTGTAGGTTTCGGTAAGCTGTATTGCCATGTCAGGCATGAGGAACCAGAATCCCACTGCAAAGAGAATCACGGCTGACACCAGTTCGAGGCTGATGAGTGACCACAGTCCGAAGAAGATGAGCAACACCTGCCATCTGAAATAGTCAGGGATTTCTCCCAGCCTGAGAAGGTCAAGTTTTGCTACAATCATTATCAGTCCCAGTGATATAAGGAACTTTGCTATACCTGTGAACGGGTTGCCGTGCTTTTCTTTCATGGCGTCTGGTTTAATTTATGCGTCAAAAATATTAATGATGGTGCAACCCGTACCACTCATTTCCGGCGGGGAGCGGATATACACCGGTGAACAGCGAAGAAAGCAGCCGGTGTTACTTTTTTGTTCATAATTTTTTTTATTGGGATAGGATTTATAATTTTGCAGACCGAAAAAAAGGGAGATGCCCGGATTTTATTCCATACCGTTGGCGGGATTGAAGGAGGCCAGATATACCTATGAATTCAGGATAGGGAATGATTTCTTTGAATCCTTTGAGGTGTCCGAGATAAAGAGGGGAGAGTTTCAGGCGGTTGTGGTGCTTCAGAAGTGTTCGACGCATATAGAGCTTGACATAGTAATCAACGGGAAAGCCGTGGTTATATGTGACAGATGCCTTGAACCCTTTTACATGCCTCTTTCCTGTGCGAACAGGCTTTTTATAAGGCAGGGGCGTGAATGGGACGAAGCAGACCCGGACATGATTACGATGCCGCTGGATGAACATGAAATAGACCTTAGTCAGTTTTTCTATGAATACATCCACCTGGCTCTGCCCATAAAGCGAATTCACCCTGATGATGCGGATGGCAACAACACATGCGATCCGGAAATGATCAGGAAACTGAATGATCTCCTTGTACACGGTGAGGAAAAGACCGATCCGCGATGGGATGATCTGAAAAAACTGACAGGGAATAATTAACTCAATTCATTACTGCGAT
>CAZOHL010000021.1:11452-32224 GCA_964579645.1 uncultured Rikenella sp. | reverse complement strand
AGAAGGTATTCAATGCCCTGCCCACACCGCTTGAGGTGGCTCAGCTGATAAAGGAGGCAGGGGCAAAGTTTGATGCTACGCTGCTGAACCCGGTTGAGAACAAGAGCAACTACACCTCCAGCAAGAGCATGGCCCTGAACCTGGGCACATACGTCTGTGACCTCAGTTTTGCCAGCATGTATGATGAGACATCATTACTGGTGAATTATATGGAAGCGGCTGAAGACATGGCAACAGGGCTGGGCATTCTCGACGCAATTGACGAAACCACTGTTGAGCGCCTTGAACAGAATATAAACAACCGTGACGTGATAATGGAAATAGTCTCGGAGACATTCCTCAACTCACAGGCTTACCTTGAGGATGATGAACAGCACGCCGTGGCTGCAACCATAATTGCCGGAGGCTTTATCGAAGGACTGTACATTTCAACCAGCATGGTTGACATGAAGAACTTCAGGGGCAACAAGCTGGTGGAAACCATCGCTGATCAGAAGATGTCAGTTGATGACATGATACGTCTCCTGGAAACATATACTGACAACTCCGCGATACGGGAACTCCTTGGACCTATTCATGAATTGAAAGCAATCTTCGACAAGGTTGAACGCTCTTCCGCTCCATCAACAGCCCAGTACAATGAAAAGATAGGCATGACGGAGATCACAGGCGCTGCAAAAACAGAGATGAAGCAGGATACTTTCCTGGCAATCAAGGGAAAAGTGGCAGAGATCAGAAATACATATGTAAAATAGATACCGATGAAACAGCTTATACAGATTTTTCTGGTTACGGTAATCCTTTCCCTCGTTATTCCAGGGGAAGCTTCGGCTCAGTGCAAAGGCTTTGCCAAATCACTCTGCAAAAAGGAGCTGGGTACCTACCTTCATGACGGTAACTACCATGCAGCGGTTCTTGTCGAAGGCGAAGAGGCTGAACTTTATAAGACATTTTACTCGGACCTTGAGTACCGGCTTGCAATTTGTTCGGCAGACGGCATGCCTCCTGTGGAGTTCACCGTCTACGATGCCACTGGCAAAGTGCTGTACAACAACAAGGAACAGGGTTTGACAAAAATATGGGACTTTAAACTTGAGGCAAGCCAGCAATTGAAAGTTGTTGTGAAGGTGACCACCTTTGGTAACAGAGAGCAGCTTCCGGTAAGTGGTTGCGTTGCAATCATGTTCGGCTTCAAGGCAAAATAGAGTCACTCTCAATTAATGACCGGCAGGTACTGCAGAGTGCCATGCCCTTGAGGTCAATCTCCTCAACATAGGTACTGGAACGCATCACGCAACTGAGGGTGTGGCAATGGACCAGACCGAAGGTATGTCCAAGCTCATGTATTACTTCCTTGATTGTTCTTGACTGGAGCAGGCCATCATCCTGTTTCAGTCCGTACAATTCATTGCGCAGCCGGAAGGAGGAAGCTATTGCCGTTTGCCGGCCCAGAAACGCCTGCCCGAAAATGTGACTCAGAACAGGTATATAAAGGTCGACGCTGAAAAGTCCGATAAGCTTGCTGTATCCGGAGCTGGTCCACTCAGGGATCCGGTTCAGGAGCCTGTCACCATCATACTGTCTGCGTGCCGGATTGTAATATGGGCTGAGATCAGGGTGACATTCCTCTGTCAGCACCTTGCATCTGTATTCATCCTCAACCGCACCTGAAACCTTTTTCAGGAATCCCCTGTCAAAGGAGCCGCAGGAAAGCAATATGATCTTCTTTTCTTCCAATGGGGAGGGTGATCAGCATCTGTTACTCCTTCTGCTTCAGGTCATATTTTTTGATCTTGTTGTAGAGTGTCACCCTGTCAACATTGAGCGCCCTGGCTGAGCGGGAAATATTCCAGTTGTATTTAAGAAGTATCTGCCCGATGTGTCTCTTTTCCAGCTCGTCGAGGCTCTCAACGGAAGACTCTGCAGTCTCCGCCCCGAGAGGCAGGTCTTTAAGTCTAATCTCCCGGCCGTTTCCGATTACAATGGCTCGTTCAATCATGTTCTCCAGTTCCCTTACATTGCCCGGAAATTCAAACTTCTCAAGATGTTTAAGCGCAGCCGGTTCAATCGTGATCAGATCACGGCTCATAGAGATACAGTATTTCCTTATGAAGTGATTGACCAGCAGCGGTATGTCTTCAGCTCTCTCACGCAGGGGCGGAATGTCGATGTTGACCACGTTAAGCCTGTAGTAGAGATCCTCACGGAAAGTTCCGTTTTTTACCATTGCTGCAAGGTCCCGGTTGGTTGCACAAATGACCCTGAAGTCAGAGACTATTTCCCTGTTGCCGCCCACCCTGACAAAACTCTTCGTCTCAAGCACCCTGAGCAGTTCTATCTGCATTTTCGGAGAGATTGTGGCAATTTCATCGAGGAAGATTGTTCCTCCGTCAGCCATTTCGAAGCGTCCCTTGCGATTGAATGTCGCTCCGGTGAAAGCGCCCTTCTCGTGACCGAAAAGCTCGCTTTCGAGCAGGCTTTCAGTCAGTGCACCACAATGAACGCTGATGAGGGGAAAGTACCTCCTGGCTGAGTTTGCATGAATGGCCCTTGCCACCAGTTCCTTGCCGGTGCCGCTCTCACCTGTGATAATTACCGAGGCGTTTGACTGAGCAACACTCTCTATCTGCTGCAATACCCTGACTATCGCTTCACTCTGGCCGATTAGATCATCAACCTCCTCCAGCGTGGTGACCCTTTCCTTCAGCGCCTCATTTTCATTTCTGAGTGCTATCTGGTGTGCTGCATTGCGGATGAGGTGCGAAAGATCATCAGGATCAAACGGCTTTGTAACATAGTCATAAGCCCCGTCTTTAAGCGCCTGTACCGCTGTCTCGACAGAGGCGAAGGCTGTCATTATTATTACGATTGTATCGCGGTTCAGCGACCTGATCCTCCTGTGCAGTTCGAGCCCGTCCATCCCTGGCATCTTGATATCTGCAAGAATTATATTGAAATCTTTTTCTTCAAGGAGCTGCAGTGCCCTTTTTGCATTCCCGGCGGCCTCCACCTCATAACCGTCCTCTATGAACCAGTTCAGAAGGGAATCTCTAACAGACTCCTCGTCGTCAACTATCAGGATTGAAATCTTATCTGCCATACCCGGCGCTTTATTCTGTTTTCAACGGTAAAATCATTGAGATGGTTGTTCCCCTGCCCACCGCCGAATCAACCTCGATCCTTCCTTTGTGATTCTGAACGATGCCGTGCACTATCGAAAGTCCAAGACCAATGCCGGAAGCATCCTGCTTGGTTGTGAAGAAAGGCTCGAAAATGTGAGGTACGTCTTCAGGAGCAATGCCGGATCCGTTGTCGGTTATTTCAATTCGAACAGTGGTGCCGTCAGTGTTCCTGGTCCTTATAGATATCTCTCCGTTCTCGGCGACAGCCTCGGAAGCATTTACAAGAAGGGCAACACATGCCTGCTTGATCTGGTTTGCACTGCACCTTACCAGGTCCGCCTTTGCCTCTGTCATGACAAGAAACCTGATGTTGGCAATCTTTACGTGATGAAGCATCAGTTCATAAGTACCTTCGACTATTTCGTTAAGATGCCTGTCCTCAAAATCTTCCTGATTCTTGCGTGAGAAATCAAGCAATCCCTTCACAATGTCTCCGCATCTCTTCGTTTCAGTTTCTATCAGCTTAAGCTGGCGGAGGATGTTCTGCTTTCTGGCGGGGGTCAGATCCTGGCTTTCCACCTGTTTGTGCACCAGTTTGGTATAGACAAGTATACCCGAAAGCGGATTATTGATCTCATGAGCAACCGAGGCTGAAAGTTTACCAAGGGAGGCTATACGCTCAACATTCACCAGCTCATTGTGTGCTTCGGACAGCTCTTCAGATTTTTTCCGGACCTTGTATTCAAGTTGTTTTGACCAGTTTTCAAGTTCACTCGTTGCATTGTCAATGTGGTCGAGCATGTTATTGAAGGCTGTTGAGACCATCTTCATATCGTCGAGCAGGTCGGGCTTTATATCCAGTCTCGTACTCATCTCGCCCTGCGAAACAGCCTCGCTGGCACTTACGATTCCCAGGAGCGGCTCCCGGATCCTTTTCCTGGTGAACCATATGAGTACGGTCACAATAATCCCTGAAATCAGCAAAGCCATTATGAGGAACTGAATGGATGATTTGTGCAGGGCGCTGTCAAGATCCCTTAATGGCATCCTGATGATGAGTGAGCCGAGAACTTCCTCATCCCTGCTATGAGCATGACACGCGGCTGTATAACATGAAAGCTCGTTGAGGATGGGTCGGCGGATAAGCATGTGCCTCTCTCCGGGTTTGTTCGGATTCATTGCACAGTCACTCTCAGCATCAATTATCATATAGCTTCTTTCATTCCGTGAAAATATCTGTCCGAGGTCAGAATGGCACGAAATGCAGTCGGGATTGCTATGATTCTTCGCGTCAGCAGCAAAAGAGGAATAGGCAAGGTTGTCATTCTGGTCATAAAGGTTCACATCATCTATTCCGGGCATTGTGTTGATGATGTCAAGGGTACCGTGAAGGGTGCTCTTGTCATTCTCCAGCATTGACTTATAGAGAGAACCCTCCACAATTGCGCCCACATTATTGCCGTTCTGTTTCAGCACAGTGTTGAAATAGTTTATATATACCGTTCTCAGAATTGCGCTGAATGAAATGAACAGTACAACTGCCGCGAGAGTAATAATTGTCACTACCCTTCCATAGATGGATGACCTGAATCTGAAATACCTGTGCATTTTCTCCCTGACGGATTCCCGCGGGCTGTCCGGTTTTCCTGGTTTAGCCATTTTTGTCCTGTTGGGTACCAAACATACAATATGAGCGTCCACAAAAGAGTGGACGATCACCCATTGTGTTTAAATTTTCAACAAAATACGAAATTTATGTATTCAGGGCAATAGTGTTTTCACTTTTCATTACCTCCTGATGAAACGGATATGGAACTCCTCCCAGACTTCGGGCCCGAACTCCTCCAGGAGGCCCTCCTTTAACTCTCCTCCGTCCTGCAATACCACGTGGGATAATCTGAGGTCATTCTTACCCACTACAGTGGCAAGGAAGTCCCGTATGCGGCCAAACTCCTCGGTGAGCTGAACCGAGAACTTGTCTGCTGCAACCATCAGGCGTGATTCGCTGAACCAGTTCTCAGGCTCGATTCCGTACATCCATCCTTCGGCGTACGGGCCGCTGTGAATCAGCTCAGTATTGTTGGCCAGAGTCTCATTTCGTAAAACGACTTTGCCGCTCACTGGCGAGAGAATGTCAAGCTGTTTGCCCTTCTGAATGAGTGATGCAATCCTTTCTCCCCTGCGAACCTTTTCACCTGTTGCCTTCATTGTGATTCTTGTCACGGCACCTGTTATATGCTGAAGGAAGTCGTCAATCCCGACGGTGACGATACCGTTTTTTTCCATGAATGCCCAGGTGTGACTTTTATCGAACAGAACTCCTGCCGGGGTCACAAATGTTTTGGGGCCGAAGGCCTTCAGTGGTTCAGCCTCCTGCAGGATTTTGTTCCCTGCGCCGGCCCTGGTGAGGCGGTAGAATACGAAGCCCAGAAACGAGATGGCAGAAAGAACTGCCAGTATCCACACCAGGATACTAACACCTGCTTTATTTTCTGAACCTTCAAGCACTATCTCAGTCACCGGAGTCAGCATCTCCCTCCTGATCATCCCTTCACTGCCTGAAAGCGCTGTCAGTCCGGCGCCGGCAACAATTTCCTGGCCGTCAGCCAGAAGCCAGCGGATAAAATCAGCAGTTGTTTCAGGAACAAGTTGAGAGGCTGTAGCACAGAATATACTGTTGCACAGCTCCTTCGGGTACTTGCCGATATAAACTCCCCTGTTGAAGCTGTTGAAATCTCCGTAAAACTGTTCAAAATAGTCTGATCGGCCGTTTGAGTTGATGTCAACGGGGATTATCCTCAGGTTCCCGGTCAGGCTGGTGCCTCCGCGATCAGTTATGCCTGACAGTTTGCAGAAGACGATGGCTGCAGGCTGACTCCTGAGATAGGATGAGATCTCTGATTCTGAAATATGCTGGGCACGGACCTGTGAAACATCAATGCCTGCAAACCCTGCCAGGGAAGCGAGAGATGGGCCGTCAATTGCAAGAAGCGCCGGTGCCGGGGTACCGGCCTCTGTACCCAGAATCCTGCCCCATTTGACTGAGGGAGCGGAGAGAAGATCAGCAAACATTTCCCTTGAAACGCCTTTGGATATTATCTCTGAATAAAAGGGATTGTCAATGCTCATTACAGGGACAATAACATCTCGTGCAACAACCATCTTCCATTCTGACACGTTGCCGTTGGCCCCTTCAGATACTCCGGCAAATATCCTGATGTCAGCACCGGAGAACTCATCAGGAGGTAGTAAAGACACATTCCGTACCGGATTATCAGCCCTGTAGGCATCAATCCATGACCTGGCCAGAGTTTCAAGTTCAGTCGTTGCTGCAACAGTGATCGCATTCTTGTCTTTGTCTTCCTGATCCTGTGCCGCAAGAGGTGATATTGATAACCCTGCACTCAGAAAGGCCAGGCTCACATAAATAATGATTGATCTTTTCATATATTGTTTTTTATAATTGTCCGATTCATCTATCCCAATAAGCATGCCATTACATCTAATATAAAGAAAATCAATATATTACAGCGTATTTATCAAATATTTCAAGTTGCAAAGTGTTGAGATATTCAACACAATGTTTGGACAATTATCCTAATAATCAGTAAATCATATCAATGCAGCGATGTGTAAATAATAAACATATGTTTAAAAATACAACACTTTCTCTGTTTCAGATATACGGTCTGAGGTTCGGAGGCTTCGATGTAATGGTTTGTCCAATAAACTTTTAAACAGCATCTGTTGTTTTAACGAATCAGGATGTCCGTGAAGTGCTCAATTTTCTATATTTGTTATTAGTGTAGTGATAAAAGAAAAGAATCATTGCAGGGATATTCTGACCTGCATGTTGTGAAATCAATGCATGCTTTACATGGGCAGCAATATTCGGTAAAAATGAACAGGGCGGATAACCAGATAATAGTGATATTCGGAGGCAGGGGTGATCTTGCAATGAGAAAGATTGTTCCGGCGCTTTATGAGCTTTTCTTGCAGGGACTGATGCCTGAGAGATTTGCTGTAGTGGCCACAGGGCGGAGCAGGATTGACGACGAGGCCTACAGGAGTGAAGTAAATATTGCACTGGCCGGAAAGGCGGGGAAAGAAAGTGCTGGTGACTATGACAGGTTCGTGAAGGCATTTTTCTATCTGGCGCTCGACCCGTCTGTCAAGAGTGATTACGATAAGCTTTCGGAGCTCCTTTACAGGTTGAGATCAGGGGTAGGAATTGCGGGTAACACACTGTTTTACTTTTCTGTTCCGCCGGAGATTTATGACGGCATTTCTCCAAGTCTTGCTGCACAGGGGCTGAGCAACGAGGCTGATGGCTGGAAACGTCTTATTATTGAAAAGCCCTTCGGGTATGATTATGCAAGCGCTGTACGGCTGAACAGGCGACTGCTTGAGCACTGGCAGGAGAGCCAGCTGTTCCGCATTGATCATTATCTCGGTAAGGAGACAGTTCAGAATATTCTGGTCACCCGCTTTTCGAACGGAATTTTTGAACCGCTCTGGAACAGGAATTATGTTCATCACGTCGAAATTACCTCTTCAGAGAGTCTCGGGGTTGAAAAGAGAGGTTCATATTACGAAGGCACCGGGGCATTGCGTGACATGATACAGAATCACCTTCTTCACCTTGTCGGATTCATTGCAATGGAACCCCCGTCATCAATTGACTCGACATCCATCAGGAATGAGCTGGTCAAGGTTTTCGAGTCCCTTCGACCCATTGAACCGGCGGATGTTGGAAAAATGACTGTCAGAGGCCAGTACACCGGAGCGCATGTAAAAGGAGAATGGCTGAGCGGTTACCGTGAGGAGGAGGGCGTCAGCAAGGCTTCGATGACTGAAACATTTGCGGCAATGAAGTTTTATATTGATAACTGGAGATGGGGAGGGGTTCCATTCTACGTCAGAACAGGAAAGCGTTTGCCCACGAGGGTAACAGAAGCGGTGATCCATTTCAAGCCAACGCCTCATTACCTGTTCTCAGGCGGGAGTTCATGCGACGGGTGCAACCAGCTCATAATTCGGATTCAGCCTGATGAAGGGATACTCCTCAAGTTTGGCATGAAGATTCCGGGGGCCGGATTCAAGGTGAGAAACGTTAATATGGATTTTCATTACTCCGATCTTGCTGCCGGCCGCATCCCTGATGCCTATGAAAGGCTGATCCATGACTGCATGAAGGGTGATTCTACACTTTATACACGGTCTGATGCAGTATTGGCAGCCTGGAAGTTTCTTGACCCGGTGCTGCAGGCATGGAAAGAAGATCCTGCAATACCTGTCTATGGCTATCCTGCAGGTACCTGGGGACCCGAGACAGCTGACGGCCTGATTGAAGAACCTGAACTGACATGGCGTTATCCGTGTAAAAATCTTGCAGATGATGGTGTTTATTGTGAATTATAATTAGATTTATATCCAGAATTCTGTTTATTTATTATGCCACATTCAGTCAGAGTGTTCTCAACCCGTGAAGCCCTGGCTCAAAGCTTCGCGGCGATGCTTATCAAGGATCTCGACCGTATAGAGCCGGATCATTTTTATACGATAGCGCTCTCAGGAGGGTCAACACCTGAACACATATTCCGCTATCTCTCAGAAAACTATTATGACCGGATCAGCTGGGAGAAGCTGCTGGTATTCTGGGGTGACGAGAGGTGCATCGCTCCTGAAGACGAAGAAAGCAATTACAGGATGGCTTATGAGAGCCTTCTTCAGAACGTGCCCATACCGGATGCAAATGTCTTCAGGATCCGGGGTGAGGATGATCCTGCTGAAGAAGCCAGACAATATTCCGACCTGGTGAGCAGCATGGTACCGGAATTCAGGGGGGTGCCCCAGTTTGACCTGATGCTCCTCGGGCTGGGCAGCGACGGACACACGGCATCGATTTTTCCTGACAGACCCGACCTGCTTACTTCGGGTCAGCTTTACGAGGTGGCCATGAGACCTGACAGGAAACAGAAAAGAATTACTGCTACGGCCCGGCTGATCAACAACTCTTCAAAAATCTACTTCATTGTTACCGGCAAGGATAAGGCAACTGTTGTGTCGAAGGTTCTGGAAGGCAAAAGCGGCTCAGAACTCTGTCCGGCATCCAGGATAATGCCCGGCTCGGGGCAACTGGTATGGATGCTTGATACAGAAGCTGCCTCACTTCTGAAGGCTGAACACAAAACACCAATGTAACATTCCGGCTATGATCGCAGGCATACTTAAAGAATCAGGAGGAGAAAAGAGAGTCGCCCTTCTCCCGGGTGAAACAGCATTATTGGTCAAACTGGGTCTGAAAGTCCTTGTTGAGGCGGGTGCCGGAGAGGGTGCCTTTGCTTCCGATGGGCAGTATGTAGCTGCCGGCGCTGCAGTTGCCGGAAGGAATGAAGTGATCAGGGAGGCCGGACTACTCCTGACTGTCAATCCTCCTGCAGGAGAAGATATAATGGTCTTCAGGGAAGGCCAGGTTATATTTACTGTCCTGGATCCTGTGACCAACAGGGAGTGGCTTGAAAAAGCACGTGCAAGAAACCTCTCTGTCATGGCTCTTGACCTGGTTCCGCGTATAACCCGGGCTCAGTCTATGGATATCCTTTCATCAATGGCCACTGTATCTGGTTACAAGGCGGTACTTGAAGCTGCCTCGCTGCTTCCAAGGTTTTTTCCGATGTTTATGTCTGCCGCCGGTACAATAAAGCCCGCCAGGGTGCTCATCCTGGGAGCCGGAGTGGCTGGATTGCAGGCAATTGCAATGGCGCGCAAACTGGGAGCTGTCGTAGAGGTCTTTGATGTAAGGTCAGCTGTGAAGGACGAGGTCAAAAGTCTCGGGGGAAAATTCATTGAGGTTGAGGGAGCAAGAGAGGATGCCGCTGCAGGTGGCTACGCTGTGGAACAGAGTGAGGAGTTCCGGAAAAAGCAGCAGGAGCTGATTCAGGAGCGTGCCTCCGCTGCCGATGTGATAATTGCCACTGCTCAGATACCGGGGAGAAAAGCACCTGTCCTTGTACTTAAGGAAACAGTTGAGAGAATGAGGCCTGGCTCCGTGATAATTGACCTGGCCGCCTCCTCCGGTGGAAACTGCGAGCTGACGGAAAACGGAACCGCCGTGATAACAAACGGTGTCACTATCGCAGGCAGATCTGACTACCCATCTGTGATGTCAGCCGACGCAAGCAAAATGTTCGGTAACAACCTTGTCAACCTGCTCAGGATTATGACTGACAGCAAGGGTGATTTCAGAATCGATCTCACCGATGAGATTATTGCCGGTACGATGGCTGTACACGGCGGTGAATACCAAAGCCAGAGAGTGAAACAGATACTTGATATCAAACTGACCTGATTATGGAAGGAATACTTGAATTTTTCATGGCAAACAGGGGGACAATCTATATGGTGATCCTCTCTGTCTTTCTCGGAATCGAAATGATAAGCCATGTCCCGGCTATCCTGCACACTCCCCTGATGTCCGGGGCAAACGCCATCCATGGAGTCGTTATTTTAGGAGCGATCATTGTGATGGGGCATGCAGAGAGTACAGGGGCAATGATACTCGGTTTCCTTGCTGTGGTGCTGGGAACACTTAATGTTGTGGGCGGTTTCGTTGTTACCGACAGGATGCTTGAGATGTTTAAAAAGAAAAAGTGATACAATATATACCCTGACTGTAACAAACAATGGCAAAATGAACGACGTATCACATTTTTCCGCCGGAATCTCCATCCTGGAGATATCATATATTCTTGCTTCGATATTATTCATCCTTGGCCTGAAGATGCTAAGCCATCCTCTTACAGCGCGCAGGGGTAATATTCTCGCTGCCGTGGGCATGGGTCTGGCAATAGCTGCCACACTCTTTTTACACAGGAAGGAGGGTGAGCCCATCGGCAACCTCGGGTGGATCATTGCCGCGATGACTTTGGGAACCGCAATCGGCTGGACAATAGCGAAAAGGGTGAAGATGACAGCCATGCCTCAGCTGGTTTCCTTCTTTAACGGTATGGGAGGAGCAGCTGCTGCCCTGATCTCCATGATGGAATTCCCGCATGTAAGCAATGAACTGATTATGAAGTCAGGCATGGCAAACGGACATGTCCTGGCCATACTTCTCGGCCTTGTAATAGGGACCGTTTCGTGGGCGGGAAGCATGATAGCATTCGGCAAACTTGACGGGCGGATAGGCGACCTGAGAGTCAGAGCCATGAAGTATGTGAACCTGACAATTCTTGCTGCAATTATCGGATTCATTGTATTCATAATGACCCGTGATGTGGCGGCTTCTGCCGAACTGACCCACCTTGTGATTATTCTTTTTGTTGTGTCAGTGATCTACGGGGTTCTGTTTGTAATGCCGATAGGCGGGGCCGATATGCCGGTGGTCATTTCGCTTCTCAACAGCTTCACCGGTGTAGCGGCAGCCATGGGCGGATTTCTTTACAACAACCAGGCGATGCTCACCGGCGGTATTCTCGTCGGGTCAGCCGGTACAATACTTACTGTGCTGATGTGCAGGGCGATGAACCGGTCGCTGCTGAATGTAATCATTGGCGTCTTCGGTGGTGGGGGGGCAGCTGCCGCAGGTGTTGCCGGCAGTATAAAGGAAATAACGGTATCCGATGCTGCCGTACTGCTGAGCTATTCAAAAAAGGTAGTAATAGTTCCCGGCTACGGCCTTGCAGTTGCACAGGCCCAGCATTTATGCCACGAGCTTGATAAGCTCCTCGATGAAAAAGGGGTGGAGGTTCGGTATGCAATTCACCCTGTCGCCGGAAGAATGCCCGGTCACATGAATGTACTCCTGGCAGAGGCTGATGTGCCGTATGAACAGCTTATCGAAAGCGATGAGATAAATCCTGACATGCCCAATACGGATGTGATTGTGATAATCGGTGCCAATGATGTCGTCAACCCGGCAGCCGAGGATGATCCTTCGAGCCCGATATACGGCATGCCCATTGTAAGGGCCCGTGAGGCAAAAAACATTATCGTGATGAAACGCGGGATGGGCAAGGGTTACGCAGCCATTGAAAACATGCTGTTCTTCAATGACAAGACAAGGATGCTCTTCGGTGACGCCAAATCAACGTTGCAGGCTCTTATCAATGAGGTGAAAGCACTATAGATCAGGCAATAGGCAATAGGCAATAGTGTTTACATTTAATATGGAGTAGTTCCACTACTGCCTAATGCCTACTGCCTACTGCCTGTATTTATGACATCCGAAATATGTCCCCAATACTTCAAATGGAACTTCAGGCTCTTTTTGTCAAGCATCGAGTGCAGGGTGGCAGGAGTGTCTTCCGGAGCAAATTTCACCAGGGCACGGTCTTCGTAAAGGGCTGATACTTCGGGGTGAAACTGGACTGAGAAGACGTTGGGAAACCTGGTATGAGCTATTCCCTCGATTATCCTGCCGTCGTTTGAACGGGCCGTCACCTCAAAAACAGGCGCCAGCTCATGTATTGCCTGGTGATGGCTGCTGTAAACAACAGGCTGCAGGCTACGCGAAACCTTTACTGTTTTTCCGAAAAAAGTACTTTCTGTAAACCTGACCGGGTGCATGTTGATACCCATGAAATCCTTGTCTTCCCTTATGTTCTGCCAGTAGTTGCGGTGCAGGTTCTTACGGTCTATTAGCACATGAGTCTCGGGCTTCGTGCTTTCGTATACCTGCGCGGGAATATCCTGCCACAGGGTACCACCAGCAGCAACATTCATCGACTGAAGCCCAAGGCAGAAACCGGTTACCATGTAGTCAGGGTTTTCTTCCAGCAAGGCTCTGTAAGCAGAGTTGCGCGTACCACCCAGCAGGTGAAAAAGGAAGCTGACTTCGAAGTAATGTCTTCCGGGATCAGTGGTCTCAGAATACCAGTTCTCCTGTCCGTATAGGGCAGGGGGTATATCCTGACCACCGAAGAAAATGATTCCCACTGAGTTGCTGAAAATCTTCCGGAAGTCATCACTGCACGGATTTTTTTTGTAAACCATCTCCTCCGTCAGGGGGGCATTCACTTCATGCAGATGAAAGCGTGTCAGCCCGTTGGAGGCAATATATTCGGCTGATTTGCTGAAGTCATACTCCTGGCTGGAGTGGTAAACGCCAACGAAATCAACAAGGGAGGGATCTGTTTTCAATATGCCCTGATCCATCAGGAAAGTCACCACACCGAGATTCCCGGCTGTGGGGTTGACAAGTATGACATACTTTTTATCCTTGCTGAAGTCGCCCCTGAAAAAATCCTGTGAGAGGAGGGAGGCCGACAGGAAGATAACCGTAATGAGAAGAAGGAACCTTTTCATAGTCAGATGTATTTATATGCAAAAGTAGTGTTTATTCTTCTGTGATTCTTTCGGCAGGAGCCAGGTATCCGGTCTTCGGGCTGTCAGCGTTGAATCGGGTTATCATGCTCCATACGGCGGGAATCTGGACCGAAAGGCGCTTAAGCACATCCTCCGGAATTGATTGTCTGCTGAATGGAACCACCTTCACGTATTCCTCCATCTCTCCTGCCTTGCGGCCGTATTTATATTCGTAAGTAAAGTTGCCGTCGTCACGCAGTTTCACATGTTTATTTGTAAGGCTGGGTACGCTGATGTAGAATTCGCTTACTTCGCCTGTGCCTTCGTTCAGTAACTGCCTTGAAGCAAGCAGTGCATGAAGCTGGTCTGCCACCTCCAAAGCAGGATTAACCAGTAAAAAGTCTTCGGCAATAAGGGACCTGTAGATGTATTCACCGTTCTCGCTGTATTCCCTGAGCCTGTTGAATTCGTTCCTGAAGGTTTCTGTGAAGAAGGGGTAGTGTGTGCATGCAAGAACCACGGAGTTGAGGGGAAGGGCGCCTTCAGTCTTTCTTATCTTTTCCATGAGGGAGACCACATGAAATGATATGTAGTTTTCAACTGAATTAATCTGAATATTGTGAGGACTGGCCGTGTCGCCATCGAAAAGCATGGCACTGTTGCCGAGGTCGAAATCGTATCGTTTCCATAGCTCCATTTCAATTTTCATGTCGCCTGAACCACTTTCCGTCGGCCCTTTGTAATCGGCACGGGGAGCCGTGGCTTTCCTGTCAATGGCATCGGGACTCTCATCAATTGCCTCTGCTATGCCGATACCGGCCTGCTGGAAAATGGTTATTGCTTCTTCCCGGCCATCCTCCCTGTTTACAAGCATTATCGCCTGCGGGTACGCTCCTGATTTCACGGTGCCGTCGGTTGCCATAACCGCGATGCTGCCATTCTCATTTGGAGCGAAGTTGCCGAATGCTCCCCTGGCTCCGGCGTCAATTACCCCAATAACCCCGATATCAGATCCTGCCTCTTCGAGGAATTTCTTTACAGTATCAAGTGCATAGGCGGTTGCCGTGTTGCAGGCTATGACTATTGCCTTAACCGGTTTTTTGTCATCCTCAGGGGAGGAGGCGTCACCCGAACGATAATACTTGTTTCCCAGCAGGAACTGCACATCCTTCATGACATGCTCAATCAGGAGATATGTATTGTTCTCAAGTGAGTAGCTTCCATAAGGCATGTTGGCGAGATCACCCATATAAATATATGATTCACCTGCAAGACCCTCATGCTGAACTATGTCAGCAAGCACCGAGAGTCCGCCTGTTCCTGAGTCAAACACCCCGACGGGAAGTGAAGCGTCGTCAGAGGGATACTTTTTAAAGTCGACATACCAGAAGCTGCTCTTGTGATTCAGAATTGCATCCCTGATATTGTCAGGCCTGCCGCATGAGAGAAACAGCAGGGTTGCAAGGGGTGCGGCAACGCTAAGGATTTTCAGGAACGGACTTTTCATTTGCTGAGTGGCCTCACTGGTTTGGCCAGCGTGAATTTAGCATCAAAAGGGGATAAACGCAATCACTTATGCTGAAGAAATACATTCCGTGTTGAAATCACAAGCCTGTAATCGCCGCCTTGCAATTCACTCCATTATATTATACCGAGGCAGCAGCCGAATTTTCTTTTTTGTCAGGTACTTTGTATTGATAAATCCATTATTTTTGTTTCGTCATTTCCCGAAATGAAATGGAAGCAAAACAGACAAGGAAAAAATATTACACTGCTGATCAGGAGAAACTGGCAAAGTATGCAAAGGCCCTGTCACATCCCGTTAGGGTGTTTGTAATGGATTTCCTTGCAAACAATCTTGACAGGTGCTGTTACAGCGGTGATATGGCTGAAGAGCTGCCTATTGCCAGGTCAACGCTTTCAGAGCATCTGAAGGAGTTGAAGAAGGCTGGTCTGATACAGGGGGAAATCAATCCACCCTATATCAAATACTGCATAAACCGGGACAATTGGGATGAGGCGAAGCTTCTGCTGAACAATTTTTTCAAAAGGTAAAAAATTTGCATCAATATTTCGACGTTTTACGAAATGAAAGGAGAGTAATCAAAATGGAGATTAAAATTCTGGGTCCCGGGTGCCCCAAATGTAAAACCCTTGAGAAGCTGACCCGCGAGGTTGTTGAACAGAATGGAATCGAAGCCACTGTAACGAAAGTGGAAGATATAGTTGCGATAATGAATTATGGCGTTATGGCGACACCGGCGCTGGTTATTGACGAAAAAGTTGTGGTGAAGGGCAGGGTGCCATCGGCAGATGAAATAAAGAGGTTAATAACCACATAAAAATCGTACAGATATGAAAAAGTTGATTCCGGTTCTGGCTGTTGTGACGGTAGCTGCCTCAGCCATTGCACTTATTGCTTTCAGGGGAGGTGAATTTCGTGAGGCAGAAAAAACAGATATGTTTTCCGGGGACAAGGTTGAAGTTATCTATTTTCATCTGACACGACGCTGCGTTACGTGCCAGGCAGTTGAGAACGTCGCCAGGGAAGCAGTGAATGAACTCTACCCGGAGGAAGTAAAAAAGGGAACCATTGTTTTCAGGACCCTCAACATTGAAGACAAGTCCTCTGACGCGGATGCAAAACGTGTAAATGCCACGGGTCAGTGTCTGTTGATTGTCAGCGGTGATAAGAGGATTGATCTGACAAGCGAAGGATTCATGAATGCACGAAACACCCCTGAGAAGCTTAAGGAAGAGATAAAGAAAGCGGTTGACCCGTTGCTTAAGGCATTAACAGCCAAATGATGGAGTTTCTGCAGAAGATACTTGAGAACTCACAGTACGGATTTATTACGGCGGCGATTCTGGGACTGATGACAGCTGTCAGCCCGTGTCCGCTGGCGACGAACATCTCGGCTATTGGCTTCATAAGCCAGGATCTTGATGACAGGAGAAGGGTTTTCCTGAACGGACTGGTTTACACTCTGGGCCGGGCTATAACTTATGTGGGGATTGCACTCATCATCTTCTTCGGTGCCAGCCAGATGGATATTTCAGGCTGGTTCCAGCGATGGGGAGAGAAAATTCTGGGGCCCGCGCTTATTGTGATCGGACTTTTCATGCTTGATTTCTTAAGTCTGAGACTGCCCGGCTTTTTAGGATCTGTCACCGAGAAGATAGGTGAGAAGGGCAGGACAAGCTACATGAATACCCTTCTGCTCGGTATATTGTTTGCAATGGCCTTTTGCCCGTACAGCGGAGTTCTTTACTTCGTCATGCTCATACCCATAACTGTTGCAAGCGCCGATGGCCTCTATCTGCCGCTGGTCTTTGCAGTGGCAACAGGCATACCTGTAATAATTTTTTCATGGCTGCTGGCCTATGCCGTTCGCAATGTAGGAAAGGTGTACAACCGTCTTAAGACTTTTGAGTTATGGTTCAGGAGGGTGGTAGCCGTGCTTTTCATAGGAGCAGGCATATGGTATATTTTTTCAGTCTGGCTTTGATTTTTTTTAAATCAGTATTTCGTCATAATGCGAAATGATTATATATAATTCGACATGGAGTTAAAGAAGGAAATCAAGATCCTGTTGTGGATCATTGCGGTTTTTATTTTTGTCTTTTTCATGCCGGTTGAAAGTGCCCGTTTCAACACGGCCATAGCGGCAACATTCGATCTGGTTAAGTGGTACGCAAGGGAACATGTTATCTTATGTCTTCTTCCTGCGTTTTTCATCGCCGGGGTCATATCGGTCTTTGTCAGCCAGGGTTCGGTTATTAAGTATTTCGGGGCTAATGCAAAAAAATGGCTGGCGTACAGCGTGGCTGCCGTCTCGGGAACCATTCTCGCAGTCTGTTCATGCACAATATTGCCTCTTTTCTCGAGCATTCACAAGCGTGGCGCCGGCCTTGGTCCGGCCATTGCATTCCTTTACTCCGGCCCGGCCATCAACATCCTGGCAATAATTCTCACTGCCCGGATCCTCGGGTCTGAAATGGGGATTGCCCGTGTTATCGGTGCAGTTTCCTTCAGCATAATCATTGGTTTGATGATGTCACTGATCTACAGGAAGGAAGAAAAGTTAAAAAGGGAGGAGCAGATGAATATAGTCCCGGCTCCCGACAAGAGACCCATGTGGAAGACAATGACACACTTCTTTATTCTTGTCTTGATACTTGTATTTGCCAATTGGGGAGCGCCTTCTTCAGGTGAGACTACTGGTGCCTGGTACCTGATATGGTCTTACAAGTGGTATATTACGGGGTTCTTCAGCCTGTTACTGGCATGGTCATTTGTCATCATTCTCAGGATAAAGTGGCAGTGGGTACTTGCGGCGGTTTTAGTTACTGTAATCTCAGTTCTGTTGTCTGATTTCCTGATTGAAAGTGTTAAGCTGAGACCCCTCGTGCCTATGATAGTTGGAATAGCCGCAACCAGCATAATCACCCTTTTTGACAGGCAGGATGAAGAAAACCGCGAGTGGACATTATCGGCATGGGGATTTGCCAAACAGATAATGCCGTTGCTTGGAATTGGCGTGGTTGCAGCCGGGTTCCTGCTTGGTTCAACTCATGACGGACAGAGCATCGCCGGTATTATTCCAAATGAGTGGATTGCGAAACTGGTGGGTGGCAACTCCGTATTCTCGAATTTCTTTGCTTCAGTGGTAGGCGCATTCATGTATTTCGCAACGCTGACAGAAGTCCCCATTCTTCAGGGGCTGATTGCCTCAGGAATGGGGAAGGGTCCGGCGCTTGCACTGCTGCTGGCCGGACCTTCGCTTTCATTACCCAATATGCTGGTAATCAAGAATATTATCGGACTTCAGAAGACCATAGTATATGTCGGTCTTGTAGTTTTAATGGCTACAATATCAGGACTGATCTACGGAGCAATCTGAAGATATTATCCTTACTTCTTTTCAGCAGCTGAATGGCATTTTGCCGGATCGCATTTTGCATCCGGTCCTGTTTTCGTGCAGGCGGCTTTGCAGGCAGCATCACATTTGCCTTCCTTGCATTTTGCAGGATCACAGTTTGCACAGTCGTGCTTAGCCTGAGAACCTGGTACAGGTGCTTCACCGGCGGCTTTTTCACAAGTTGCTGCTGAAGGGCACTTTGAACAATCCTTTACGGCTTCTGTTTTTGCCTTCTTATCCTTCTTTTCATCGCTTTGTGCATTGACTGCCGTTATCACAACGAATGCAAGAACCAACAGCGCTGAGATTCCAATGATGACTTTCTTCATGATTTAAAGAGTTTTTGTTTGTGTCAAAATTAGACAGACAGATTTTTAATCAGGTTATCCCGTTGTTAATTCGTGTTATCCTGATGTTAAATCTTAAGCCTCATCACAAAAACTCCTTATTTTTGAACTGATGAAAAGATCCCGGATACAACTGATCATACTGTTGCTTGCATTCGGAGCCCTGATCTCCCTCACGGTCATTCAGTGCTCATGGATACTTAAGGCGGCCCGGATGCAGGAAGCTCAATTCAGCCACAGCGTTGAAATGGCAATGCAGAGAATAGTGGATAACCTTTCACGTAATGAAGCCATATGCAGCGAGGTAAATAATTGCCTGAGACACGGAGGCAATGAGTCCTGTATGCTGGTGATGAAGACAAGGGAAGAATGGGACAGCATGAAATCGCTTATAAGGAAAGACCTTGATTTCTACGGCATTGGGCTGGATTTTGAATTCGATATCGTGGGTGCAGACATTTCCGCAAACACCACCCGGCCTAAAAACACCTACTTCAGCAATGGTCTGGAAGAGATGCTTGAGAAATCAGGATACAGGCTCAGCCTGAGGTTTCCGGAGAAGCGTGATTTCATTGTTGCGCAGATGAGCGATATGTTTATTTTCTCCCTGATTCTCCTGTTTCTTGTCACAATCTCATTCATAATTATTTACAGTTTTTACAGGAGGGAAAGGCTCCTTTCGGAGAGCATCGTTGACTTCGTGAATAATGTTACCCATGAATTCAAGACCCCTCTTACCAATATATCACTGGCCAACAGCATGCTCTCGAAAAATGAAAAAGTGGAAAACGATGAGAAACTTTCATTCTACTCATCTGTTATCAGGACCGAGCAGGCCAAACTGAATGAGAAAGTAGGAAAGTTGCTTAAAACTGACTTTGCCCTGATAGACAAATCCCAGGTCATAGAAGAGATAGATGCCGGCGAAGCAGCGGAAAACATCGCAGAAACATTCAGAGTCCAGGTTGAACAGAAAGGCGGGAAATTAACCGTCGAAAAGGCAGGCCACCGTTTCACGGTTACCGGCAACGCTGACCTTTTTTACATTGCCCTTGGAAACCTTGTCGATAACGCTGTCAAATATTCGGGTCAGCCACCCGAGATTCTTGTAAAACTGGGATCAAAGGACAACCGGCTTGTGATTGAGATTGTTGACAACGGTCCCGGAATTGCAAGGGAATTCAGAGAGAAAGTCTTTGAGAAGTATTTCCGTGTCCCTGCGGGCAACACTCATAATGCTGACGGTTTCGGGCTTGGACTATACCAGGTAAGGGGGATAATTTCAGGGATGAAAGGCAATATCAGAATTTCAAACATGAAGGAGGGCGGCCTTGCGGTGACAATTGACCTTCCGCTGGCGCCAGGGAATGAATAGCAACGTAAAAAATACAAGAATTCTTCTGGCTGAGGATGATGTAAACCTCGGGTTTTTACTTGTTGACTTCCTTGAATCAAACGGTTTTGAGGTGAAACTGTATCGTGATGGACAATCGGCATTGCAGGGTTTTACAAGGACCGGTGCCGACTTTTGCCTGATTGATATCATGCTGCCCGGGCTTGATGGTTTCAAACTGACTTCCGCCATCAAGGAACTTGACAGCAGGGTTCCTGTCGTAATACTGTCAGCCAGGTCTCTCAAAGAGGACAAGATCACAGGATTTCGCCTGGGAGCAGATGACTATATTACCAAACCGTTCGAAGAGGAGGAACTGCTTTACAGGATACGGGCAGTACTGAACCGGACAACCCAGTCAGGTCCGGCCACACCCCAGGGTTCTGATGTAATTGGCATCGGACAGTTTAATTTTGACCCTCAGAACCTGATGCTGACCCATGGTGGCAACTCGCAGAGAATGACCATAAAGGAGAGCAAAATACTTAATATGCTCGCTTCCTCAGCAAACAGCATTGTAACCCGTGAAGAGATTATGATAGATGTCTGGGGAGAGGCTGATTACTATACCGGACGAAGCCTCGACGTGTTCATTTCAAAACTTCGAAGTTACCTCAGAAGGGATCCTTCCGTCAGGATTGTCACTATCCCCACTCTCGGTTACAAGCTTGAGATCGGGA
>CAZOHL010000021.1:0-11352 GCA_964579645.1 uncultured Rikenella sp. | reverse complement strand
TGAGATCGGGAGAGCCTGACTGGCTGTTTCCCCGCACCCTGTTACAGACCTGAGATCGGGAGAGCCTGACTGGTCCTTTTCGTCAGGATTCAAAAATATTAATTTTTACAGGTATTTCGTAATTATACGAAATGATTATCTTTGATAAGTCCGATCAGGGTGGCAGTCCGGGTCTGGTTTTATCCGCAGGAAGGTGTCAATGGGTGAAATTTTCGGCAATAAAGGCTTTGTAAGTGCCGGTTTTCTGAACCTGAGTGCTAGCGATGCCTTTGTTGAGGCGACAGAGGGAAATGCGATTATTGTTGATGTAAGAGAGGAGAGACTCACGGGATACAAGAATTTTGATGTACCCTGTCTGATTCATATGCCAAAGAGCAGGATTGAGCAGGATTATGCGAACCTGTCTCGTGAACTGCCTCTTATAATCGCCGATTCAGTCGGATTGAGGAGCCATGAGGTAATGGAGTATCTTCTTGCAAGAGGATTTGCAAATATTGCAAATCTTGCCGGAGGAATAGTGGAGTGGGAGCAGGACGGATTTCCGCTGAAAATTGATCTGACCGAACAACTGAGCGGCTCATGCGTTTGCCAGTTAAAGCCGAGAAATAAGAAGAGGCAGTAGGCAATAGGCAATAGGCAGTAGTGAAAGGCAGAGATGATGAGGACAAAGACCGCAAGACCGCAAGACCGCAGGACTTTCAGACATCAGACCTTCAGACTTTCAGACTTTCAGACCTTCAGACCTTCATACCATAACCAGTGACAGATAACATGCACAAAATGAAAATACTAATCCTTTGCACGGGGAACAGTTGCCGGAGTCAGATGGCACACGGATTCCTGCAATCATTTGACAAAAAGCTTATTGTACAATCCGGAGGCACTGAGCCGGCAGCCAGGATAAACCCCAAGGCTGTGGAGGTAATGGCTGAGCTTGGCATAGACATCAGCCATCACACCCCCCATCTTGTTGATGAATACCTTGATGAGGAATGGGATTATGTTATCACGGTCTGTGACCATGCCAATGAAACCTGCCCGGCATTTTTCGGCAGGGTAAAACACCGTCTTCATCTCGGTTTTGAAGATCCCTCTCATGCCACAGGCACACCGGAGTTCATTCAGAGTGAATACATCAGGATACGCGACCAGATCCGCGAAACATTCCTTCAGTTCTATACTGAAAACATAAAAGAACACATATGAATCCATCAGAATTGAAACTAATAGTACAGGAGAAGTACGGGAAAATTGCATCGTCGGATGAGGCCTCATCCGGATCCTGCGGTTGCTCATCGTCTTGCTGCTCCTCGGAAGGAATAAGTACCTTCAATGAGAGCTATGATCACCTGGAGGGATACCTGTCTGATGCCGACCTGAGTCTCGGGTGCGGGATCCCGGTTGATTATGCAGAAATCCGCCCCGGTGACCGTATACTTGATCTTGGCAGTGGCGCCGGAAATGACTGCTTCGTTGCAAGGGCAGTGACTGGCGAAACGGGTCATGTGACCGGCATTGATTTTACCGAGCAGATGCTCATGAAGGCCGAGGAAAACAGAAAGAAACTGGGGTACACCAACGTGGAGTTTGTCAGGGGAGATATTGAGGAGATGCCTTTGCCTGACAACTGCTATGATGTTGTGCTTTCCAACTGCGTCCTTAACCTGGTGCCGGATAAGCAAAAGGCATTCAGCGAGATATTCAGGGTGCTGAAAAGCGGTGGCCATTTCTGCATATCAGACGTGGTTTCAAAGGGAACACTGTCAGATAAGACTCTCTCTGATGCAGAGCTGTATGTGGGCTGTGTTTCAGGAGCTTCAACCATGGAAAAATACCTCGGTTTCATTAAGCAAGCCGGATTCTCCGGCATAAACATTCACAAACAGAAGAGGATTGAGCTGCCGGAAGGTGTCCTGGATCAGGCAGAAACCACAGACGGCAGCGGTGTATTCAGTATTACTGTTTCGGCCACCAAACCCTGAATCCAAACTCCCAAATCGCAACTCCAGTTATGCCCTCAAAAAAACGACTCAAACTGCTTGACCGGTATCTCACCCTCTGGATTATCCTGGCAATGCTTGCCGGTGTCGTCATCGGGTGGATAAGTCCTGAGATTGCCGGTTTCTGGAACTCCCTATCCAGCGGCACAACAAACATCCCTATTGCAATCGGCCTGATAGTCATGATGTATCCGCCGCTGGCGAAGGTAAAGTACGAGGAGTTGCCCGACGTATTTCGCAACACAAAGATTCTCGGGCTGTCTCTTGTGCAGAACTGGATTATCGGTCCAGTTCTCATGTTCCTGCTGGCAATTCTTTTTCTCCGGTTCAACATTGATTACATGTATGGCCTTATACTCATAGGTCTGGCACGGTGCATTGCCATGGTGATTGTATGGAACGACCTGGCGAAAGGGGATACCCAGTATGCAGCCGGACTGGTTGCCTTCAACTCAATCTTCCAGGTTCTCTTCTTTTCTGTATATGCATACTTCTTTATTGCTGTCCTGCCGGGCTGGTTCGGCTTGCCCGTTAACGATGCCGTTGAACAGATCACAATCGGTCAGATTGCCGAGAGCGTCTTTATTTACCTCGGTATCCCATTCATTGCAGGATTTCTGACACGCTTTATCCTCATCAGGGTGAAGAACAAGGAGTGGTATCACACGAAGTTCATCCCAAAGATCAGTCCGCTTACCCTGGTTGCCCTGCTATTTACAATATTTGTAATGTTCTCGCTCAAAGGCGAATACATAGTTAAGATTCCTCTTGATGTGGTCAGGATAGCTATTCCGCTCATGATTTATTTTATTGTAATGTTCTTCGTTTCATTCTTCATGAGCAGAAGGGCGGGAGCCAACTATGAACAGACAACCACTCTTTCATTCACTGCCGCAAGCAATAATTTTGAACTGGCTATTGCTGTCGCAATTGCAGTTTTCGGCATCAATTCGGGTGAGGCTTTTGCCGCGGTAATAGGCCCGCTGATAGAGGTGCCGGTGATGATTGCCCTTGTTAACGTGGCACTGAGGATGAGGACGAAATATTTCAGACAGACTGAAAGCTGACAACGGTGGAAATAAAAAAACCTTAGGTCTGTTACCCGCAGCTGGTCAGTCCGGGAAGTAATATTTTACAGGCCAATGGGATGTGGGATTTATTATTTCTTCCTGAAAATTCGCGGAATGAATTTCGGGACTTCTTCCTGGTAGGCTGAGTACTCCTGATATTTGCTGCTGCTTATTTTTTCGGTCATGATTGAACTGCCAATGAAAAGAAGCACCAGCAATACCGGGCCGAGGATGGTAAAGTTTATCCATTTGCCGGAAGCGGCTACGCCGAAAAGGTAAAAGCTGATCCAGATAGCCTGCTCGGATGCAAAATTCGGGTGTCGCGAATACTTCCACAAACCCTCTGTCAGGAACCCCTTTCTCAGTGAATCGCCAAATTCGTGCGTAGCATCGGAAGGTGAGCGCTTCATTGTCTGGAACCTGAACTGCTGGTTGTCGGCAACGGTTTCGATTATCAGAAATGAAAGCATCAGAATGCCAGCAACGATGTCGGTTATGGCAAGCGGGGCCTCCGGGTGCAATGCCGCCATGAGTATGGGAGTTGTAAACAGAAGGATTATAATATTCTGGTAAAGAGAGATGAACAGGAGGTTGAACAGTCCAAACCTGAGCCTTCCCCTCAGGGCAGGGCTTTCCCTCAGTATTTTCCACCTGTAATCCTCTTCACCCTTCCATGGGATGATGCTGTAACCTCCCTTGCGGTTGAAATTATAGCTCAGCCGAAGTCCCCAAATCGTCACCAGTAATGCCATGATTACGGTCCTTGCCGTCGGGACTGCGGCAACCGTTACCCAGCTGTAGACAGGTGGAAGCAGGCTCCAGAGCTTGTCAACCTGGCTGTAATTGCGTGTCATCTCGCTGACCAGGAAGCAGATCACAATAACAGCCAATAAAACCGTTATCCACGTGACAACCAGTTCACGGAAGGGTTCGTCATACCCTGCAAGCCATGGGAGAGAAAGGGTTCCTGTTAAAAGCAATGCCGCCATAATTGTATATTTTAGCAGTTAAGTTCAACAAATATAACAGAGATGAAACATTCTGCTGCAATTCTCATCATGGCATTTTTCTTTTTCGGACATAAAGCCTCAGGAACGGATGCCGGACCCGGCACACTGACCAGGGTCACGCTGGCATCGTCGGAGACTGGTATATCAAGAAATATTGACATATGGTTGCCGGATGACTATGATACTACAAGGAAGTATTCGGTAATCTATATGCATGACGGCCAGATGCTGTTTGACAGTACGACAACATGGAACAGGCAGGAGTGGAGTGCTGATGAGGCAGTTTCCGGGCTTATGTCAGGCAACGCCATAAAACCGTGCATCATAGTAGGGGTATGGAACAGGGATAAATACAGGTATACGGAGTACTTTCCGGAAAAGGCACTGAATTACCTGTCAAAACGGAAGCAGGCAAGGATGATCCGTAAGGCAATGATGGGCCGGGCGCAGGGTGACAGTTACCTCAGGTATCTTGTCAACGATGTCAAGCCCTATATCGATGCGAATTTTTCAACACTCACCGACAATGAAAACACTATTGTCATGGGATCAAGCATGGGGGGACTGATCTCGCTCTATGCAATCTGTGAATATCCCGGGGTTTTCGGTGGTGCCGGATGCCTTTCTACACATTTACCGATGAAGGGGGTGAATTTCCTTGCCAGGAATGACAATTGCGTTGCAAGAGCCTTCAGGAAATATCTGTCTGAGAAACTTCCTGACCCGGCCCGGCACAGGATTTATTTTGATTACGGCACGGAGACACTGGACAGGTGGTATGAACCGTACCAGGAAAAGGTTGATGCTCTTATTGAGAAGGCAGGTTACATCTCAGGGGAGAACTGGAAGACCATGAGGTTTGAGGGGGACGATCATTCAGAAAAGTCATGGTCACGCAGGCTTGATATTCCTCTGAAATTCCTGCTCGGACCAGATCCTGTAAAATAGTCACATTTGAAGGGCAGATGAATTTTAAGCTTTTTTGGCTGGCAGATTATATTTATAATTTCTATTTTTAGAGATTGAAGTCAAGATATCATTATCTGCAATATGAAATTTATTACGCTTATGACGTTAAAACCATTCAGAGCATTGCTTCTGTCGCTGGCTGCAATAACGCTGGGCATTTCTGCCTCGGGCCAGGTAACGTACAGGGGTAATGTTTCAAGCATTAAGGGAGAAGCAATATCTCCCCAGTTGAAAGGAATTGTTCTTCAGGTGCTGTTCGACGGAGTGGCAGATCTTTATTACCGGTCTGAGGATGGAACAGGTTACTACTACATTACTGACAAAGGAGGCCGCTTATTCACAATATCGGTGCCTGAGAAGGCAAGATCAGGGGGCAAGGCTTCACAGGAAACCTGGCGCCCCGGGATCACCACTGTTCTGAAGGTCGTCATGCAGGATGCCCCGGCGTTGTACGGACGGATTGAATCAGTCTCACCTGACAGGTATGATCTGACGGAACTGATGCGTGAATACCATGATGCAACCGCAAAACCGGATGACTTCATCATTTATGAAGCTCCTCCACCGGCGCTTGTGCCTTATGCAGGTTTCTTCGTAGCCTTTAATACGGATTTCCTTAAGCCGGGCAGCTCCGATGAACTTGACGGATTCGCGGTTGATCCGGCATTTTACCCTTCAGCAGGCATTACTCTCAAGGCTTTCCTGCCCAGAATCAGCAAAAATTTTTCATTAGCGCTTGACGTTTCGTTCGGGAAGCGTTATTTCTATGGCTACTATTCGGCCGATAATATGCCTTCGCAAATGACTGATTTATACCAGGAACTTCATATGCATAACAATCTGCTTATGACCAATCTGATTGCCGCATACAGTTTCGGCCAGGGGCGGATCAGACCTGTTGCCTCCGGAGGTATCTGCACAAGGGCTGTTCTTTCGGACAACTCGAGGATAGAAATGGATGCTGTTGACGGCTCCACGGTCATCTCAGACAGATATGACTATCTCACCAAAGAGAAATACAGCTTTGGAGTAATACTATCACCCGGATTGTCAATAGATCTTCAGGATAAGCTGTCACTGACAACTTCACTCAGTTATTCAGAACTATTTATTACCGATGCACCCGGAAGTTACAGATCTGTTAGTCTGAAGCTGGGCTTAAACCTGTAATATTATGGCAGAGAAGTCATTTTTCCCGATAGTGTTTCTGATTGCCGCCATTCTGGTTAATTCCTGCCAGGGTGAGAAGTTTACCGAGAAGGGAATTCCCGAAGTGGAAACTCTTGGTGTAACCCTCCTTCAGGATGGGGTAACCTTCCATGGCGAGGTCCTTTCAGACGCTGATATGGAAATCACAGACCATGGTTTTACGTGGGTTCCGTCAGCAAACAAGAATTCATCAGAGGTCCAATATTACAGATTAGGCCCTCTTGGGAATAAAAATCAGTTCTATGCGACTGTCAACAGTACAATAGAAAAGGACAAGGAGTACCTTGCCAGGGCATATATTACAACCGGCCAGATTACATCGTATGGCAATGAAATTACTTTTTCCGGAATCGGCAGCAAGCCATCCGAGCTGGTATCTGTCACACCCGCCTCTGCGCAGATCGGTGATACGGTGGTTATCCGGGGGAATTATTTCTCAAACAACCCGGCTAGCTGCAAGGTGTACTTCGGTAATTCCAGTGCCAGAATAATATCCTCATCTGTGAACGAACTGAAGGTGCTGGTTCCTCTGCTTACGGTATCAGATGTGAATATTAAGGTTGTGATTACAGGAATTTTTTCGTCGAACACTCTCAGTTTTGATGTATTGTTGCCGGTACTGACTGAAATTGTCCCGGCATCAGCAGTTCCGGGTGACACTGTCATAATAAAGGGTAACTACTTTTCGGCAAAGACTTCTGATTGTGAAGTGTTATTCTGGAATCATAACGCCGTGGTATTATCCTCGACTATTGATGAAATAAGGGTAATAGTGCCCTTAACGCCACAAACCTCCTCGAGAGTCACCGTAGTCATAAACGGAGCTCCCTCAGTCAATAACCTCGGTTTCGAAATCATGAGGCCGGTATTGCTCGGAATAGAACCCCTTGCCGGGACCTTCGGCGATACTGTAAGCCTGTATGGTGACAACTTTCCTGCGGACCCATCTTTGATCGAGGTGTATTTCAATGATGCCAGGGCTGTAGTGACTGAAGCTTCGCGGGAATGTCTCAGGGTAGAAGTTCCTGCCGGTAACAATATATCACCTGCAACAATAACTATCAGGTATTTTGATGTTTATACCTGGATCGATAAATTCGTCCTGAATCAGGCGGTGTTGGAGGATGTATCTCCGAAAGTGATTAAGGGGTGGGTGCCGGTTGTAATATCGGGGAGAAATTTCAACCCGGATCCGGATATGAACATCGTTGAAATCGGTGGGATAAAAGCTGATGTAACCAGCAGTAACGGTAGTGAAATACGTTTTACAATACCAGACAATCTGGCAACCGGCCAGCACCAGTTGTCTGTCACGACAATCCAGGGATCTCCGGTGACCTGGGATGGATTGCTGGAATATTCATATCCATGGCAAAGAATGGCTGATTTTCCGGAGCACGGGAGGGTGGCCGCGTCTGGATTCACACTGGGTGATAAAATTTACTTCGGGACGGGTTACGAACCAGGTGTTATCGGTAAAAAAGATTTCTGGGAATATGATCCGGTTGCTGACAGATGGTCGGGAAAGTCGGATTGTCCGGTATATATAGCCTATGCTACCGGTCTTGCAATAGGCGGCATGGGCTATCTCGCGATAGGGGAGCTCGACAACTACACATATACCTCAATGATGCGATATGATCCGCAGAATGACAGCTGGAAGTCCATGACACCCAGACCTGGTGAAGGATCGACAATGGATGCTCCCGGTTTTGTAGTTGACGACAAGGCTTATGTTCCGGCTGCGGGCAGCATGTACATGTATGATCCTGTTGCCAATACATGGAGCCTGAAGTCGTATCCGCAGGAGCTCGGGTATTTCGGTGGCGGAGCAGCTTTCTCGATAAATGGTAAGGGTTACCTTGGCGTTGGATGGGTTCATGAGAAGGGTACCGATGTGAGAGACTTCTTCGAGTATGATCCGGTAACTGATAGTTGGACCAAAAAATCCAGCTTCCCGGGTGTGGCACGGAATAATGCAACGTCCTTTTCCCTGCCCAACGGCAAGGGATATGTCGGGATGGGGTACTCGAGTGTGCTTAACCAATACCTGGACGATATCTGGGAGTATGATCCTCAGGCTGACAAATGGACGCAGATAGGCGTCTTCCCGGCTGCGCCGCGATTCGGGGCCAGGGCATATGTGGTCGGAAATGCAGCCTACATCATGACTGGTGGTCATTCATGGGAATATGAAAGGGATGTGTGGAAGTTTTCCCCTATTGAGTGAGATGTTACTGCACCGGGGAAACAAGTTTTTGTTTCAGGAACCTGGCAGTGTATGATGTTTCGCAATCAGCCAGTTGTTCCGGTGTGCCCTCGAATACAACGTAACCTCCTTTTTCCCCGCCCTCGGGGCCAAGGTCGATCACCCAGTCAGAGCATTTGATCACCTCAACATTATGTTCGATGAGTATCACGGAGTGTCCATGTTCGACAAGTGCGTTAAGCGACTTCATCAGCTTGCTGATGTCATGAAAGTGGAGGCCGGTTGTGGGCTCGTCAAAGATGAAAAGCATCTTTTCCGTGCTTTTCTCCTGGCTCAGGTAAAATGCAAGTTTCACCCGCTGGCTTTCTCCGCCCGAGAGTGTAGACGATGATTGTCCCAGCCTTATGTATCCCAGCCCCACGTCTGCAAGTGGTCTGAGTTTCGCGGCAATCCTTCCGCATGTCTTGTCCTTGCTCTTTCCGAAGAATTCGATTGCCTCGTCGATTGTCATCTCGAGTACCTCGAATATGTTTTTACCGTTGAACCTCACGTCGAGGATATCGCGCTTGTAGCGCATTCCTTTGCAAGCTTCGCATGTCAGTTCAACGTCAGCCATGAACTGCATTTCTACCCTGATGACTCCTTCGCCCTGGCATTCCTCGCACCGGCCGCCATCAGTATTGAAGGAAAAGTGTGCCGGTTTGAATCCGGCCTGAACGGAAGCCTGTTGTTCCGCAAAGAGCTTCCGGATATCATCGAATGCCTTCAGGTATGTGACGGGATTTGACCGGGTTGATTTGCCTATTGGATCCTGGTCAATCAGTTCAACGGCTGTTATGGATGAGATGTCTCCCTCGAGTGCGGAGAAGCGGCCTGCTTTCACCCCGTTGCCTCCCAGGCGTGCTGAGAGAGCATTGAAGAGGATGTCATGCACCAGTGTGCTTTTGCCTGATCCGCTGACGCCGGTCACCGCTGTCACTGTATGCAGGGGGAACCTGACATCGATATCTTTCAGGTTATTCTCCCGGGCCCCTCGTACCGCGATGTAACTGTGCCATTTGCGACGGATGGCTGGGATATCGATACGCAGCGCTCCTGTCATGTATGCGGCAGTCAGTGAGCTGTTCTTCTTAGGGAACCTGACGCTTCCCTGGTATATTATCTCACCGCCGTGGATACCGGCTGCCGGGCCCATGTCAATTATCCGGTCAGCTGCCCTGATTATCTCCTCTTCATGTTCCACCACAATAACCGTGTTGCCAAGGTCACGCAGTTCCTTCAGTACATTGACCAGGAGGGAAGTGTCTCGCGGATGGAGCCCGATGCTGGGTTCGTCGAGGATATAAAGAGAACCCACAAGGCTGCTTCCCAGGGAGGTGGCCAGGTTGATACGTTGCGATTCACCACCTGAAAGGGTGTTCGAAAGCCTGTCCAGCGTAAGATAGGAGAGGCCCACGTCGACAAGGAAACCCAGGCGTTGCTGTATCTCCTTCAGCAGGCGGCCGGCGATCTCCCTCTCCTCCCCGTTGAGCACCAGGTGTTCGAAGAAGCTGTGCGCCTCATTTACAGGGATTGATGTGACTTCAGTAATCGACCTGCCGCCCACTTTTACATATCCGGCCTCCTTGCGCAGGCGCTTTCCTCCGCATTCAGGACATGAGCGCTTGCCCCGGTAACGGCTGAGCATGACCCTGTACTGGATCTTGTACTTTTTTTCCTCAAGGTGTTCGAAGAACCGGTTCAGCCCGAAGAAATACCTGTTGCCATTCCATACAAGCGCCTTTTGTTCAGGAGTAAGTTTGTACCATGGCTTATGGATGGGAAAGTCAAATTTGTCAGCACTGTATATCAGCCTGTCCTTCCATTGCTTCATTACTTCACCCCGCCAGCAGGCTATTGCGTTGTCATAGACAGACAGGTTTTCGTCAGGTATGACGAGGCTCTCGTCTATGCCTATTATCTTGCCGTAACCCTCGCAAACAGGACATGCTCCCAGGGGAGAGTTGAAACTGAACAGATGTTCTGTCGGCTCCTCGAACATTATGCCGTCCTCTTCGAACCTGTCGGAGAACTTTACTGTCTGTGCGGTTTCCTCATCGGTGACCGTAAGATTAATTTCTCCCTTTCCGGTCAGGAACGCTGTCTGAACCGAGTCTGCAGCACGGCTCAGTTCCTCCTGTGAATTCCCTGCAGCAAACCTGTCTATAATAAGCTCTGCGCTGCGCGCCATTCCTATCAGATCAGCCGTTCCAGCCTCGTCAAGGCGAAGAATGCCCTTCTCAGTGCTTATCCGGTTGTAACCCTGCTGAATGAGGAACCTTACATACTCGGCAGGATCGACATTGTCAGGAACCGTGACGGGGGCTGTAAGCACTACTCTTGTTCCAGGAGTGAGGGTAGCAAGATAATTGACAACGTCATCAACCGTGTGACGACGTACCTCTTTTCCTGAAACCGGGGAAATTGTCCGTCCCACACGGGCCCAGAGAAGACGCAGATAGTCGAAAATTTCTGTCGAGGTTCCAACAGTAGATCTCGGATTTCTTGTATTGACCTTCTGTTCAATTGCAATTGCGGGCGGGATACCGTTAATGAAATCAACGTCGGGTTTGTTCATCCTTCCCAGGAACTGCCTTGCATAGGAGGAGAGGCTTTCCACATATCTTCGCTGACCTTCCGCATATATTGTGTCAAATGCAAGTGACGACTTGCCTGATCCGGAAACGCCTGTAATTACCACCAGGCTGTTTCGCGGTATCGAGAGGGTAATCTCCTTGAGGTTGTGAACACGTGCTCCTTTTATCTCAATGTTACCCTTCATTCAGCCTTCGTTGATAAGTTGGCAAAATTAACAATTTTGAATTTACTATTTTTTGTTTTCTTTG
>CAZOHL010000020.1:24033-32446 GCA_964579645.1 uncultured Rikenella sp. | reverse complement strand
AGTGACACTACCGGCCTTATTTTCAGAATAGCTCCCTCGGTCACACTGGCAACGGTCACCGTAGCAATGCTTCTGTTGCCTTTTGCAGAGCAGAAGGCAGTGCTTTCCTTTGAGGGCGATTTCATTCTCTTTGCCTATCTGCTTGCTCTCGGTAAGTTTTTTACAATTATTGCAGCCCTTGATACCGGCAGCAGTTTTGAAGGGATGGGAGCCAGCCGCGAAGCTCTGTTCTCAATGCTTGTGGAACCGGCATTCTTTATTCTGATTGCCACCTTTGCAATGTTCACAGGATACACATCATTTTCCGTGATATTCAACCACTTCTTCATAACCGGTAATGATTACGTATTGATCTACAGTATTATAGGAGCCTATCTCCTGGTTCAGATTGCCATGATTGAGAACAGCAGGCTGCCGGTGGATGACCCAAAAACCCATCTTGAGCTTACGATGATCCATGAGGTGATGATACTTGACTACAGCGGCTTTGACAAAGCGCTTATCCATATGGGCACATACCTGAAATTTGCCATATATGGCTCGCTGATATATAATCTCGTTGTACCCGCCGGATGGAATGTGATTTTGCAGACCGGACTCTTTTTCGCCGTGCAGGTTCTCTTTGCCGTGGTAATTGGCTTTACGGAATCATTCAGGGCAAGGAACAAGATGAACAAGAACCCGAAGTTCATCCTTACTCTCTCTTCAATTGCCCTCATCGCGTTTATGGTTATACTTATACTGACTGAAAAACTGGCCTGAAAAGAAATGGTAAACTACCTTATAGTTCTCTTTGCAGTAACCCTCATCTACTTCGCCTCGGCCGAAAGGCTGAGCACGTATGTCAGGCTGGTGGCCCTGCAGGGCCTTCTGCTGTGCGGCATTGCAGTGTTTGAACTCAAGGAGGTCAACCTGGCTAACCTGCTCTTCATAGTGGCTGAGACGCTGCTTTTCAAGACTCTGCTTCTGCCATACCTGCTCAGCAGGATCATCCGGAAGTCGGGTGTGACAAAGGTGCACAGGCAGGCAGTCCCCGGGTTTTACCTGTTGTTGTTTTCAATAGCAGGCCTGCTGATCAGTGTAATCCTTGCCGTGATCCTTGTCAATCCTTTTATCAATTCGATCTACCTCGCAATAGCATTGTTCACCCTTTTGACCGGATTGCTTCTGATCGTGACTCATAAACTCATAATATCGCACCTTATCGGGTTCCTTGTGGTTGAGAACGCGGTTTTCCTGTTTTCACTTGCAATAGGTAATGAAATGCCGATGCTGATCAACATCGGGATACTTCTTGACATCTTTGTGGGTGTCCTGATCCTGGGCTTTTTCGGGCTTCGGCTCAAGCCGCATACAAATGAACTGACAATGTTAAAGGATTAAGGATGATGCTGTTGCTCTTCTTCATACTGTCACTGGCGCTGAGCGGCGTTACACTCCTCTCCGGGAGCAGGGGACTGACGAGGACATTTGCCCTTGCGTTCTCCGCCCTTCTCATTGCCATTACCATACATGCATGGATTAACAGGGGCAACACCGAACTCACCTGGTTCACATATGACAGCACGGCCATATTGCTGTTGTCAGTGCTGACCCTGCTTACTCTTCCAACCGTTTATCACGGATTCATCTATACACGTGATGACACCTTAAAGAGATTCAATATTTATCACTCCGGGCTGATAGCGCTTATGACATTCATGGCCGGAGCTTATCTGGCCAATACGATGACGGTACTGTGGATTTTCGTGGAGGCAACCACACTTGCTGTGGCTGTGCTCATCTATCATGACCGTACGGAGGTGGCCCTTGAGGCTACATGGAAGTATGTATTCATCTGCTCCACCGGCATTGCGCTTGCCTACCTGGGAATTCTCTTTCTCGGGTTCATCTACGGACGCGGTGACGCTCCGAACCTATCCTTCTCCTCCTTCAGTCACGTGATCAGCAACGCCAATCCCCTGTATCTCAAGATAGCATTCATATTTGTGCTGGTGGGATTCAGCACAAAGATGGGTCTCTTCCCCATGCACACGGTCACAATTGATGCTCATTCCGTGGCACCGCCTCCGGTGAGCGCCCTCATATCAACCACCCTGATGAATGTGGGGTTTCTTGCAATTTACCGTGTCTATACGCTTTTCTCCGGCACGCCGGTACTCTCATTCATGAATCATGTCCTCATTCTTGCAGGTATCCTTTCACTTCTGACAGCAGCAGGTTACATGCTGAAGGCAAAGCACCTGAAGCGCATGCTTGCATATTCGAGCCTCGAGAACATGGGACTTGTTGCAATTGCCCTTGGTTGCGGCGGATATGGTTACTATGCCGCACTGCTGCTCATAGTTCTGCATTCGTTCGCCAAATCAAGTCTCTTTTACCAGATGGGGCAGCTCTCGCGGATTCTTCACACATTCAAGCTCGATGAGAGCGGCAGGTATATGAAACTCTATCCTGCAGGAGCTATGGTGCTTATGACAGGGATGATCTGCATTCTTGCCATACCCCCGTCGGGGATGTTCATCTCCGAACTTATGATCTTCAGGGCTATGGTAGTCAACGGCCAGTGGCTGGTCATGGCTTTGACCGTCATTCTTCTCTGCTATATAATTTACGCAATGAGCACGAGGATCATGCATGTAAGCTTTTCATCACCCAGGAATGACAGTGACTTATTGCAACCGGACCTGGTCAGCCCGGTGGAGACTGTCAGCCAGTTCATCCTTCTGGCCCTCGTAATAATGATCTGCTTCTGGCAGCCACCCTTCCTGACTGAACTGATCGACAGCAGCATCTCATCACTACCAAGGTAATGACAATGAACAACAGCAGGTATACAGAAGTAAGAAACGGTTCATCTCCCGCAGTGTTTTCAGAGATCCCGGTGATTGACTATGACCTGTTCTACGATGAGGTCACCTCAATGCTGACCGATGAACGGTATCATTGTCTGAGCTACTCTTGTCACAGGACTGGCGAAGGTTTAAAGTTCATATGCTGCATTGCCGATGATGGTTCCGGGGATATCAGGATACTCAGCCACGTTAAGAAAGATGACGGCACTTCACTGCGTTCGTTGACGGCATCATGTTACGCGATGCATATATTTGAGTGTGAGATACATGAGAGTCATGGTGTGCTCTTCGCTGATCATCCGTGGCTCAAGCCGGTGAGGTACCCGCATGACAGGGCAGACAGGCTCAGTGTGATGGATAACTATCCCTTCTATGAGATGGATAGCGAGGAGCTTCATGAGGTGGGAGTGGGGCCTATCCATGCGGGAGTGATCGAGCCCGGTCACTTCCGGTTCATATGCAACGGCGAGAGGGTACTGCATCTTGAAATTCAGCTGGGATACCAGCACAGGGGAATTGAGAAGCTCTTCACCGATGCCGGTGACAGTCTGCGTCGTTCACTCCTTGCCGAAGATATTGCCGGCGACAGTGCGGTGGCGCACGGACTGGCCCATGCACAGCTTGCTGAATCGCTGGCAGGTTTTGAGCCTCCGGCTTCACTGCAGGCGGAGCGCTGCATTGCAATGGAGCTTGAACGCATTGCAGTCCACATAGGTGATACGGCTGCTCTGTGCGGTGATGTGGCTTATCAGCTCGGACAGGTGGCATGCGAGGCTCTAAGAACACTGGTAATAAATACAACCCAATACTGGTGCGGCAACCGGTTCGGGAAGGGTCTTATCCGCCCCGGCGGATCAAACTTCCCGCTCAATGAAGAGATTGCCGGCGAAATACTCAGGATCATAAAGGAGGTTGACAGAAGATTCGGCAATGTCACCGAGTGTGTTTATACCCTTCCAAGCGTTCTGGGACGCTTTGAAGATATAGGTACTGTAACGCGGAAGCAGGCAACTACCGTTGGCGCTGTGGGTATGGCTGCTCGCACCTGCGGAGTTCCGAGGGATATTCGCGTGACCCATCCATTCCAATTTTACAGGCAGATGGAGATCAGTCCTGTAATGCAGGAAACTGGCGACGTTCTTGCGCGGGGAATGCTCCGTGCCCTCGAGGTCAAAGAGTCTGTGAAGATTATCCGCAGACTGATTGACAGCTGGAAAAATTGTGCAAAGGAGACAGGCCGGCCGCAGTATGACCTTAAATTCAGACCTGACTCCCTGGCTGTCTCGGTGACAGAAGGGTGGAGAGGGGAGATATGCCATGTAGCGTTGACAGACAACCTGGGGAATCTGGCCATGTATAAGATCAAGGATCCCTCCATGCACAACTGGATGGCTCTTGCTCTTGCCGTCCGGAGCCAGGAGATATCCGATTTCCCTGTATGCAACAAGAGCTTTAACCTTTCATACTGTGGCAACGACCTGTAGATAAATTATTTAAGAGGCAATGCTAAAAGAAATAAAAATACTCGCCGATCATGGCAAACAGTACGTGCCCGATCTCCGGAAGCAGCCCGTCTCTGCCATGTTCAGGGGAAGACCTGTAATCTCTTCAGATATTACTATGGCTCTTGCCGCACAGGCGGCTGAGTTATGTCCGGCTGGTGCCATTGACAGCAGCAGTGGCGCCATTGACCTTGGCAGGTGCGCCTTTTGCAATGAGTGTGCATTTGCATTGCCGGAGGCATACAGGTTTACAAATGACTACCGCATTGCAGCCACACGTAGGGAAGACCTGGTAATTAAGGCCGGTCAGACTGAACCACTGCAGATTGATGAGACTGCTGTCAGGGAGGGGGTCCGGAGGTTGTTCCGTCGGTCCCTGAAACTCCGCCAGGTGTCGGCAGGAGGTGATAACTCATGCGAGATGGAACTCGGGGCAGCGGGGAACGTAAACTTTGATATGGGCAGGTACGGGATAGAATTCGTGGCTTCGCCCCGTCATGCTGACGGGATAGTCATTACCGGTCCGGTATCAGAGAACATGGCAAGAGCACTGGAGATATGCTATGAGGCAACACCAGCTCCAAAAATTATCATTCTTGTCGGCACCGACGCCATCAGCGGCGGGCTATTTGCCGGCAGCCCGGCCGTGAAGAGGGATTTCATAGAAAACCACCATATTGATCTATATGTCCCCGGAAACCCGGCACACCCGCTCACCTTCATCAACGGTGTGATGGACTTGCTTGGCCTGTGATAAGGCAATAGGCAATAGGCAGTAGGGTTTATATGTTTATAATCAGCAATATAGACTGCAAGACTGCAAGACCGCAAGACTTATAGACCTTCAGACCCTCAGACCTTCAGACCCTCAGACCCTCAGACCTACTTCCCATTAAACAGGTCAATCAATGTCCGTGACATTGCTGTAACGCCGGTTGTGTAAGCAGGGGCGAAGTCAGGCGTGAAGTTGCTGCTGTGAAGCGCAGGGAGGTTGGTTCCGTTGGCGATGCTCTCATCATACTTCTCCCTGTTTGCTCCACCCAGCCAGAATAGGGCAATTTTCACCTTCTCATCAGTACGACCATATTGACCAAAATCCTCCGCAACGGTTGACGGATCAACCCTTATTACATTCTCTTTTCCAATTACTGTCTCCATTGATGCAACGGCCATGCTGACCAGGTTCGCATCATTCTCAACCGGAGGAGTATATTCGTCAGCAAAATCAATTACCGGCATCTTTTCCAAAGGCAGCCCGGCGGCTGCGGCCTCGCAATTGGCTATTCTGACCAGAGCCTCTTTTATCTGCCGGTAAACGGCATCAGAGAAAAACCTCAGTGTCAGTTTCATATCAACCTCTCCTGGAATGATGTTATGCTTCGTGCCGCCGTGGATTGCACCAACGGTTACAACTGCAGGGTAAACGGGGTTGATCTCACGGCTGACAATTGTCTGGTAATTGAGAATTATCTTTGCTGATAGAACCACAGGGTCAATTGTTTTATGAGGCATTGCCCCATGACCGCCAACACCAAAAACTTTGATGTCGGCAGAGTTCACACCAGCAAATATTGCTCCCGGGAGATATCCCACAGTACCGGCAGGCAGGTCAGGACTGACATGGTAACACAGGGCGTAATCTGGTTTCGGAAAGCGGCTGTAGAGGCCATCTGCAATCATCTGTTCAGATCCGCCGCTTACCTCCTCTGCAGGCTGTGCAATGGCGACCAGGGTACCTTTCCATTTGCCCCTGAGGGTTGTCAGAGTCTGCAGTGTACCGTGCCACACGGTCATGTGGAGATCATGTCCGCATGCGTGCATTACGGGTGTCTCCCGATCCTGGGGAGTTTCCACGGTCACCATGCTGGCGAAAGGCAGTCCGGTTGTCTCCCTTACAGGCAGTGCATCCATGTCGGTGCGGAGCATGATTACCGGTCCCTTGCCATTTCTGAGAACACCAACAACAC
Source organism: uncultured Rikenella sp. (assembly GCA_964579645.1). Lineage (GTDB taxonomy): Bacteria > Bacteroidota > Bacteroidia > Bacteroidales > VadinHA17 > SR-FBR-E99. The sequence continues at coordinate 26,122 of CAZOHL010000020.1, read as the reverse complement.
CGTTGCCACCCACACCGGTTGTCACTTCAAAACCCAGCTTACCAAGTGCCCCGGCCATCATGGCTGCGGTTTTGAACTCCATCAGTGACAGTTCCGGGTTCTGATGGAGATCGCGGTACATCACTTCCGCGGCTGTGACTGAGGAGGCCGCCTGGTTTCTTATCAATTCACTTATATCCTGGCCGGATGCCGTCGTGGCAAATAAAGCAGACAGTAACAGGGCGGCTAACATCAGTCTTTTCATAGTATCGGGCTTGTTGATCCCAAATTTACCAATTATAGCCTCATCTGTAACCGATTCCAAAAAATAGGGGATCAGCTGTTTTAAACAGTGCTTTTTGCTACCTTAGTTACTTCATTACAATATAACCGTATCATGAAAAATTACTTATTAATCGGAACAATTGTATTTATGGGAACAGCTTTATTGACCTCATGCGGGCAGACCGGCAAAAAGGCAGCCCCGGAGGCGGAATTCACCTACGAGGTTGACAGGTTCGAGGATATAAGTGTGCTCAAATACCGTCTTCCTGCTTTCGAACAGCTTACGGCACCCGAGAAGGAATTCATATATTACCTCTCAGAGGCAGCGCTGAGCGGGCGTGATATTCTCTGGGATCAGAATTTCAGATATAACCTGTTGATCCGCAAGACAATCGAGGCAATCATCGATACATATACAGGTGACCGTGAGAGTGCAGATTATAAGGCATTTTTAACATATGCCAAACGGGTATTCTTCGCCAACGGCATTCACCATCATTATTCAAATGACAAATTTGTGCCGGGGTTTTCATCTGATTATTTTGCTGCCCTGGTGAGCGGTTCTGACGCCGCCCGGCTGCCCCTGAAGGAGGGACAGAGTGTGACCGACCTAACAGCAATGCTGACCCCGGTGCTGTTTGATCCGGCGTTGTACGCAAAAAGGGTTGACCAGTCGGATGGCATTGACATGATAACAGCATCAGCCAATAACTTCTACGAGGGAGTAACGCAGGCCGAAGTGGAGGCTTTCTATGGCTCCCTTGCTGACCCGGCAGAAACAAGGCCGGTTTCCTGGGGCCTGAATACGAAGGTTGTGAAGGTGGATGGCAAAGTAACCGAAATTCCATGGAAGAGCGGAGGAATGTACGGTCAGGCCATCGACAAGATTGTTTACTGGCTTGAAAAAGCGCGTGATGTTGCGCTGAGCGAAACGCAGAAGCATGAACTTGATCTGCTTGTGCAATACTACCGGAATGGAGATCTAAAGACATGGGATGAGTATAATGTGGTATGGGCCGGCAATACCGGGCTGTCAGTTGACTATATAAACGGCTTCATAGAAACATACGGAGACCCTATGGGGATGAAGGCCACATGGGAAGCTGTAGTTGACTATAAGGACACGGAAGCTTCGAAGCGAACTGCTCTGATCACGGAAAACGCACAGTGGTTCGAGGACCACTCGCCAGTAGATCCGCAGTACCGCAAGGAGAAAGTTACAGGTGTTGCTGCCAGCGTCATTGACGTGGCAATGCTCGGAGGCGATTGCTACCCGGCCTCTCCGCTGGGAATCAATCTTCCGAACTCAAACTGGATAAGGACTGAAGCCGGGTCCAAGTCAGTCACGCTGGCCAATATAACCGATGCCAAGGATATCGTTTCGAGGGGAAGCGGTTTCCTGCAGGAGTTTGCCTTTGACCAGGCAGAGATAGACAGGGCAGTAAAATACGGCTCCCTTTCCGATGCGTTGCATACTGATATGCATGAGTGCATCGGACATGCCAGCGGTAAACTGGCTCCCGGCACCGATCCAAATGCCCTTAAAAACTATGCATCACCACTGGAGGAGATGAGGGCTGACCTGTTTGCCCTTTATTTCATGATGGATCCGAAGATGTCGGAGATCGGGCTAATGTCCTCTGATGAGCCTGCAAAGGCCCAGTATGACGGCTACATCCGCAACGGTTTCCTGACCCAGATCGTTAGGATACAGCCAGGTAAGGACATAGAACAGGCCCACATGAGGTGTCGTTCGACGATAGCCCACTGGGTGTACGAGAAAGGCAAAGCTGAAAATGTGATTGAGGTGGTGAAGCGTGACAGC